>NZ_JBALSN010000150.1:0-7768 GCF_036966985.1 Neobacillus drentensis | reverse complement strand
GTTCTTTAAATATCCTGCGACTTCATTATTAAAATAAACAAAAAAGAATTGCGAAGAAATATTAGTTAATTCTTTTTCTAATTGTTCTAAGTTAAATGCTCTTTCCAAATAGGTAGTCATATTTTCGTGTGAATTTTGGTCCTTAAATGTCTCATTAAATGTTACATAACTAATTTCTTGAAGGATGCGTAAATCTTCAAGGGTACACTGTTTTATGTTAATAGTCATTTTAATATATCGCTCCTTTATATAATCAATAATTTCTCTTGTTTCCCTTTTTTACAAATTCCCAGTCTTTTTCTACATTTTTTCTAACCTTTTGAAGAAGAGTAAAAANNCTACTTCCCTTTCGGAAAATCCCTCTAATGCAACGGTATTGGAGTAATCATTCTCTCTTCTTATAAATGGATAAACATTTAGCCCTTTCTCTGTTGGAAAAAGCTTTTTAATTTTTTTGTTATGTTCATCTTCTTTCTTTTCAATAAAACCATTCATTTGAAGTTTTTTTATAGAACGAGCTGCCGTTGTCCGGTCTACTTTTATCATTTCAGCTAACTTTTCTTGAATGATTCCTGGGCTTTCACATATTCGCACCAGGTACAAATACTGACCTTTTGTAAGGTCATATTCTTTAAATTCTAAATTACTTATAGAATCTAATGCCCTTGCGATCATTCCAATTTCTCGTAAAATTTCTTTCATGATTATCTCCTTAAGGTACTTTTTTGTTGCATTTACTACAAAATTAATATAAATTAAATTTAACCTAATTTTATTGCATTTGCAACAAAATTATCAAGGTCATATAAAAATTAAAAGGACTGAAAAAAATGTATGCAAAAAGAATAACGATGGATGAAGATTTAAAGGCAGCATTTGCTATTCGGGAACAAGTATTTGTGAAGGAACAAGGTGTACCACTAGAAGATGAATTTGATCAATTTGATACACTGAATGGTCTTTGCGAACACATATTAGTCCATTATAATGAACAAACAGTCGGTACGGGAAGGATCAGGTTTATTCATGGAGTAGGGAAATTGGAGAGAATCTGTATCCTTGAACCTTACCGTAAATTTGGGCTTGGAAAAATCATAATACAAGCGTTAGAAGAAATTGCGGAAAAGCGAGGAGCCTCGCAGGTTAAATTACATGGACAAACTCAGGCAGAAGGATTTTATAGAAAACTAGGGTTTAGGACATCATCTACAATCTTTATGGAAGATGGAATCCCACATATTCTCATGCTCAAAGAATTATCTACTAAAAAATGATGATGAGATCGAGTAAAGCTAAATTTGTTGTTTATGTATTAGGAATATTACTATTAACCCTTGGTATTTCTTTAACTATAAAATCAGACCTAGGTACTTCACCCTTTGATGCAGTTTTGGTAGGACTGTCCATAAATGTGGGGCTTACAGTGGGAAGTTGGGAAATAATAATAGCTTTCATTTTGATAGGTTGTAATTCAATTTTAAAAAGACAACATCCAGAAGTTTTGGGGTTGTTAACAGCATTTATCACTGGTATTGGTATTGATATGTGGCTTTTTTTATTGCACCATTTGATAACACCTGAACTATGGTACAGCAAAGTTGTTTGTTTTGGGATCGGTTTAGTTGTTATAGGATTAGGCACTGCAACCTATTTACACACAAATTTTGCACCAATTCCCGTTGACCGGTTAACATTAATCATACAAGAATTAACTAGAACAAATATATTCTTTTCGAGAACATTCATTTACCTCGTATTCTTGATAATGGCTATGATATTAAATGGACCAATTGGCGTTGGAACTTTATTAACCGTTTGTTTAGGGGGGCTAATACTTAATTACTTCATGCCATTTACTGAAAAAGTATTAGACCGCATATTAAAACACTCCTGGACAATACCCCATAATGATAAAGAAAAAAACATTTAATTAAGGCAACCGTAAAAAAGGTGTCATGCACCATCCAAAAAAATTCTGGATGGTGCCTGACACCCATTTACTCATTTTAACAATTTATAGAAGTCTAATCTCTGTTTTGCATTTTCTTTAATGATGATATCTACGCCGGTATCAACGACTTTTTCAACATTTTTCCCTTTTGTTACTTTCAATGCTGTTTCAACGCTTAAATACCCCATATCATAAGGGTTTTGTGCTACTGTACTTGAGATCGTTCCATTCTTTATTAAATTCAGCATATCTGGAATTCCGTCTGCTCCTATGACTGGTATAGTAACACCTTGTTCCTTCAATACTTTTATTACAAGTAAAGCGGAGATGTCATGAGTCGCAAAGACTCCCTTAATATCAGGATGATCATGCAACATCTTTGTCATTTCTTTTTTTACTGTCTTTGCATCATCCGAATTCCATACTGTTTCTGCCGCTACTATGATCCCTGCATCTTTTAAAGCCATTTTAGCTCCATTTATCCGTTCTCTAAATACTGAGATTGATAAATGTCCACCGATAATGGCAACTTTATTTCCAGGTTGAAGTTGCGAGGCTAAAAGCGAGCCTGCCTTTTTTCCTAGATCTACGTTATCGGTACCGATATAAGAAGTTTTATTTTCCCAAGGATTATCTTGATCTACTAACAATACAGGAATTTTCTTTTGTTTCGTATACTTATCCAATAAAGGTATAACCGTTGAATCAATAGGTGCAACAATTAATACATCTGGATTTTCTTGATAAGTCTTCTCTAATAATCTCCTTTGTTCTTTAGTAGAACCATCAAGTGGTGCGATAACTTTCCCGTCCATACCAAAGTCACTAAACGCTTTTTCAGCACCTGCTTTAACAATTTCCCAATATTGTGTGTCCATATTCTTTAAAACAATAACCACTTTCGGTCTTTCGTCTGCAAATGATTTAGAAATAAAACTTATAATGATAACAGAAATAACTGCTCCAACAAGAATAACTAGTTTTCCTTTTTTGAACACTACATCCTCCCCTCTCTTTTCGTTTAAGAAATGAAACTCTCACTGATTAGGACTGGAATTTAATTGAAAGCGGATCGAGAAAACAGTTCCCTCATCCCCTGTTGTGATATCAATTTCGGCATGATGTCGTTTAGCTACACTGTAGCAAATAGCCAAACCTAATCCTGTTCCCGTCTCCTTCGTTGTAAAGAAAGGTGTTCCTAGTTTTTGTAGTACTTCCGGGCTAATGCCATGACCTTGATCTATTATTTCTAAAACGACGGTCTGATTTTCCGTATATGTTTTTATGGTAAGTATTCCGTTAGAAGACATGGCATCTAGCCCATTTAATGCAATGTTTAAAATCAGTTGACGGATTTCTTTCTGATCTATGAATATATCCGGACACTGATTTAATTCCAACTTAACATGTTTACTTGACCGAAAAGCTTCAGCTTGAATTAATGGAGATAATGCTTCAAGTATCCTATTTAAGTTTTGCTTTTTCTTCACACTAACCTTGTTTTTGGCTAAATTAAGGAATTCTGTAATAATAGAGTTCGCCCTTGTTAATTCATCTAACATCAAATCAATGATCTCTGCTGATAGATTAGCACTGTCATTCCTTGATAATTGTAAAAATCCTTGAACAGTAGTCATGGGATTTCTAATTTCATGGGCGATTCCTGCTGCCATCTCACCGATTAAATTCAAACGGTCTAAGCGGGACATCTCTTTCTCTAGGTGAACGGTGTCCGTAATATCTGTTAAAACAATGAGCGTACATGGTTCCGGATGGATATCAATCATTTCAGTCGATAATAATCCATCGCGAATTTCGCCGTTTTTCGTCTTATAGCTAATTTTCTTATTACGAATTTTCAGATCCAGATTTATAGGCTTTCCTGTGAATTCATCAATAAAATTCTTTACATTTATTTTGCGCTTCTCCAACTCTGTCATGCTATAACCAGTAAAGTTTAACCAACTAGTATTTACTTCAATAAAGGTTAAATTCTTCTGAGAAAAAATCGCCATTAAACAGGGACTAGATTCAAAGATTTTACGAAATCTTTCTTGGGAACGGTACAGATGGCTGGCGATTTTTTCTCGTTCCTCTATCTCATTTTGTAGTCTCTCATTAGCCCTTATCAGTTCTTGGGTTCGTTTTTCTACTATTTGTTCCATATTATTGTATTGAAGTTTCTTAATCTCCTCTATCTGCTTCCTTTCTGTGACATCTCGAATGCTACATACAAAGAGGTTTTGCTTTTCAATGGTGGTTTCACCAATTAGAATGTCAGCATGAAAGTGACTTTCATCTTTCCGAACAGCTACCGATTCTACCACCTTTCCTGCGGATTTTTTTATAGTGGATAGTAAAGAAAACGAAGAATCTTGGACATGATCTCCCATCCATGTTAGAAAAAGTTTCAAAACATTGCCGCCGATTAATTCCTCAGCTCTGTATCCAAACATGCTTTTTATTGCTGGATTCACCGATAATATAGATCCCTGATCGTCAAACGTAATGATCGTGTCAACGATGGTTTCACCAATAACTTTAGATAATGCCTCTGTACGACGTAAATTTAAGGTGGTTCGATCTAACTTTTTATTCATCTCATTCAGTTCAACTTTACGTTCTCGATCAGTTTGAATGATATTTTCTTGATGATTTTGGTGAATTTTAACAAATTGTTCAATTTTATACTTCAATGTTTTTGGATTAAAGGGTTTCATAATATAATCAATGGCCCCAACTGAATACCCTTCATACACATGTTCCATATCTAGACTAATCGCTGTAATAAAAATAATTGGAATATGCCTGGTTTTTTCTCGAGCCTTAATAAGCTTCGCTGTTTCAAAACCATTTAACCCAGGCATCTGTACATCTAGTAAAATAACAGCAAAATCTTGTTTAAGCATACATTTTAACGCTTCTTTACCTGAATTTGCGCTAACCAAGTGATAATTGGGAGATGTAAGTACAGCTTTCAATGCTAATAGGTTTTCAGGATGATCATCCACCATTAATATATTTACCTTATTAGAATGGGGACTAGTTAACTTTTCGATAGAGTTTTTCTGATGTGTCAAATTCTCTGTAACAGTGTTCATAACTTGTAAATTTTATCCCCTCTCTTATACCCAACCCAAGAAACCCTGCTGGGCTTAGGCTCTTATATAATAACGTGTGGACATGATTTTGAAGAACCTTATTAAAATAGATTAAGACATTCCGGCATATAATAATATCAAACTCGTTAAACGATTGGTCTGTTACTAAATTGTGCTGGGCAAACACCACATTTTTTTGCAAAAAGGAATGGAAAAATACTTTATGATCCACTGCCTTGTAATACTCTGAAAAAGCCCTTTTCCCGTCTGCCTCGATATAGTTTTTAGTGTAGAGCTGCATCCTGTCTAAAGGGAAGGTCCCTTGCTTCGCCTTTTCTAAAACACATTTGTTAATATCAGTAGCAAAAATTCTCGTTTTTTCGTAAATCCCTTCTTCATGTAAGAGAATAGACATAGAATAGACCTCTTCTCCTGAAGAACAGCCAACATGCCAAATTCGAATTTCAGGATAATCTTTTACTAAAGGGATGATCTTTGTTCGGAATGTCTTAAAAAATGAAGGATCCCGAAACATCTCTGTTACATTAATCGAGAAATCAGAAAGCAATTCCCCCATGACAACTGGATCACGAAGTACTTTTTCCTGGAGAGCAGATATGCTAGGTAGATTTTCCTTACGTACACGATGGTTAATTCTCCTTTGAATGAAAGGAAAGGCATAGTTTCGAAAATCATAACCATAAAATCGAAAAACGGCCTCAAGCAGTAGATCGATTTCTATTCTTTCTATTTCATCTGTCTGTAGAATATTAGGCTTTATTATCAAATTCTCTCCCCTCCTTACTATACAGCCATACTTGCATTAAGGAAAATAACTGGTCTAAGTTAATCGGCTTACTGATATAATCCGTTGCTCCCGCATCTAAACATTCTTCTCTGCTGCGCTTCATTGCCTTAGCTGTAAGGGCGATGATCGGGATTGTTTGGAATTCAGTTAGATGACGAATTCGCCGCATTGCTTCAAATCCATCCATCTCTGGCATCATAATGTCCATTAAAATGAGGTCTGTTTCTGGATTTTCCTTTAATACCTCAATACCTTCACGGCCATTTTCTGCTACAATTATATCCATTTCAAACTTCTCAAGTGCAATGGTTAAGGCATACACATTTCGTATATCATCATCTACAATGAGAATTTTCTTGTTTTTCAAAGAAGAAATGCCATCTTGTTTTATTGGACCTGCTAAATCTTTGAGTGAATCATCCTCATAAAGACTTATGGCAGCTTCTTCCAAAGCGGTATTTTCTACTATTTTGCTGGTTGATTGAAAGTATGGCAAATATAAAGTGAAGGTGCTTCCATTTCCCTTCGTACTAGAGACCTCTATAAATCCACCTAATAATTGGGCCATTTCGCGACTAATGGACAGTCCTAATCCAGTGCCTCCATATTGACGACTTGTCGTTCCATCTGCTTGTTTAAAGGCATCAAATATTGTTTCTTGTTTGTCTTTATCAATGCCAATTCCAGTATCGATCACGGAGAAAGCAAGCATCGAATGCTCTCGAGTTTCACCCTCAAAAAGCTGCCCACTGATGTCTTTTATTTCCTTCCGAATATCTAATAATACACTGCCACGTTCAGTAAACTTAAACGCATTTGAAAGGAGATTTTTTAAAATTTGCTGTAAGCGTTGTTCATCAGTATAGAATGTCCTTGCTAAACTTCCTTCCATCTTAATTGAAAACTGTACATGTTTTTGAATCGCTAGAGGGGAAAATTGTCTTTCAATAAAATCTTGGACATCATGAAGATCTACCTCTTTAGGATTAACATCTAATTTTCCTGACTCTACTTTCGCCAAATCTAAGACATCATTGATTAAATGAAGTAAATCATTACCAGATGAGTAGATCGTCCGAATATACTCAACCTGCTCAACGGAAAGGTTACCATCCCCGTTTTCAGCAAGTATTTGCGCTAAAATTAGTAAACTATTAAGTGGAGTTCTTAACTCGTGTGACATATTGGCTAGAAACTCGGATTTATATTGAGAGCTAAGTTCTAATTGTTGCGCTTTTTCTTCAAGCGCCTCTCTCACCTTTTCAATTTCCTTGTTCTTTTGTTCAGAGGCTATATACTGCTCCTCAAGTTTTTCATTCGTCGTCCTTAATTCCTCTTGTTGTAACTGCAGTTCTTCTGATTGAGATTGGAGTTCTTCTGTCAATGCTTGTGATTCTTGCAATAATCTTTCTGCTTTCATATGACTAACAATACTGTTTATCTTGATGCCTATATTATTAGTTACTGCTTCTAATAACTTAACCTGGAGGGGACAAAAGTTCTCAAATGATGCAATTTCAATGACAGCTAGTACATCATTTTCAAATTGAATCGGTAAAATAATAATATTTTTTGGTGAACCAACTCCCGTGCCTGATCCTATTTTTACGTAATGATCTGGAACATTGGTGAGTAAAATGGAACGTTTTTCAAGGGCGCACTGTCCGATAAGGCCTTCTCCAAAACGAAACCGCATATAATCTTTATTATCATCTAGAGAAGCATAGGCAGATATCTTCTTTAAATACTGCTCTCTCTCTTCTACTTCCTTTACATAGAAAACTCCGCAACTTGCTCCCACCATCGGGACAAGCTTTGTAATTAACAATTCTGCTAAAATGGAAACATTTTCAACTTCCGGATAAATGGTGGCTATTTCAGCAATTTTTGCATTAAGCCAACTTTGCT
>NZ_JBALSN010000149.1:0-9007 GCF_036966985.1 Neobacillus drentensis | reverse complement strand
TTTTCACTACCTGGATGAGCTCATTCATCTGTAATTCTTCTAATCTTTTAATGGTTTCAGCTTCATCATATTTTTCAGTTTTGCGAATTTGCCTTTGGAGTTTATAGCCACTAATGGTAATTTCACCTTTGTGATCAGTACCGACTAGATTATTAAAGTAATTTTGAAAAGCATCCTTTAATGCATTCATTTCCATCTCTATTTCTTTTTTCTGCTTATTCAACTCGTAATACTTCACCAACATTTCACCCGTAATCAAATTCCCCATTTGTACCCTCCTCTAGTTGCGAACGTATATTCTCATTTTATGATTTGCCTCTTCAAAAAAGAACCTGAAAAAGTGGGGGAAGCAAAAAACATTTGCTTTCTTGTTTAGTTAATGGCAAGCTATATAAAGAGTAAAAACTTCATTGGAAAGAATTTAATAGGTGATTAACATGATTGAGATTAAGACATCCAAGCTTAGTGATGGGGAATTAAATAGAGGGGTATTTGCGACTCGGGATATCGCAAAAGGGGAGCTAATTCATGAAGCACCAGTTATTCCTTATCCAAATGAGGAGCATGTTCATATTGAAAAAACGCTGCTTGCTGATTATGCGTTTGAATATGGAATTAACCACACCGCACTTCTTTTAGGGTATGGAATGCTATTTAACCATTCGTATGAGCCGAATGCTACATATGAAATTAATTTCCCAAACCACACGTTCGATTTTTACGCATACAAAGATATCAAAGCAGGGGAAGAAATCCTGATTAACTATAATGGGGAAGAGGACAATAATGACCCGCTTTGGTTCAATAAAGAAGAAACAGAAAATGAAGAAAAGGATAGATTATAGCAGGGGGTCTGCTATATCTATCCTTTTTTCTTTGCTAAAAATATCAGTTAGTTAACCTAAATAATACTGGAATAATCATAGGACTTTAGAAATATGATGTCATTGGGCATGTTTATTTTTACCTATGTGATTGCCAAAATACCGCTATTATTGCCAAGAAGGCAATCCCCTAGGAAACCACAAAAGGGGTGAAAGCTTGAAAAGGATTATCGGTTTGGGTTTATTTATTTGCATGATTGGTTTATTGAGTGCTTGTAATGATAATGATTCATCAAAAGAACCCGCAAGCAAACCTGCTAGTGAAACAACTAGTGAACCTGCTAGTGAACCAGCTACAGCATCTGCAGGAGATGACATTTTTCAAAAAAGCTGCATCACATGCCATAGCTCTGGCGACATTACAGGTGGTCAAGTAAAACTAGATTCAGCAAAAATCCATGCCGATTTTCAGAAGAAAGAAGAGCTTTTAGGATTTGTCCAAAAGAATATGCCTAAGTCTGCACCAGGTTCATTATCAAAGGAACAATATAATGCTGTGGTAAATTATCTATGGGAGCAAAAGCAATAGTGCCTAAATCGTAAATAAACGTGATAGTCCGGGGCGCTTCCGGGCTATTTTGTTTTGATTCGCTGAATCAGACGCTTCCGGGCCACTAAAATTTCAATTATTTGAAATATCTGTTATTATTAGATGGCTCAGAAATTGTGCAGTTGCTTACTAGCAATGTTGCAAAATTGGATGGAACGATGGATATTTATAGTATTGCCTGATAGCTAGGGAAATCCCTTTCGCGATATTTGTGGCCATTGTGTAAATAAGATGAAGGTTCGTGGATAGTAGTGAACATTCTAATGTTGGATCATTTTCCAACACAACCCCCATAATACTGCAGTCTCCAATCGGGGGAAGTTTTTTTCCTAAACCGGACCCAGGCAGGATGGACCCGTCACGAACCACGATGGAATTAACGATACTTTCTGAACCTAGAACACTATCGATGGCAATGACAAAACTATTCTGGGGCATAGTAATCTGTGATACCTCAGGGACAAGTGTTTGTGCATCTAAGGGTGTCTGAAGATTCCCGACTACTGTTAAATGTTGGGGATATAGATTATGAAGCAAGGTACCAACAAATGGACCAAGACTGTCACCATTTATTACATTTGAACCTATTCCAATCACGAAAATACGTTCTGTTCCTTCTGGAATGATAGAATGTAAGCTGTCGCGAATAAATAATGGTGCTAGCTTATGATTAAAAGGAATAATTTTTTCAAACAAATCTAGCCTTACGTTCAGTGCGTTCATCCTTATTTCCCCCAAGCCTCAAAATGCAAATTAATTAACAAATTACTAGTTGTCTGATAATGTTTAAATATTCTGCACTTATTAAAATTATCCTTCCATATCATTTTAAAAACAAGGAGGAATTTACGTATGATTATTCAAAGAGCAACGATGGATGAACTGGGATCGTTAACGGAGTTATTTGATCTATATCGGGTCTTTTATGAGCAAAAGTCTGATATTGAGGGTGCGCAAGAGTTTTTAAAATCTAGATTAGTGAACGAAGAATCGATTGTTTTTTTGGCGGTTGAAGGGAGCAATGCTGTTGGTTTTGTTCAGTTGTATCCAACCTTTTCGTCTGTAAGTATGAAGCGATCATGGGTATTAAATGATTTGTATGTGAAGGAACAATACCGTGGAAAGGGTGCTGGAGAACAATTAATACATAAGGCGATTCAGTTTGCAAAGGAAACAGGAGCAAAAGGCATTATGCTGGAGACAGGTAAGGGGAATCACAATGCGCAGCGGCTTTATGAAAAAGTAGGTTTTGAAAAAGAGTCCAATTATTTTTATTATTATTCCATTTAAATAAGGATGCTCGCTGCAGCATCCTTTTCGTATGCGGTTATCCTATTGGAGAAGAGAAATTGTCTCTTTATCACATATCACAAAAAGCTGAGCATCTTCAGGAATCCTACTATCAAGCTTTTGGTTTATATGAAGGTCACCCCGGTCTGCCACAAGGGTTGCTCCTTTATTAAGAAGGTCTACAAAGGCATCCCGATAGGTCTTCCATTCAGGTCGTGTAGGAATTTCATACATGGCTTCCCCATATTGAATGCTCATTAATTCAGAATACATATGTGTGACACCATGGGAAAATAAAGATCTTACCGCAGCGTGTGAAATCATTTCTTGAGTAGGAATAAACTCATCGACATTTACATGCTCAAATAATCGGATATGCTTTTGATTAATCACTTCGGCAGTGACATGAATTGATTTATGTAAACTTTTTTCTATAGAAGTAATGGCCGTTGCTATTAATAATGTTTTTCCGTCCACGAGTACGGGATCTGTAGTTGCATAATTATCCTGAGTGATTTGGTCGGCAAAAATAATCACTCCTGTGGCCTTCGGTAAATTTGCATTAAGGAGGGTTTCTTCATCGGTGGCATCACCGCGCAAATAATATAGCCGCTTCTCCATCAATGGAGCCTTTTCTAAATCATCAATAATAACAATTTCTATTTTTTTATCAGATTTTAATATTTCTTCAATTGCTAATTTAGACTTCGCACTCCAACCAATCAAGATAATATGATTTTTCCCAGTATATTTCATTTTGCCTCCAACTTTCATTTTATCAACTAGATAGATCGAATCGATGACTTTACCAATTAGAACACTGACAAGTCCAATTCCAGTGATATACAGGAAGATGGTATATACTTTACCAGCATGGGTAACGGGGGCATAGTCTCCAAATCCTACGGTTGCCAGCGTGGTCAACACCCAATAGATAGCGGTAATATATGTTTTAAATGTTTTCGGTTCAATTATATAAATTCCTAAGGCTGCAATTAATATATACAAAAGGACAAATGGAATAAAAATTTTATCCCGAACCTTTATTAAATGATAAAGCAGTTTTTTCATTTTCATCCCCATATACATCCAACCTTATCTATATCAAGTAAATATGACTTATATTTCCCCATTTTTGTAGATTAATGAAAAGTTACCAGATTTTCTGACCATTTTTATCCATAAAAAAAAGGAAAGTGGCCGAACCACTTTCTTTAAGAAGGAAAACTTTTATGGGTTAGTACATCATATGTAGGAACATGGACGTGCATGTAGTAAACCTGTCCATATTGAAAAAATATTTTTAAAAAAGAGTGCCTATTTTTTTAAAAAGGATTAACAAATTTTTTGAATAAGCCCGATTGAGTTATTTTTGGGTGAGTTAACTAAGGAAGAAACTTCGTACGTTTCCATTAGGCTTTCATCGAATGGGACGAGTAGTTTGTTTAAATCTTTGGGATTTGACACGGATGGGTCCAGCCAGATTTTTTCATCGTCCGGCTTTAAAATAACAGGCATCCGGTCATGAATATCTTTCATAAGTTCATTGGGTCCGGTTGTAATGACAGAACAAGTATAGAGTGTTTTTCCTTCGGGAGATTTCCAAGCTTCCCAGATGCCCGCCATGGCAAACATATCATCAGACTTTAGTTTAATCCGCATGGGAGTTTTGCTTTTATCCTCATGCCGCTTCCATTCATAAAAGCTGTCAGCAATGACTAGACAGCGCTTTTTTTTGAAGGCGTTTCTAAAGCTGGGCTTTTCAGCTAATGTTTCTGCTCTGGCGTTAATCATTTTATGGCCAATGGCAGGATCCTTTGCCCAAGGCGGAACCAAGCCCCATTTTAAGAATCCCATCCGATTAGACTTCCCATCATTTATGACAGCAAGGACGGCTTGGGATGGAGCAATGTTAAAACTGGGCTCATAATTTTCTTGTTCAATAAAGGCTTGAATATCGAAACGATCAATGATTTCTTCGAACGTCGCTGTTAATGTGAATCGGCCGCACATACAAGGTTCACCTCACAATTTGGTTGCTTATATTGTAGCAAACATCATTGGATGAAGGAATAAAAAGGAGACCGCCACGTTTGAATGGCGGTCTCCTTACTAAAATTAATGGGATCTACGTGCAAAATCGACAAAGCGAAACTTATCTGGCCGATGTCTTGATTCAGTGTATTGAAAGAGGGTGGCATCATCTAAATAAACATAGTTTTTGATAACAACAACATTGTGAAAGCCATCAAGGTCTAAGAGGGATCGGTCTTCTAGAGAAGGCTCCTCCACGACAATTTCCTTTTTGGCAAAGCTAATTGTCAAGTTCAATTCATTTTCGATGTATTGGTAAATTGAATCGGCACAAATTTCCTCTGTCAGGGAAGGAACGTGTTTTTTTGCTAAGAAATCTTTATCCAAGATAATTTTCTCGCCGCCCATTTCCCTTGTCCGAATGACTTTCCATACAAGGTCTTTACTGCCGAGTTGAAGCTGCTGTCTGACAAAACCATCCGGCTTGATTAACTCAAGTTCGTTCACAATCGTTTTCGGTTTACTGCCCATTTTATTGGCAAGTTCCTTAAAGCTTACCAGCCCCGAAACCGGAAAATCAAATTTGCTAATGTCGATTACAATCGAACCTTTACCTCTAACTTTTTGGATATAGCCATTTTGTGAAAGCAAATTTAACGCCTTCCTGATCGTCTCCCTGGATGTCTCGAATTGGTCCTTCAATTCGTTTTCAGAGGGAAGAAGCATTTGGGGCGGGATTTCACCGCTTTTAATTTGCTCGACAATGATGTTATAGATTGTTAGATACTTGTTCGTCATAATGACAACTCCGTTCATCTTTTCAGGTAATACACAATCGACTCATATGGCCGTAAATTGATTTCCTGGCTTAGTGAAGTCGAATCCTCATAATTAGAGAGTAACATCTCACTATCATCCACTTCAAGATGTAAATGAGCGGGGAGGACGAAGGTATGCTCTTTGCCATAAAAATTATTGATGACTAGTAATTGTTCCGTATCACTTGTTCTTAAATAAGCAAATACAGAATCATCCTCATTGGAAATCGGCTGATATTTTCCATCCGTAATTACATCGTACTCTTTTCGCAATTGAATCAGTTTTTGATAATGGAAGAAGATAGAGTTTGAATCTTTGAGTGCCTTTTCCGCATTGATTTCCTGAAAATTACGCGCTGTTTGGATCCATGGAGTCCCATTTGTGAAACCTGCATTCGAAGTTGCATTCCACTGTACAGGTGTTCTTGAATTATCACGGGATTTTTGCTTCAAGATTTCAATGATCTCATGCTCATCCATGCCTTCATTTTTCTTGATGTTAAAAATATTTAAAGATTCAACATCCCGGTATTCATCAATCGAGTTAAAGTTTGGATTGGTCATCCCAAATTCTTCTCCTTGATAAATATAAGGAGTTCCTTGGAGCATATGAAGGGCAGTTGCCAGCATTTTCGCCGACTCTTTAAGATAATTTTGATCATCTCCAAAACGGGAAACCACCCGTGGTTGGTCATGATTACACCAGAAGAGAGCGTTCCAACCGCCGCCTTGATTCATTCCCATTTGCCAATCAGATAGTATTTGTTTTAAAGAATGAAAGTCAAAGTCTGCTTTCGTCCATTTATCACCATTTGGATAGTCGACCTTCAAATGATGGAAGCTAAAGGTCATGTTTAACTCTTCTTCTGTTGGGTTCGTGTACTTAATGCAATTATCGATTGAAGTTGATGACATTTCACCGACTGTCATAATGTCGTATTTGGAAAAAACCTGTTCGTTCATCTCATGTAAAAATTGATGTATTTTTGGTCCATCCGTATAGAATTTACGGCCATCACTGTCATCCTGAGGGAAGCTTTGGTCTTTGGAAATTAAATTGATCACATCAAGACGGAAACCATCGACACCCTTTTTTAACCAAAAGTGCATCATTTCGTATAGGGCAGCACGAACATTTTCATTTTCCCAGTTAAGGTCTGCTTGGGTAACATCGAATAAATGAAGGTAATACTGTTCGGTGTTCTCGTCATATTCCCATGCCGAACCACCAAATTTTGATTCCCAGTTCGTTGGCTCTTGGCCGTTCTTGCCATCTTTCCAGATATAGAAGTCACGATAGGGGTTATCCTTCGAGCTTCTTGCTTGTTTAAACCACTCATGCTCTGTTGATGTGTGATTGATGACGATATCCATAATGATTTTTAAGCCGCGTTTGTGGGCTTCTGCTAATAAGCAGTCAAAGTCTTCCATTGTTCCATATTCTTCATGAATGGAGTAGTAATCGCTGATATCATAGCCATTATCCCGTTGTGGAGATTTATAAATAGGGGTAAGCCAAAGGACTTCCACACCTAGTTGTTTTAGATAGTCTAATTTTTCAATGATGCCTTGAATATCGCCGGTACCATTTCCGGTCGTATCATTAAAGCTTTTCGGATAAATTTGATAAACGACTGCTTTTTTCCACCAGTCTGTTGTCATTTTCCAGCACCTGCCTATAAGTATTCTAATAAGGAAAAGGAGGGAGTATGTCTCCCTCCAAACTATGTGATTTTGCTGTTATTTTTTAAAAGAAAATTTATTCATGCGTGTTTTAGCAAAGACAATCGTTAGAATGAATGGAACCACAATGGCTACTACCATAGCAATCGCAAACATTGCCATATGCTGCCCCTGGATAGATAAGAATCCAGGAATACCACCGACACCGATAGAGTTAGCCATAACGTGGCTGCCAACGGAGACAACACCTGCAATCATGGAACCAATCATTGCAGCAAGGAATGGGAAGCCATACTTTAAGTTAATTCCGAACATTGCTGGCTCTGTAACTCCTAAGTAACAAGAGATAGCTGCTGGAATCGAAACTTGTTTTTCTTCTTCATCTTTACGATTAATAAAGATCATCGCAAGAACAGCTGAACCTTGGGCGATATTAGATAGAGCAATCATTGGCCATAGGTTTGTACCGCCAAGTTCACTCATTAATTGTAAGTCAATCGCATTTGTCATATGGTGTAAACCAGTGATAACAAGTGGGGCATAAGCAAATCCGAAGATTGCCGCAAAAATCCAGCCAAATGCTGAGGTTAAGCTAGAATACACAACATGAGAAATTCCTGAACCAATACTCCAGCCGATAGGACCTAATACTGTATGAGCAATTAACACTGTTGGAATTAAGGCTAAGAATGGAACGACGATCATGGAAATGGAATTAGGAACAATTTTACGTAATCTTGTTTCTAAGAATGCTAGTACTAATCCGGCTAAAATTGCAGGGATTACTTGGGCTTGGTAGCCAATCATTTCAATTTTTGCAAATCCGAAATCCCAGAAAGGAATTTCTTTCGCATCCGCTACAGCATATGCATTAAGCAATTGCGGAGATACGAGTGTAATACCAAGGACGATCCCAAGGATTTGTGAACCACCCATTTTTTTCGTAACCGACCAAGTAATACCGACTGGAAGGAAGTGGAATACCGCTTCACCAATCAACCAAAGAAAGGCATGAACACCTGCCCAGAACTGAGAAACCTCGGTAATCGATTTTGTTCCACCATCAAGTAATTTGATATCCCCGATGATGTTTCTAAAGCCAAGGATTAAACCACCTACAACTAGCGCTGGAATTAAAGGTGTGAAGATTTCAGCGAGGTGGGCCATCATGCGTTGCAGCCAGTTCATATTTTGTTGTGCTGCTACTTTTGCTTCTTCTTTAGAAGTGCCATCCACACCAGCAATTTTGACAAATTCATTATAAAAGCTAGATACTTCGTTCCCAATGATGACTTGGAATTGTCCAGCTTGGGTAAATGTACCTTTTACAAGTTTAATGGATTCGATTTCTTTAACATCGGCTTTGCTTGGATCGTTTAAAACAAAGCGCATTCTTGTCACACAATGAGTGACCGCAGCAATGTTCTCCTTACCGCCAATGTGCTTTAATAGATCTTTTGATGGATCTGTGTAGTTCGACATTTTTCTTTCCCCCTGTTTAAATGGGTAAAACCCCATTTTCTATCTTCTATTTTTTTCTCACTCTCTATACAAGTTGTGGGTACGTTTTCAGTAAAATATCGTGTCTTGTATATACAAGTTGTGATTACGTTTTCATTCTAACTTGTATATACATGTATGTCAACTATGAATTAAATAGTTTTCCTAAATATAAATAATGGGAATAAACCATAAAATTCATATTTTTATCATAAAAGGAAATTTCTTGATTTTACCTGTGCCTTTTG
>NZ_JBALSN010000148.1:2324-10875 GCF_036966985.1 Neobacillus drentensis | reverse complement strand
GCCGTGTATAATACAATTATTGAGCTTGCTGCTGTGAAAATACATGATGGAGAAATCATTGACCGTTTTGAATCCTTTGCCAATCCACATCATCGTTTATCGGCAACAACTATTAACCTCACAGGAATTACCGATGATATGGTCCAAACGGCTCCGGAAATAGAGGAAGTTCTTCGGAATTTTAGTGTGTGGGCTGGAGATGCTGTACTTGTAGCCCATAATGCTTCCTTTGATATGGGTTTCCTCAATGTCGGATATAGAAAAATAGGCTATGACAAGGCAAAGAATCCTGTTATTGATACACTTGAACTTGGACGTTTTCTCTATCCTGAGATGAAAAACCATCGTCTAAATACACTAACTAAGAAGTTTGATATTGAATTAACCCAGCATCACCGAGCAATATATGATGCTGAGGCCACTGGTTATTTACTTTTGAAAATGTTAAAAGATTCACTTGAAAAAGGAATCGAATATCATGATCAATTTAATGATAACATGGGTAAAGGCAATGCCTACCAACGTGCTCGTCCGTATCACTGTACATTATTAGCTCAAACTCAAGCAGGTTTAAAGAATCTGTTTAAACTTGTATCCATTTCCCACCTCGAATACTTTTATCGTGTCCCTCGATTGCCTCGATCTGTTTTACAAAAATACAGAGAAGGGATTCTTGTTGGCTCCGGATGTAATAAAGGAGAAGTATTTGAGGGGATGATGCAAAAATCTCCTGAGGAAGTGGAAGGCGCTGCCCGCTTTTATGATTACATTGAAGTCATGCCAAAGGAAGTCAATGCACCGTTAATTGAAATGGAATTGGTGAGCGATGAAAAAGCAATGGAAGACATTATTTCGAAAATCGTTAACTTGGGAGATAAATTAGGACTTCCAGTCGTTGCCACAGGAAATGTTCATTACCTTAACGAAAATGATAAAATTTATCGCAAAATATTAATTAATTCGCAAGGGGGAGCTAATCCGCTCAACCGTCATGAACTTCCAGATGTACACTTTAGAACAACCAATGAAATGCTGGATGCTTTTTCTTTTTTAGGAAAAGAGAAGGCAAAAGAAATAGTCGTCACAAACACAAATAAAATTGCTGATATGATTGAAGTCATTAAACCAATTAAAGATGATTTGTATACACCGAAAATTGAGGGTGCCGATGAAGAAATGCGTGAAATGAGCTACGCAATGGCACGTAAGATTTACGGTGATAATTTGCCAGAAATTGTTGAAGCCCGGTTAGAAAAAGAATTGAAAAGTATTATTGGGCATGGGTTTGCCGTTATTTATTTGATTTCACATAAGCTAGTAAAAAAATCATTGGATGACGGCTACCTTGTAGGTTCAAGGGGGTCCGTCGGTTCATCACTGGTTGCGACCATGACAGAAATTACCGAAGTCAACCCACTGCCTCCACATTATGTATGTCCAACGTGTAAGCATTCAGAATTCTTTAATGATGGATCGGTTGGATCTGGTTTTGATTTACCTGATAAAGATTGCCCGCAATGCGGTGGGAAATACCATAAAGACGGACACGATATTCCGTTCGAAACGTTTCTTGGATTTAAAGGGGACAAGGTTCCCGATATCGACTTAAACTTCTCGGGAGAATACCAGCCGCGTGCCCATAACTATACGAAGGTTCTTTTCGGAGAAGAATATGTTTATCGTGCAGGGACGATTGGTACGGTTGCAGATAAAACAGCTTTTGGTTATGTGAAGGCATATCAGCAGGATAACAATCTTCAACTCCGCGGGGCAGAAGTAGAACGACTTGCTTCAGGCTGTACAGGTGTTAAAAGAACAACGGGACAGCACCCGGGGGGGATTATTGTAATCCCTGATTACATGGATGTTTATGATTTTTCACCGATTCAATTCCCAGCAGATGATAGAAATTCAGAATGGAAGACCACCCATTTCGATTTCCATTCCATCCATGATAATGTCTTAAAGCTCGATATTCTTGGGCACGACGACCCGACCGTCATTAGGATGCTTCAGGACCTGAGCGGGATGGATCCAAAAACAATTCCAACTGATGACCCTGAAGTTATGAAGATTTTCAGCGGCACCGAGTCATTAGGCGTAACAGAACAACAGATTATGTGTAAAACGGGGACATTGGGGATCCCTGAATTTGGTACGCGTTTTGTTCGTCAGATGCTTGAAGATACAAAACCTACTACTTTTTCTGAATTAGTCCAAATCTCAGGCCTGTCACATGGTACCGATGTATGGCTGGGGAATGCTCAGGAATTAATCCATAATAAAACATGTAATCTAAGTGAAGTAATTGGCTGCCGGGATGATATCATGGTCTACCTTATTTATCAGGGATTGGACCCATCCTTTGCTTTTAAAATTATGGAATCAGTTCGTAAAGGTAAAGGATTAAGTGAAGAAATGGAAGCTGAGATGAGGAAAAACGAGGTTCCGGAATGGTACATTGACTCCTGTAAAAAGATCAAGTATATGTTCCCTAAAGCACACGCTGCTGCCTATGNNATTTCAAGGTTCATTTACCGCTTCTATATTATGCCGCTTACTTTACTGTTCGTGCTGAAGATTTCGACATAGAGGCGATGTCGCGCGGCTCAGAAGCCATTCGGGCTAAAATTGAGGAAATCAATGCTAAAGGCCTGGAAGCATCAAACAAAGAGAAAAACTTGTTGACGGTTTTAGAACTAGCCTTAGAAATGACAGAAAGAGGATTCGTATTCCAAAACTACGATTTATATAAATCTTCTGCATCTGAATTTATCATTGAAGGCAATACCTTAATACCGCCATTTAATTCGATTCCGGGTCTCGGAACGAATGCAGCCTATAATATTGTCAAAGCTCGGGAATCAGGAGAGTTTTTATCTAAAGAAGATTTGCAGCAACGCGGAAAAGTATCGAAAACCATCCTTGAATATTTGGACAAACAGGGGTGCCTCGCATCCCTTCCAGAGCAAAACCAGTTATCGTTGTTTTAAATAGGAAAATGCTTGACAAACGGCGAAGCTATTTGCATAAAATTGATGGTTATGGTATAGTTTTATTGGAAATACTAAGAAATACTCTCGTGAACAAGAGTGGGGAAACCCGCTCTTTCCTTTTTGTATACGACTTTTTTTCTTAGTATAACTTGATAAAACTTTCCGTGAACTACATACAATATGGGTGAAATTATCGGAAAAGGAGGTAAAGCATGAGCAAGGTAACGGAAGTTGTAGAAGAATTGGCTGCACCTATTTTTCAAGAACTTGGTTTAGAATTAGTGGAAATTGAGTATGTGAAAGAAGGGAAAAGTTGGTTTCTACGCGTATATATCGATAAAGACAACGGTGTTGATATTGAAGATTGCGGACTCGTTAGCGAAAAACTCAGCGAAAAACTCGATGAGCTTGATCCGATTCCCCATAACTATTTTCTTGAAGTTTCTTCACCTGGGGCAGAGCGTCCATTAAAAAAAGATAAAGACTTTCAAAAAGCAATCGGTAAAAATGTTTTTATCAAAACTTATGAACCAATCGATGGGGAAAAAAGCTTTGAAGGGACCTTATTAGAATTTGATGGACAACATTTAAAAATTGAAATGAAAATAAAGACCCGTAAGAAGACGATTGAACTTCCCTATGAAAAGGTAGCAAATGCGCGCTTAGCGGTTACTTTTTCGTAATGAAATAATAGGAAAAGATAGGGGGATACACTAAGATGAGCAGCGAATTATTAGATGCTCTTAATATACTGGAAAGAGAAAAAGGTATTTCCAGAGAGGTTATCATAGACGCAATTGAAGCAGCACTTGTTTCGGCATATCGCCGTAATTT
This sequence comes from Neobacillus drentensis, assembly GCF_036966985.1. Taxonomy (GTDB): domain Bacteria; phylum Bacillota; class Bacilli; order Bacillales; family Cytobacillaceae; genus Neobacillus; species Neobacillus drentensis_E. The sequence continues at coordinate 7,045 of NZ_JBALSN010000148.1, read as the reverse complement.
TAATCAGGCCCAGAATGTTCGGATTGATATAAATTTACAGTCAGGATCCATGCGTGTTTTTGCTAGAAAAGAAGTGGTCGATCAAGTATTTGACCCTCGACTTGAAATTTCGGTAGAGGATGCGAGACAAATTTCACCAAATTATCAAGTTGAAGATGTTGTTGAAATGGAAGTCACGCCTAAAGATTTTGGTCGGATTGCGGCGCAAACTGCTAAGCAAGTGGTAACGCAGCGTGTCAGGGAAGCTGAACGAGGAATTATTTATTCAGAATTTATTGACCGTGAAGAAGATATTATGACTGGTATCGTTCAAAGACTGGACTCCAAATTCATATATGTAAGTCTTGGGAAAATTGAGGCATTACTTCCAATGAATGAACAAATGCCTAATGAACGTTATAAACCCCATGATCGAATCAAAGTATTTATTACAAAAGTAGAAAAAACGACCAAAGGTCCCCAAATATTTGTTTCGCGGACACATCCAGGCCTCTTAAAACGTCTGTTTGAGATTGAAGTACCGGAAATTTATGACGGCACGGTTGAAATTAAATCAGTTGCCCGTGAAGCAGGAGACCGCTCGAAAATCTCTGTTCACTCAGATAATTCTGAGGTAGATCCTGTTGGTTCTTGTGTTGGACCTAAAGGAGCAAGGGTTCAAGCGGTAGTTAATGAATTAAAAGGTGAGAAAATAGATATAGTTAAGTGGTCAGCGGATCCGGTTGTTTTTGTGGCAAACTCTTTAAGCCCGTCTAAAGTGTTAGATGTAATGGTGAATGAAAATGAAAAAGCAACCACTGTTGTTGTTCCTGATTATCAGCTTTCATTGGCAATTGGTAAACGTGGACAAAATGCCCGCCTTGCAGCGAAATTAACAGGCTGGAAAATTGATATTAAATCAGAAACAGATGCACGCGAAATTGGTATCTATCCGCGTGAAGAAACCATTAGGCTTTTTGATGATCAAGTTGAAAATGACTTCGATTATGAAGAAGAGCTGGATTAAAAAGTGAGGTGAATGATGAGTGAACCAAAAGAAAAAAGTTCCTATGCGTAAGTGTGTAGCAACCGGTGAAATGAAGCCGAAAAAAGAACTAGTTCGCATCGTTCGCTCAAAAGAGGGGGAAGTATCCATCGACCTGACGGGAAAGAAATCCGGAAGGGGTGCCTACCTTTCTAAGGACAAGGAAGCTGTCTTACTTGCCAAGAAAAAAAATACCCTATCTAATCACTTACAGGTTTCTATAAATGATTCGTTATACGAAGAGCTACTTGAGCTTATAGAGAAGGAGAATTGACAATCCAAATGAAAGAAAATCAATGGATGTCATTGCTTGGCTTGGCCAATCGAGCACGTAAAATCATATCAGGTGAGGAGCTAACCGTGAAGCAGATTCAAAGCGGAAAAGCACGACTCATTTTATTATCCGCAGATGCTTCTGCAAATACGACAAAAAAAATTACTGATAAATGTAATTCGTATGAGGTTCCATATAAATTTGTGGAAAATCGTCATCTTCTTGGCCAAGCGATTGGCAAAGAAGCCCGCGTTGTTGTAGCTGTACTGGATGATGGCTTTGCAAAAAAAATGGTAACGTTGCTCGATTAAATCTAGCGGGGGTGAAAAGATGAGTAAAATACGTGTATATGAGTATGCAAAAAAACACAACATTTCAAGTAAAGAAATCATCACAAAACTAAAAGAAATGAATATAGAGGTCTCCAATCATATGGCAACAATAGAAGACGCAGACGTTAAAAAGCTTGACGCAGCATTCAACAAAAAAGAAAACAACACACCACAACAAAAACAAGAGAATAAACAAAATGGACAGCAGTCACAACGAACGAACTCACAACCAAGTCAAGGGCAGCAACGTCAAAATCAAAGGTCTGCTCAGTCGGCTCAAAGACCGCAAGTGCAAACCAAAACGGCAAAAGCATTTGAAGAAGCGGCCGATAATAATGTTGCTCCAACGAAAGTAAAAGTGGTTTCGCCTCCAAAAGCGGTAGAAGGCAAAAAGCAAAACCAGGAAAATCAATCCAAAGAGAATAAGGTCTTCAATAATGCTGATAAAGCAAAGTCCAGACCTTATAATAATAATCAAAATCGCAATAATAATAATAATAATAAAAATAAGAAAAAGACTCATACGCCAGTTCAACAAGCACAACCACAGAAGAAAAAAGAGAAGGAACTTCCAGCTAAAATTACTTTTAGTGAATCTCTAACGGTTGGTGAGTTAGCGAAAAAGATGTATCGTGAGCCTTCGGAAATTATTAAAAAGCTCTTTTTACTTGGAGTAATGGCTACGATTAACCAGGTGTTAGATAAAGATGCGATCGAATTAATTGCAAGTGAGTATGGTGTTGAGGTTGAAGAAGAAATTAAAGTGGATACCACTGACCTTGAAGTATACTTTACTGAAGATTCAGAGGGAACTCTTGTGGAAAGACCTTCTGTCGTCACAATTATGGGTCACGTTGACCATGGGAAAACAACCTTGCTTGACTCGATTCGTAATACAAAGGTAACGGAAGGAGAAGCAGGTGGGATTACCCAACATATTGGTGCGTATCAAGTAGTTGAAAACGGCAAAAAAATAACCTTCCTTGATACTCCAGGACACGCTGCCTTTACGACAATGCGTGCACGTGGGGCTAAAATTACTGATATTACTATCCTTGTCGTAGCTGCTGATGATGGTGTTATGCCACAAACGGTTGAAGCGATCAACCATGCTAAAGCTGCTGAGGTTCCAATTATTGTCGCAGTGAATAAAATGGACAAAGAAGCTGCCAATGCAGACCGTGTTATGCAGGAATTAACAGAACATGGTTTAGTTTCAGAGGCTTGGGGCGGGGATACTATCTTTGTTCCACTATCTGCAAAAACAGGTGAAGGAATCGATAATTTATTAGAGATGATCCTTCTTGTTGGTGAGGTAGAGGAATATAAAGCTAATCCAAATCGAAAAGCTGTAGGAACTGTTATTGAAGCTCAATTGGATAAGGGCCGTGGCTCTGTTGCAACTTTACTTGTCCAAAACGGTACATTAAAAATTGGTGATCCGATCGTAGTTGGTAACACGTTCGGTCGTGTACGAGCGATGGTAAATGACAAAGGCCGCCGCGTGAAAGAAGCAGGTCCGTCCACACCGGTTGAAATAACTGGACTTAATGACGTACCGCAGGCAGGGGACCGTTTCGTTGTATTTGAAGATGAAAAAACTGCACGTCAAGTTGGGGAAGCAAGAGCTCAAACTGCATTGGTAGCCCAACGTGGTGAAAAATCGATTGTCAGTCTAGAAACGCTATTTGATCAATTGAAGCAAGGTGAAATGAAGGACCTAAATATCATCTTAAAAGCAGATGTTCAAGGTTCTGCTGAAGCCGTTGCCGCTTCATTACAGAAAATAGATGTTGAAGGTGTCAACATCAGAATTATTCATAGTGGCGCTGGTGCGATAAATGAGTCGGATATTAGTCTTGCCGCTGCGTCGAATGCCATCGTTATCGGTTTTAACGTCCGCCCAGATGTTAATGCGAAACGTGCAGCAGAAGCTGAGAAAGTAGATGTTCGTCTTCACCGCATTATTTATAAAGTTATCGAAGAGATTGAAGCGGCAATGAAAGGGATGCTTGATCCTGAATTCCAAGAGAAAATTATCGGTCAAGCAGAAATTCGCCAGACTTTCAAAGTCTCTAAGGTTGGTACCATTGCTGGGTCTTATGTGACCGATGGAAAAATTACCCGTGATAGCGGTATTCGTTTAATTCGTAACGGTGTTGTCACTTTTGAAGGTAATATCGATGCCTTAAAACGTTTTAAAGATGACGTAAAAGAGGTAGCACAAGGGTACGAATGTGGAATTACCATTAAAAACTTTAATGATGTGAAAGAAGGAGACATCATTGAAGCATATGTAATGGAAGAAATTGAACGTAAATGATCATCGGTGCTGCTGAATGCGAATGTATAATCTATGATGCGCATTCGTTAAAGGAGAAACGAGCGGTTTTGCAAAGGATCCTAACTCGCTTAAAACAGAAATTTAATGTTTCTGTAGCTGAAGTAGGCTTTCAGGATGTGTGGCAGCGGACGAAAATTGGGATCGTTGTCGTCACTTCCACTCGTGTAAACACGGAACATGAGTTGAATAATGCGTTAAAATTAATTGACTCCTTTCCAGAAATAGAGAGAACGATCACCGAGATTGAATGGCTTTAAGTTAAGAGGTGAATGTGATGAGCCACAGAGCAAATCGTGTTGGAGAACAAATGAAGAAAGAACTGGGTGACATTATCGGTCGTAAAATTAAAGACCCCCGGATTGGTTTTGTTACGGTTACCGATGTTGAAGTAACAGGTGATCTACAACAAGCCAAAGTATATATTTCCGTATTAGGCGATGAAGAACAAAGGGAAAATACTTTAAAGGGTCTAGCCAAAGCGAAAGGCTTTATTCGGACCGAGATAGGCCACCGAATTCGTCTTCGAAAAACCCCTGAGATCATCTTTGAATGGGATGAATCGATCGATTACGGGAATCGAATCGATACACTTCTTCACCAACTGCATAAGGATGAAAAGCCTTTAGAAAAAAGGGAAGAAGAATAACTGGATAGACATACGTCTATCCTTTTTTTTGATATGAACGGAAAGTATAAGTTTTGAACTTAGATTACTGTCTAGCTCCAGCGCCCTAGCGGCTATTGTCC
>NZ_JBALSN010000148.1:0-2195 GCF_036966985.1 Neobacillus drentensis | reverse complement strand
GAAAATATTAAAAACAAAAAAAGTAGGGCATACAGGCACACTGGATCCAGACGTCACAGGGGTACTTCCTATATGTATTGGAAAAGCAACTAAAGTGGCCGAATATATAACGGATGCAGGTAAAGCATACGAGGGAGAAGTAACCATCGGTTATTCGACAACAACAGAAGATGCTTCAGGTGAAACAGTTGCCCAAAAGCCAGTAACCAGGGTTATTCAACGGGAAGAAATTCTTAAAGTATTACAGTCATTAACTGGTGAAATTGAGCAAACACCACCAATGTTCTCGGCAGTAAAAGTTGGTGGTGTCCGACTGTATGAATATGCGCGCAAAGGAATCGAGGTCGAACGGCCAACTCGGAAGGTAACGATTTATTCAATCGAGTTATTAGACGATCGATCTGAATATATCGGTGAAACGATAAAATTTAAGTTTAGAGTCAGTTGTAGTAAAGGTACGTATATTCGGACCTTGGCCGTAATGATTGGTGAAATGCTTGGCTTTCCAGCACATATGTCATACCTGCAAAGAGTTCAATCAGCTTCTTATTCCTTAGAGGACTGCTTAACGTTTGAAGAGATTGAAAAACATATGGAAGCAGGAACGATTTCGAGTGTATTAAGGCCTCTAGAAACTGCACTTTCTCATTTGCCGAAACTCCAAATTAATGATACAGTAGCAGAGAAAGTGAAAAATGGCGCATTATTACAAATGCCTGAACATTTAAAAACTAGTAACGGACCGATTATCGCTGAAACTGTAGATGGACTGGCTCTTGCTATTTATTCAAAGCATCCTAACAAGCCTGACCTCTTTAAACCAGTTAAAGTGTTACGAAATGATCAAGATTAAAAAAGGTACGGTATAGAAAAGGTGAGTTTGTTTTGGAAGTAATTAGGCTTAAATTCCCATTTAATAATGCAATTGATGAATATCCGCCTCTCTCAATGGCGTTAGGTTACTTTGACGGTGTTCACCGTGGGCATCAACAGGTAATTCTTGAGGCCAAAAATCAAGCTGAAGAAAAAGGAATTTGCAGTGCGGTGATGACATTTGACCCGCATCCTTCCGTTGTATTAGGAAAAACAGATAAGCAGATTAAGTATATTTCCCCATTATCTGAGAAAATAAAGATAATTGAAGAACTAGATATTGATTATTTATTTATTATTCATTTTAGTGTAGAATTTGCAAATTTGCTGCCACAGGAATTTATTGACCAATATGTTATTGGCCTGAACGTAAGGCATGTGGTCGCTGGTTTTGACTTTACCTATGGACGAATGGGAAAGGGAACAATGGAAACATTGCCCTTTCATTCTAGAGATAAATTTTCTTATTCGATTGTTCCGAAATTTACCCAAGGTGATGAAAAGGTAAGTTCAACCAGAATTCGCAATCTGCTTAAAGAAGGCAGGACCAACGAACTCTTTTCACTATTAGGCCGATATTATACAACATCAGGAATCGTTATACATGGTGATAAACGAGGACGGACGATTGGCTTTCCTACTGCGAATGTAGATTTCAATGACGAGTATATTATGCCGCCTGTCGGTGTTTATGCTGTTCGAGTGAAAGTTCATTCAAAATGGTACAATGGCGTATGTAATATTGGTTATAAACCTACATTTAATAAGGATGCACTCCTTCCTTCCGTGGAAGTCCACTTATTTGACTTTAATGAAGATATCTATGGTGAAGAAGTGATTATTGAATGGCATCTTCACTTACGTAAGGAACAAAAATTTTCAGGAATAGAAGAGCTTGTCGCACAAATTGAACGTGATAAGCAAAATTCACTCCATTATTTTAAGAAATAAGACAATTGTCTTCATTTTAGTCTGTAAAAGGTGTTTTTCCTACAATAAACTTCGTTATAGCCTTGCTTTTTGCTGTGAAAAGTTGTATTCTTATTAACGTATTAAAAATAACCTCTACTTGGCAAGACGAATCACCAACGCTTGCTCGGTATCAGGGGATTTGTAAAATTTAGGAGGTGAATCCGGATGGCAATCACTCAAGAACGTAAAAATGAACTTATCAATGAGTTTAAAACTCATGAAAGCGACACTGGATCTGCAGAAGTTCAAATCGCTGTCCTTACAGAATCAATCAACAATTTGAATGAGCACTTACGTACTCATAAGAAAGATCACCACTCACGTCGCGGTCTTTTGAAAATGGTTGGTAA
>NZ_JBALSN010000147.1:0-7206 GCF_036966985.1 Neobacillus drentensis | reverse complement strand
GTCCAATACTCCCAATAACTTTAATTTCCTTATAACCAATTTTCATAAAATCAACAGTTATGGGTGTGCTCCGAGTGCCTATTTGTACATATTGGCCGCCTCTTCTGCATAACTCTAAACCTTGATTTACGCCTCCTGCAGTCCCTGAGCACTCCAAAACAATGTTTGGGCCTTGGCCGTCTGTTAAATCCAATAATGAAGCCTCACTATTATTTTGATCAGAAACTAAAACCAAATCAGCTCCCACTTTTTGAGCTAACTCAAGTCTCTTCTTGTCTTGCTTAAGTCCAGCTACAACAACTGTAGCACCGTAAGCTTTACAAAGAAGTACTGTCATAAGTCCAATCGGCCCAGGACCAATCACAAGGACCACATCGGATGGCCTAATTGTAATTTGATTCAAAGCATGTACCACTACTGTAAAAGGTTCTAATAATGCTGCTGTAACCAAATCAATTTCTTTAGGCAGAACGTGGATTTGATCTTTATTAACTTTTACATATTCAGTAAAAACTCCATCATGATCAAAACCAATTCGAGTCTTTTCCGTACAAAGGTTTTCTCTTCCTCCAAAACATGATTCACATTTCCCGCATGAAGAATAAATCGTACGGGCCACAACATTCGTGCCGATCACTAAATCCTGCACACCAGTACCAACTTCTGCAACTTGACCACTAAATTCGTGTCCAAGGACCAAAGGATTCTTATAAGCATGATAATGTCCATCATATATTTTCATGTCCGTTCCACAAATGCCGGCAAAGTGTATTTTAATGACCACTTCATTATGGCCCGGTTCTGGTTTAACTACTTGTTGCAATAAAACATCTCCAGGATCAAAGCTTTGTTTAAGTAAGGCTTTCACCAATAATTCCTCCAATTCATTTCAATGAAATGCTTCCCTGGTGTATTTTAACAATCCCCAACAAAATTAATTACTATATCATCAATCTTCCACCATTTATGTCTATAACTACTCCAGTAAGATAACTTGATTGAGGAGTAACTAGAAATAGAATAGTATTTGCCACCTCTTCAGGTGTTCCTAGTCGTCTTAATGGAATATTATTTATTATTTGTCGGTTTACTTCTTCTGCAACATCTTTAATCATTGGAGTGTCAATGCGTCCTGGGGCAACTGCATTTACATAAATTCCACTTGGACCGAGTTCTCCAGCCATTTGACGCGTAAGAGAAATAAGACCTGCTTTACTAACAGCATAATGAGCTCCAGTAACGGCACTATAGGATCTTCCAGCTTGAGAGGCAATATTCACAATATGACCACTTTGATTTTCCTTCATTAATTTAACAGCAGCCTGCGAGGTATAAAATGCTCCATGTAAGTTGATGTTTATCACTCTATGCCATTCTTCTACATCCATGTTTTCCACTGGAACTCGTCCGTTTTCTCCTTTTGGAGATATACCCGCACCATTTACCAGAATGTCCAATCGCCCAAACGTATCTTTTATAACCTTTGCAACAGATTCAACACCTTTTTGATCTGAGACGTCTAGTTGAATGGGTAAAGCCTCGACACCTAAATCTTTTAATTGGATAGAAAGGTCCTGAGCACGGTCGAAATCTATATCAGAAACGACTACGTGACTACCTGATCTTGCTAAAGCTTTACATGCCGCACCTCCTATACTCCCGGTGGCTCCTGTTATCCAGCTGACAGCATTATTTAAATTCCCCATATAGTCGCTCCTTTGGAAATGGTAACAATTTAATAAAAAACAAATTGTTACTAATTTTATTTGTTTAATGAGATGTAAATTGTTAAAGAATCAAAAAATAAACGTCTAAAGGGATATACCTCCTATAATTTTTTGAACATTTTGAATTTCATCCTTTGATAAAAGTGTAAAAAATAGTTATCAATATGTAAAATACCAAAATGATATGTTATCCATATGTAACTCGTATGTTTTATGAATATCAACGTAAAAACCCAATTTATAAAAATAACAATACCTAAGTCTAAACAGTTATAAAAAATCCATCTCCTAAAAAACAGAGATGGGAATGTTTTTTCTACTAAACTAAGAAACGTCACTTAATAGCGCAATACTTAGTGATTAAGTTCTTTAATTTTAATACCGTAGGATTCGTCTCATTTTGCCGCCATATAACAGCAGTAGGTATGTAAATCTCCGATTCTCCAAATGGTACTATTTCTAAACCATCTGTCGATTGGTAACAACCAGACTGCGGAGCAAGTCCGATTCCCGGTCCATGTTTCACCATCTTAAGAAGTGTAAGAACAGTTTCTGTATGTCCGATGATAGTAGGTTTTATCTTAGCTTCTTCAAACCTCTGGACAATTTGTGCGAAAGCACTATGGGTAGTACTTCCACGAATTAAAACCAATGGCCTCCCCTTTAAATCCCTCGGTAAAATTTTCTCCTTTGCAATTAATGGATCATCTTTACGAAGAACAACTCGAATAGGATCGTTTCCTAGGATAGAATAATTAAGTTCTGTATTATGGATAGGTAAACGAGTAATCCCCAAATGAGCTTCTCCACTTTGTACTAATGAAACGATTGTTTTTGAATGGCCTTCTTTAATTGAAAAATGAATATTTATGTTTTCGCTCCATATATGTGCCAACGCCTCACCTATCGTAGCCGAAAAAACGGGTAAAATAGCTAACGTAATATTTCCCATAACTAAATTTTGAGGATCTGATAAATAGCCAAGAAGTTCATGATATTGACGAAGGATAGGAGTTACCTTTTGTAAAAGGAGTTTTCCTTCTTCAGTCAAAATGACTCCCTTTTTGTGTCGTTCAAATAACATTACCCCCAGATTATTCTCCATATTTAGAATTTGTTGGCTAAGGGGTGGTTGTGACATGTTTAATTCCTTAGCAGCCCTTGTAATGTTTCCTAACCTTGCCACTGCTTCAAAATACTTAAAATTTCTAAAGTCCACTCGTTTTCACCTGACCTATCCATATATTCTAAATTTTCTGATTAATATAACCATAGTTTATTTTATCATTTTTTCAATTATCATATGCTGGGGATATGATATTAATATTAGAAATATATTGTACATTTGTAAAGTGTTTGTTTATCATAAGAATACAAGATTATGAAATATCAGTATTTTGTCAAAATTGAAAGATTTATTAACTAAACGTAGCTGTATGGTCATTGCTGATGATTTTTTCTTCCGCTTTCAATAATCATGCTTTTCTCCTTATTCCCATTTGCTCCTGAAAAAAATTCAAACGCTTACATTTAGCGAATGTTCTAAATTTATTTAAAAGGAGGTTCTACAAAACTTTAGAGATAAAGCTTTTACTTAATATGCGAGGAGGAAAATGATGATTTATTCTTCAAATGTAAGAAATGACCCTGAAGTAGGAAAAACCTAATGGAAAAGTTTATGGACATCTTTTGCAGGCTGGTGCATGGATTCAATGGATGCCATGCTCTTGGCCCTTGTTATTCCACTTTTATTAACACAATGGAATATGTCAGCTGGAGAAGCAGGTCTTATTAGTTCTGCAACATTAGTAGGAATGATGGTAGGAGGAATTGGCTGTGGCATTTTGGGTGATTATTTTGGCAGGGTAAGAATGTTAACATTTACTGTCATCTTTTTTTCAATTTTTACTGGTATTTCAGCTTTTGCACAAGATCCAGTACAGCTTGGAATTTTTCGATTTTTTGTTGGACTTGGATTAGGAGGCGAATGGGGACTTGGAGCCTCACTAATTTCTGAATATTGGCCAAAAAGGCATAGGGCAAAGGCAACTTCTTTTGTTCATAGTGGTTATCCTGTAGGGTATGCTATTGCGTCATTACTTGGATTCTTAATTTTACCTGCATTTGGATGGAGAGTTCTGTTCCTAATAGGTATATTGCCTGCATTTATTATATTAATGTTTAGGAGAGGATTAAAGGAACCACCAAATTGGAAGGAAAAAACAAAAAAAGTGAAGGAAGAAAAAAGTACCTTTACTCTATGGATGCTTTTTAAAGATGGTTACGCAAAACGAACTATATTGGCAAGTTTACTTTTACTGTTTAATTTAGGCGCATATTGGGCTGCTTCGTCTTGGATACCCACTTTTTTAGTGAAAAGTCATAATTTGTCGCTTGGGATGGCAAGTTGGTTTCTAATCGTTTTAAATATTGGTGCTGTGTTTGGTCACCAAGTTGGTGGATATTTATCAGATAAATATTCTAGAAAGTTCACTTTATTGCTAGGACAATCTCTTTCAATCGTACTTATTATCGCCTATATGCTCATTCAAAATATAACCTTCCTTTTTCTAGTAGGAATCATATTTGGTTTCGTTATTTATGGTTATTGGGGAACATTCGGCGCTTACCTAGGAGAATTATATCCGACACATTTAAGATCAACTGGGGTTGGACTTACATTTAATATAGGACGGATAGGAGGGGCTCTTACACCTACTATTGTAGGATTTATGGCAGAACATATGCAACTAAGCGGTGCAGTATTAATCTTTGGATCTATTTGTTATGTATTTGGAATTATAGTTACTATTCTAAATAAAACTGAACAGGTCACATCTGAATATTCTCATGATGAATCTGTTATGGATATGTAAAAGAATACTGTTTTGCACCTTACTTATCTAAGAAACTATAAAAAGGAGATTCATACGATGAAATATGTGAATACTGTAACTGGTAAAATAGATTTTTCAGAACTTGGAAGGACATTAGTACATGAACATTTACGAATTTGTTCTGAAGCTGTACGCGTTCAGTTTCCTCATATTTATGATGAAGAAAAAGAATTTAAGAATGCGGTAGAACAAGTAAACAGGGTAAAGATGCAGGGGATCAAAACCATTTGTGACCCGACAGTCATGGGGATTGGAAGAGATGTTCACTTTATGGAAAAGGTTGCCCTTGAAACAGAGATGCAGATTATTTGTGCAACAGGAATTTACACATTTAACGATCTCCCCCAACATTTTCAAAATAGGAATATTGATTACATGGCACAAGTTTTTATCAGAGACATAGAAGTTGGTATTCAAAATACTTCGATAAAAGCAGGATTTCTGAAATGTGCAACAGACGAACAGGGATTTACCCCTGATGTTGAAAAAGTAATACGAGCTGTGGCACAAGCTCATCAAGTAACGGGTGTGCCCATCATGACACACTCACATCCACAAAGTATGAATGGAATTAGGCAACTGGAAATTTTCAGGGAAGAAGGTGTTGCGCCCAATAGTATTCTCATTGGACATACTGGGGATACAGATAACTTGGAATATATAGTAAAAGTTCTTTCTTATGGAGCGTTTATTGGAATGGATCGTTATGGAATAACCGCCAGAATGTCATCTGAAAAACGAAATACAACCGTTATCGAATTGGTTAAGCAGGGTTTTTCAAATAGAATGTTTTTATCTCAGGACTACTGTTGCTCTACGGATTGGTTTCCGGAAAGCGAAATGAAAAAAAGACCCAAGTGGACGATGTCTTATATTATGGATGAAATTGTCCCTGAATTAATCGAACTAGGAGTCACTGAAGCACAGATTAAAGATATGATGCTTTTGAATGCACAGAGATGGTTTAAAGGCAGTGATGAAATCTGATCAACTTTAGAAAAATAATTGTCTTGTCTTCAAGCAATAAGAAAATTGTGGGGAGTGGAGTAGATAATGAAAAAAATAAAATTGAAAAAACTTTTTTGGGCATTCTGGTTGATCTCTACAATACTAGTAGGCTGTAACTCAAATCAAACCTCAGAATCTACTCAATCAAATTAAAAGTCTGCATCTACTGAAACAAAACTCGATTTCCCTAAAAAATCTCTTAATCTAATCGTTCCTTTCGCTGCTGGTGGTAGTACGGATACAGTAGGTAGAGCGGTTGCAGAATCAGCCCAAAAATACCTTGGAGAATCCATGGTTGTTGTGAACCGTGCGGGTGCAAGCGGAACGATTGGAGCATCTGAAACAGCAAAAGCAACTGGAGATGGATATACTGTCGGCCTTGTTACCGGCACAACACTTACGGTGCAGCCACTATTAAAACAATTAGATTACAAAATGGATGATTTTAAATTTATCTCAAGTGTTGTGTATAATCCATTACTATTGGTTGTAGATGGCAAGAGTAAAATCAATTCCATTCAGGATCTCATTAACGATTCAAAAGGAAAAACGCTGAAAGTTGGCCATCCTGGGGTAGGTACAGTAAATGATTTGGCGCATGCTGCCTTATTTAACGCTGCCGGAATCAAAACAACAAATGTTCCATTTAAAGCAAATAATGAATCCATTGCGGCAATTATTGGGGGGCATATTGATATTGCAGCAGTACATCCAATGGAATCAGCAGAATACATTCAAAATGGACAATTAAAGGTTCTGTTGACCTTCTTCGCCTGCATTATCAAAATGATATAGATGTCAGCATCGTAGACTGTTTTAGAAGATGTTTAGAATGCAGGGTAAGACCTTTCTGCCGTATTCAATTAACAACCATCGAGGCTGATGATGCTGAAAGCTTGATAAATAAGATTCTTCAAACAGTTAAACCTATTTAATAAAGTTCAAAATCGTTAACAACCTAAAATCACACCCAAGTGAGGATTATATCACTTGGGTCTTTTCACGTTGGACAGTTCAGTAGTGTTGAAGAAGATTTAGAAAACCAAATAGAGGTTGAAAAAGTGAGGAAAAATGAGACAGTTTATAGGAGTAACATGGAATATAAGAATAAGAGCTTCATAATAGAATAGAATTAAGCTTTCAATTATACTCATGATTAGGGTACAAATGTTTCAGTGAGAAAGAAGGACTATATATGCTATTTTATGTAATTGCAATCCTCGTTATTGTGATGGACCAGTTTTCTAAATATCTCATTCGGGCCTATATTGACATCAATGAAACATTTACATTGTGGGGAATTCCACTTACACATATCCAAAATAGCGGGATGGCAGGAGGTTTATTTCAAGGCTATGCATGGCTTTTCGGAGTTGTGGCAGTGTTTTTCGTGATAAGTGTTTTAAATTTTCGTAGAACAGGAGAAATGAAGGGTGCTCTCATCGATTGTAGTTTTGGATTCCTAGTCGGAGGAGCAATTGGAAATGGCATTGATCGACTTTTGTTTGGGCAGGTGACAGATTTTATCATTCGCTCTGGTGGCATCCTTAACTTGGCCGACCATGCTATTGAGA
>NZ_JBALSN010000146.1:0-5416 GCF_036966985.1 Neobacillus drentensis | reverse complement strand
GGCGCTGGAGCTAGACAATAATCTAAGTTCAAAACGTATACTTTCCTATCATAAAAAATATAAGAGCCTCCCCTATAATGGAAGGCCCTTATCTGACTTCGTTTTTGGTAATTCTTTTTCTCTTCTATGGAACAACCTTTTGATTAATACAATTGTACCTAATACTAGTCTGCTCAACCATCTCCTTTCCCCTTTTATATTTGGCCCATATACATAACGATTCCAAAAATAATAGAAAAATTCCTCAACTACGAGTAATAGGACGAACAATAGTGCCGCAATAATGATCCAAAACCACATTTTAAGGACTCCTTTTCAACAGATGAATAATCATATTCGAAAAACCTCTGGAAAGTACGATCAAAATCATGCGCAGTTCCCATGGAACTATCTGGATATTCTTATTTTAGCAAAAACTCACTAAATTGTGGACTTTTAGGTAAATTTTGTTGTATTTTTATTTTGAGTAACGAAATTTTTTAGGAGGGAATTTATTATATGGAATATCGTCGCTTAGGAAACACTGGCTTAAAAGTAAGTGAAATAAGCTTAGGAAGCTGGCTTACATACGGAGGCTATGTAGAGGAACAAAATGCTGCTGCTTCAATCGATAAAGCCTACGAATTAGGGGTCAACTTTTTTGATACTGCCAATGTTTATATGCGTGGAGAGGCTGAAATCGTAGTAGGTAAGGCTCTGAATAAATATGTACGTGATTCTTATGTATTGGCTACTAAAGTATTTTGGCCAATGGGTGATGGTCCGAATGATAAAGGATTATCCCGTAAGCATGTAATCGAACAATGCCATGCTAGTCTTAAACGTCTTAACACTGATTATGTAGACATATATTATTGCCACCGTTATGACCCCCAAACACCGCTCGACGAAACTTTACGTGCACTCGATGATTTAGTCCGTCAAGGCAAAGTCCTATATGTTGGCGTAAGTGAGTGGACGGCTGAACAAATTTCCGAAGCTGTTCATCTTGCCGATAAAAAGCTGCTTGACCGCATAGTAGTCAATCAGCCGCAATACAGCATGCTGCAGCGTTATATTGAAAAAGAAGTATTACCTGTAAGTGAAAAGCATGGAATTGGCCAGGTTGTCTGGTCCCCGCTTGCCCAGGGTGTACTAACTGGAAAATATATAAAAGGCCAACAAGCTCCAACAGGGAGCCGGGCTTCACAGGAAAAATACAGCAATCTTTTTGGCTTGTTAACGGATGAGAACCTTGATAAAGTAGAACTTTTAAAAGAGGTTGCCCAAGACAATGAACTTTCCCTCGCTAATCTTGCCCTTGCTTGGATCTTGCGGCAAAAAAATGTAGCCAGTGCACTTGTCGGTGCAAGCCGTCCCGAGCAATTGGAAGAAAACGTGAAAGCGTCTGGTGTTAAGCTGAACGATGAAACTCTGGCAAGAATTGAAGATATTCTAAGATAAAGATGATGCCTCTGGTTTCGTATCCAGAGGCATTTTATCAAATTGTTTTTTCAAGGTTTGGATTTTTTTCGTTAATACTATAAAATTTATTTCCTGATAAGAAGAAAACCACACTACCCAAGGTTGTGATCGTAAGTACCCAAAACATGATCTGGCCATGAAACTGACTAAGTAGAAAGCCGCCAATAATTGGCCCTAAAAAATTTCCAATTTTCCGAAATTGTGCTGCCCCGAAATACGTACCTCGCAAATGTTCGGGTGCCAATTGATCAATCATCATGCTGTTGGATGGAAAAATTAAAATTTCACCTATTGTTAGGAACACAATTGCCAGAATGGCTATTACCCAGCCGTTTACAAAACTGAAGGCAACTAATCCTGCTGCCATAAATACAGCACCAATAACCATTACCTGCATTAATCGGAACTTCTCAGCAACATGACTAATGGGCATTTGCAGGAAAACAACCATCACCGCATTTATCGTGATCAGTGTTGAAAAAATGACAATGCCATTTTCGACTGAACCTTCAAGTATTTGCGGCAAGTTGGAATCAATTTGAACATAGCCCATGTTGACTAAAATGATACCAATGATTAGATACCTTAATGCTTTATCAGTTCTAATAATTTTAAATGCATCACCAAAGGAGACACCCTTTTTGCTTTGTCCGGGCTGAGTTAAGACTAGCCTCTTCATCAGGATCACCAGCACCATTGCATACAATAAATAAGTGGTTCCAGTTATTGCAAACGATAACTTCGCTGATGTACTGGCTAAATAGGCTCCAACCAGTGGACCTACTGATGCCCCAATATTCATGGCAGTATATCGTAAGGAATATACCTTCATCCGCTTTTCCTTATCGGTTAAATCAGCCATTAAGGCTTGAGCGGTTGGTTCAAAAAATGAATTGCACAGTCCGTTTAATGCATTTAGAAGGATAAACCATCCCTCACCAGTTGCCATCGTAAACCCATAATAAACAAATGCGACCGTAAACAAAGAGATAAGCATAACAGGTTTTCGCCCAAACCGATCTGATAAATGACCGCCAATAAAACCGCCAACTGTTGCCATTAATGGACTCATCCCAACGGTTAAGCCAATGACAATTGGCGACAGATCCATATGCCTAGATAGGTAGATAGCTAGGAATGGAAGCGTCATAAAAGAAGCGCCTCTTGATAGAACGGTTCCAATTAATAAAACCCATACGATCGGGTGAAATTGTCCGATATAGCTTTTTATTTTTGCCATTTATATGTACTGCCTCTCACAAATTTTTTAGTCCATATCTAGTAAAACAATTTGTGTGGCTATTGTAAAGAATTTTCTTACTGTTCTAACAGGAAAAGCCAGTTCCGTTTGGAACTGACTATAATTTAGTTTGGATCTTTGTAGGTTAACGCTCGTTCACTATCCTTATAACCCTTTGTGGTTGGATCCTGTATTATTCCTAACAACGACAACAAAACAAAGACGGCATTTACAAAAGTTAATACACCATTCTGGATTGCATCAGTGAGTTGAAAATCAATGATTCCAAACGAATTTAAACACGCTAGCAGCATCTGGGCCACAATCATAATTTGAGATACAAATGCGATTACCCAGTTCTTGTTTCTTAATCGGACTTTCCAGTTAATCATCTCCCCATCCCCCTCCATTGTTGTTAAACAATCTTTCTATTAACATATGCTTGGACGAGGAAATGGTTGTCCGCTAGTATCATGGGTTTTATCTTTTACCCATTACACTTCTCTTCTCATAGCTTTTAAGACATCAACCTTTGTTGCCCGCTGTGCTGGGCGTAATCCTGAAATGATAGTTACAGCGTAACAAATCACAACACAGATAATCGGTAAAACAATCGGAATATCACTAAAAATTAGGTCTAAATCCGTCTCTTGGCCAAAAGCCTGTTTGATAATTAATGGAATCGCAAAATTAACCGTATAGCTAATCCCATAAGAAACGATCGTACCAATAAGGGCACCGATTAGCCCAATATAACTACTTTCTAGCAGAAAAATTCGTTTAATGGTTTTCGGATTTGCACCAATTGCTTTCATAATCCCAATATCAGGAGCCCGCTCAGTCACTGCCATCGTCATCGTATTATAAATTCCAATGGACGCAATCAGTATCGCGATTGTCCCAATAAAGATCAAACCTGCCTTTGCAATCATAAATACCATATTGACCTCTTTTAGTTCATTGACAACCGAATATGTTGCATAATTCTTTTCTTTTAATTGGTCAGATATACTTTGGACCGATTCCATGTTTTTTGCATAAATCTTTACTTCATCATACATATTTTTATTGTTTAAAAGATCGTCTGGTACCTCTTTTGTGTTTATATCCAACATGAATCCTTTGGGTGTCCCTGTAAACCTCTCAATTTCAGTTAACATCTCATCGGAAATAAAGACACTACTATCCTGTGCCCATTCTTTTGTTGGCTTTTTAGAGATTCCCACCACCTTTAATGGGATCGTTTTTTCTACTTGTTTACCTTCTTTAAACTGCTTTACGGTTAAGTTTATTTCTTTTCCAAGTAATTCTCCTTTATAAAGATACTCAGCTTTAATCAGTCCCTTTTCATCATACAGTTCATCCCCCGCATCCTTGTCAGCTAGATTAGTTAAGAAATTATAACCGACGGCCACTTCGTTTTTCCCATTCGGCAGACGGCCCTCCGATAATTCGAACCCTGCTTTAATTTCTGCTGGGAAATTTGCCACAAAGGTTTGCGTTCCTACTTGATAATTCCCAATTGAATAGATGCTTTCTTGCTGTAACATTTTCCTTCTTGTCACTGCTTTTACATCATTTATCTTTTCAAACAATTTCACATCTTTATCAGTTAAAGGGCGATATACCCCTTCATCTTTTGTTTCCTTACCATGAACATCAATTTGGGTAATGACCCTCCGTTCGGTAATTTCCTTTACCACTGATTTCTGTAAACCAAACCCTACAGAGGCGAGCACAATTAAGAAGGCACAACCCATTGCGGTTGCAAGAATCGTCATAAATACTCTTGTTCTATTTTTCTTCATATTCTGGCGGACGAAGCGAAATTGGTCTCTTAGCTTCATACCAACACCTCCTCGACAATGCGTCCATCTTTTAATTCTATTTTACGGTTACCAATCTCAGCTACCTTATCATCATGGGTGATAATTAAAAACGTAATTCCTAAATCCCTATTCAATTCCTTAATAAATAGTAATAACTCATCTTCAGTTTCACTATCAAGACTGCCCGTTGGTTCATCGGCAAGAATAATCGGGGGATTCACAATTAAGGCCCGGGCGATACTTACCCGCTGCTGCTGCCCGCCTGACAGCTCTCCAGGATAATGATCCTGGTAATCTAGCAATCCCACTTTTTGCAGCATCGCTTCGGTTTGCACTTTTCTTTCCTTTTCATTTACACCTTTTAATATCAACGGCAATTCAACATTTTGAAAAGCAGTCATGCTCGGAATCAATTGAAAGCTTTGAAAAATAAATCCTAGATGATTGATCCGAAAGTCAGCAAAATTCGATTCATTTAGATTTGAAACTTTTTCTCCGCTAATCCATATTTCACCCTCTTTCGGATGAATAAAACCACTAACTAAGTTAAGGAGCGTCGATTTTCCGGACCCGCTTCTGCCAACAATAGTGACGATTTCACCCTTCTCGACACTAAAAGAAATATCTCTAAGTACCGGAATGATCGTTTGTCTCCCTTTTTTTCCAATTACAAAGTCATGGCTTAAGTTTTTTATTGTTATCATAATTTCCTCCTGTTTTCCAATCACTTCACCATAATAGACGAAGCACACTCACTAAACCCCTACAAAATTTATTAAATTTTTTACAACTGAGGCCGTCTCATTAGTTTTTTGGTTCAATATGGGAATATTACTTGCTATATAGGCTTTTACTAGTCTTTTTAATTGATAAAATTTATAAT
>NZ_JBALSN010000145.1:277-1093 GCF_036966985.1 Neobacillus drentensis | reverse complement strand
CAAAGGGACGGATATTTGAAGAAGCAGCAGGGCTATTAAGACAGGCTGGATATCAGCTGCCGGAGGAATTCGAAGATTCAAGAAAATTAATCATTGATGTACCGGAAGAAAATCTCCGCTTTATTTTAGCGAAGCCAATGGATGTGACGACATATGTAGAGCACGGTGTAGCGGATGTGGGCATTGCAGGCAAAGACGTCATGCTTGAAGAAGCACGGGATGTGTACGAAGTGCTCGATTTAAACATTAGCAAATGTCATTTAGCTGTAGCGGGCTTGCCGGGAGCCAGCTGGGGCGGTGTCGCACCGCGTGTGGCCACAAAGTACCCAAATGTCGCTTCTTCTTATTTTAGAGAACAAGGTGAGCAGGTGGAGATCATTAAGCTAAATGGTTCCATTGAATTAGCACCGCTCATCGGACTTGCCGATCGAATTGTTGACATTGTCTCCACCGGTCAAACACTTAAGGAAAATGGACTTGTCGAAACGGAACATATTTGTGACATTACGTCACGTTTTATTGTCAATCCTGTGAGCTATCGAATGAAGGATGCGGTAATCGATGAAATGGCGCAGCGTCTGGCAAGAATCATCGAAGGAGAAGGGGAGCAAACATCATGAACATCACCTACATACAAGAAGGTGAGACAGACACTCTCTCACTCAAGCGTTCTCTAGATACAGGAACGGAAGAGCAGCGACTGGCTGTTCAGCGGATTATCGAAGAAGTGAGAAAAAATGGTGACGAAGCGGTACGGTCTTTCACGAAGCAATTTGACGGTGTCTCTATTGAACAACCACTTGTGACGGAGGAGGA
>NZ_JBALSN010000145.1:0-144 GCF_036966985.1 Neobacillus drentensis | reverse complement strand
GACGGCTCAATGCTAGGTCAGAAAGTAACACCGCTCGATGCGGTGGGTGTATATGTCCCAGGCGGAACGGCCGCCTATCCATCATCTGTTTTAATGAATGTGATCCCGGCACTTGTTGCCGGCGTTGAGCGAATTGTCCTTGTG
>NZ_JBALSN010000144.1:0-23936 GCF_036966985.1 Neobacillus drentensis | reverse complement strand
AAGTAGGGATTAGTAACCAGCTCCCCAATTTCAAGTACGGGGGCCATACAACAATCAACCTTTTGGGCAAATTCAATCCACTCATAGAAGGTTTTACTTTTAAAAAGAGCCATGAGTTCCAGATAAACAGGGTTAGCATTAGTTGTTGTGGAATAATGGGCTCCAATCCATTCTTCGCGACCATGAGCCTGACAAAAATTAGCCCAAAATTTCGGTTCGAGCGCGCCAATGCTCATGAACCTCCCGTCGCTTGTTTCATATAAGGCGTAAGAAACAATGCTTCCGCTAAGTACATCAATGCCATTTCCTGCTCCGGTTTCTTGTTCAACCAGGATATGGTTCCCTAATAAAGATACTAGCTGGTCGGTAATGGAAATAGAATGATAACTTCCGTTTCCTGTTAAGGTTCTCGAAACAAGTCCAGCTAAGATTCGTTCATTGGCCGCAAAGCCGCCTAAATAATCGGCCAAAGTAATCGAAGGATGGACAGGTTTGCCCGCTTTGTCTTTGAACTGGGCCAATACTCCACTTAACGCCATATAATTGAGGTCATGGTTACCAAGCTTACTTAACAGCCCTTTTTGTCCATAGCCGGATATCGAGCAGTAGACAATATCTGGCTTTACCTTTTGAACCGCCTCATATCCTAAACCGAGCTTTTCCATTACCCCTGGTCTAAAGCTTTCGAGGACGACATCAGCATGAGCAATTAATTTAAGTGCGGTGTCGTACCCATCTTTCTCCTTTAAGTTAAGGGTAATGCTTTTTTTCTGACGGTTGTTAGCAAGAAAAACCAGACCATTCCCGTGTTTGGAAAGTCCCGTATGCCGGGCAGGGTCCCCTTCAGGGGGCTCCACTTTAATGATTTCCGCTCCCAGTTCAGCAAGACGTAATGTGGCGAAAGGACCTGGCAAGTAGTTCGTAAAATCAATAACTTTAATACCTTTTAACATAGTTAGGTCCCTCTCTTACGAATTTGTAGTGCCTGGAGCAAAAAGCTCCTCCAATTGTTTTCTTAAAACGAATTTCATTATCTTACCACTGGCATTTCGCGGCAAAGCCTCACAGAATACATACTGTCGCGGACGTTTATAATTAGCGAGCTGGTCAGAGTTTTTGCAGTATTCATCCAGTTCCTGCTCCGTGACCTTCGGATCTTTTTTGACAACAAACGCCGTAACCGTCTCTCCCCAGCGGTCATTCGGCTGGCCAACTATTGCCACATCCAGGACACCATTGTGGGCATGTAAGATGTCCTCTACTTCCCTTGGATAAATATTTTCGCCACCGCTAATTATCATGTCATCGACACGGTCATTGACATATAGATACCCCTCATCATCAAGATAACCGATATCTCCGGAATGGTACCATCCTTTATACAATGCTTTCTCCGTCGCTTCTTCCCTGTTAAAATATCCCACCATCATACATGGTCCTTGCACAATAATCTCACCGGTCTCACCGACTGGTACAATATCATCAGGATCTGATGGACCGTCTTCTCTCGTACGAACCACCCGAATATCATGGCTAAGGGCTGCTTGACCAGCAGAACCTGCTTTCCTCAATTGGTCCGTCTCTGACAGGAAGGTAATGGCTGGACCCATTTCAGTCATTCCATAGGCTTGAATCAGCTGGATTCCTAGTTTGTCATGGAGAGCATGAACAAGTGCGGGCGCCATTGGGGCCGCACCGTATAAACCAAGCTTTAAACTAGACAAGTCATATTTGCTAAGATCCTCTTGAAGGAGCATGTTCCACATAGTTGGCGCTGCAAAGAATTTTGTGATTTTTTCTCTTTCAATTAATGGGAGGATCGCTTTTGGATTGAATTGATGCAAAATGACATTACTTGCTCCTGCATGAATCCTTGGCAGAAAGGCGCAATGGAGTTCAGCGCAATGGAACATCGGTGCTGTGACGAGACCTACATCTTCTGCTCTTAGTTTGCATGATGCAATACAGAATACACTTTGGTCGACCACATTACGGTGGGTGTGCATGACTCCTTTTGGCCTTCCCGTTGTCCCGCTGGTATAAATAAAGGCATAAAGATCGGTTTCTTTCACGTCTGCATGAATGTCTTCGGATGAAGAAGCGGCCAGTTTTTCCTGATAACTTGCAGCATACGCAGGCGTTTCTTCATCGATAAACCAAAAGGAGGTTTTCTCAAAACGACTCGCAATCGCTGAGATGACAGGCTCTAAGGCCTTTTCAAAAAGAACGACCTTTGGAGTAGCATCTGAAAGAATATAGGCAACTTCTTCTAACGTTAAGCGGAAATTAATTGGATTGAAGATAGCACCGATTTTTGCACATGCAAAAAATGCAGTCCCTAATTCCTCGGTATTAAACATGAAGGTAGAGACACGGTCGCCTTTTTGCACCCCTTCTTTTAGGAGGGCATTGGCGAGTCGATTCACCTGCACGCTCCATTCCTTATACGTATAGCGGACATTTTTTCTGACATCGTAAATGGCTTGTTTGTTCGGATATTTTTTCACCGTCAAATCAAAGATTTTACCAATCGTTGTCGTCATTGGAACGCCTCCGTTACCGAATTTATATTGGTTTATCGGCTATTTCTTCTGGTCAATCAGCGAATTTTCCTGGCCAATCAGCGAATTTCAGTCGCCAATCAGCGAATTTTCATAATCTATCAGCGAATCTATGGTACCCTACGCTAAGCGCTCAATAATCGTAGCATTTGCCATCCCATGGCCTTCACACATAGTTTGCAATCCGTAGCGCCCGCCAGTTCGCTCCAATTCATGCATCATCGTCACAATTAGACGTGCACCACTGCCGCCTAGTGGATGTCCGAGGGCTATTGCTCCGCCATTGGGATTTAGTTTCGCAGGGTCTGCCCCTGTCTCCTTCAGCCAAGCAAGTGTGACAGGGGCGAAAGCTTCATTGACTTCAAATACATCAATATCATCAATGGATAAGCCGGACCTTTCTAGAGCCTTTTGTGTAGCTGGAATCGGTCCTGTCAGCATCAATGTAGGATCTGAGCCGACCACTACGCGTGTGTGAACACGGAAGCGCGGTTTCAAACCTAGCTCTTCTGCTTTCTCACGGGACATGAGCAGTACCGCGGCTGAGCCATCACTTATTTGGCTGGAGTTACCGGCATGAATCACTCCAGCCTCTTTAAAGGAGGTCCGAAGACCAGCCAATGCCTCTAAAGAAGTTCCTTTTCTCGGACCAGAATCATCCTTGATAACAGCCGTTGTGCCATCCGGAAGCTTTACTTCGATTGGGAAAATCTCTCTCGAAAAATACCCCTCTTCCTGCGCCTTAAGTGCCTTTTGATGGCTTTCAAGTGAAAATTGATCAAGTACCTCACGGGTAAAACCATATTTTTCGGCGATTCGCTCGGCTGATAAGCCCTGATGGATCATTTCATACTTCGACCTTAAATTAGGGCTAAAAGGTTCCTCAGCCCCTTTGTAGTTGGATCCCATCGGAACACGCGACATGCTTTCCACACCGCCAGCTATCACCACGTCCATGTCACCGGCCAAAATCGCTTGTGCGGCAAAATGGACCGCTTGTTGGCTTGAACCGCATTGACGGTCTATCGTTGTGCCCGGGACTTCTATTGGGAAGCCCGCGATGAGCGCAGCCACTCTAGCAATATCACCTGCTTGCTCACCCGCTTGGGTCACACACCCCCAAATTACATCGTCTACAAGCGCCGGGTCGATCCCCGCTCGATTGACTAGTTCCTTTAATGTCAACGCTGATAAATCATCCGGACGGATATCTTTTAGCACGCCATTTCTTCTTCCGACTGGTGTACGTACACCTTCCACAATTACTACTTCACGCATCTTAATCTCCCTCTCTATAATCCTAGATTTTTCGCAATGATTGTTTTCATTATTTCGTTGGTACCAGCGTAAATAGAGGAAACAGGAATATCACGGAATCTTCTCGCAATCTCGTATTCTTCCATATAACCATAGCCGCCATGGAGTTGCATACATTCTGCAGCAACCCTTTTAGCAATATCGGTTAGCTTCCATTTAGCCATCGAAACCTTCGTTACTACGTTTTCCCCTTCAATATGCTCAGCAATTAACTGGTCCAAAAAGGCTCTGCCCATTTCAATTTCTGTAGCCATTTCTACAATCTTAAACTGGGTATTTTGGAACTGGCTGACTGGCCTTCCGAACGCTTCTCTGCTTTTTACATAGTCGATCGTCATTTTTAGCATCACTTCCGAAGCGGTTTGCGCCCCAATTGCGACAAGCAGACGTTCCTGTTGGAGTTTTTCCATTAAATAAAGAAAGCCTTTGCCTTCCTCTCCGAGCAGGTTTTCCTTCGGGACACGGCAATCTTCAAAGATTAATTCCGCTGTATCCTGGGAATGGAGACCGACTTTGTTTAACTTTCTCCCCCGTGAAAATCCAGGTGCCCCTCTCTCAATGACGAGAAGGCTGACTCCCTTATGCTTTGGTACAGCATTTAGGTCCGTTTTAACGGCGACAACAATGAGGTCGGATTGAATTCCATTGGTGATGAATGTCTTTTGGCCATTAACAATATAATGGTCACCGTCAAGTTTAGCGGTTGTTTTAATGTTCGCGAGGTCAGAGCCTGTGCCTGGTTCCGTCATCGCAATCGCGGTAATGATTTCACCTGTTACACATTTCGGCAGCCAGCGCTGCTTTTGTTCTTCTGTTCCATAGGCAGTGATGTAGGGGACGACAATATCATTATGAAGGCCAATCCCAACTAACCCTGAGCCGACTCGTTCCAGCTCTTCATTGATGACCACCGCGAATCCCCAGTCGACCTCACTGCCGCCATACTTTTCATCAATATCAGGGCAAAGAAACCCCTGTTCACCCATCTTCTTCCAGAAGGAGCGGGGAATCATCCTGTCCTCTTCCCACTTCTCATAAAAGGGATATGCTTCTTTGTCCAAAAACTTTCGCAAGGATTTGCGGAAAATTTCATGTTCTTCATTTAAGTAGGGGTGTTTCATTTAAAATTACCTCGCTTTCCAATTGTGAACGCTTACAATTTTAATGTTTTAGTGAAGGCCTTTTTACAAATTGGGCTGTTATTTTTACAAATCCATAGTTTTTTTTACATAAACTTGGGCTTTTTATACAAATCTCAGATGTTTTTATTCAATTATTGGGAATATAATCCATAACTAAAGGTTCTTCATTATGTTTACATCCCTCATCATCTCACGCAGTTGATATTTTAGTACTTTCCCAGAAGCGTTCCGCGGCAGCTGCTTTTCTATAAAAATTCGCCGAGGAACCTTATAGCCTGCTAATTTTTGACGACAGAAACTCTTTAATTCCTGTTCATCAATTACAGTACCTTCCTTCGGTACAATGATTGCACAGACCGCTTCTCCCCAAACCTCATCAGGCAAACCTATAATGGCTGCATCGAGGACATCTGGATGTTCAAAAAGAACCGATTCCACTTCAACAGAGTATACATTTTCACCGCCGGAGATAATCATGTCTTTTTTACGATCCACTAACGTGATATACCCCTCTTCATCCATTGTTGCTAAGTCACCTGTATAGAGCCAGCCATTTTTCAATGTACTCTTCGTTTCTTCCGGTTTTTTATAATATTCCTTCATCACCATGTCGCTGCGAACAATAAATTCACCAATCACCCCAGGTAATACATCCTTGCCATCTTCATTGACTACCCTTGTTTCTGTTAAGAAAATGGGTTTCCCGCCTTTGCCAAGATGGTGTTTGTGACCTTCTGGGTCAAGGAGAATTCCGCCTGGACCAGCTTCTGTCAACCCGCAAAGGTTATAAAATTGATCCGTTTTAAAGAGTTGAATGGTTTTTTTGACTAGTTCTGTTGCCATGGGCGCGGCTCCGTATCCGACTCTCTGTATAGAAGTTAAATCATAATCTGCTGCATTAGGAACCTGTAGAAGAAAATTATACATAGCTGGAACGGCAAAAAGGTGGGTGATTTTGTGTTCTTGAATCGCTTGGAGTGTTTTTACTGGATGAAAATCGCGATGGATAATATGTGTGGCACCAAGTGCTACACCTGAGATAAGAAACAGGTTTAATTGGGCTGAGTGAAACAGCGGTGCAAGATGGAGAATGCGTTCATGCTGCCGGATCCCCATGTTAATAACGACAGCATTTCCTACTTTAAAAATTTGACTATGATCAAACAGAGCACCCTTCGGACGTCCTGTTGTCCCTGAAGTGTACAGGATTTCTAAATCATCCTGCTCAGACACCTGCACATCTGGTTCTGTCTTGTTTTCCGATAAAATTCCTTGATAAGAATAGTAACCCGTGGTTTCTGGTTCCCCGACGGTAATGACCAACCGGACATCCGTTCCTTGTTTCGCCGCGGCAATGATGGGTTCGAACTCCTGATCACACACAACCAAAGACGTATCGGATTGGTCTAAAATGTAGTGAACCTCTGAAGCAGTGAGGCGAAAGTTAATCGGGACGGCAACTGCACCAATTTTCGCAGCAGCAAAGAAGGTCAAGACAAAGTGATCCGAATTCTTCATCATCAATGCGAGCTTGTCGCCTTTATTGACGCCCTGCTTCAACAAGCCGTTAGCAAGTCGGTTTACTTCCTCATTAAATCGGCGATATGTATAGCTTCTTCCCTCACATACGATCGCTAGTAATTCAGGGAACTTGCGGGCAGTTTGTGCTAGTAAGCTTCCGATATTCATAAATGAATCCCCCTTTAAAAAAGACTACTCTAGTATTTATGCAATATTTATGCCAATAAACTAGAAATCATGTTGTAGTTCAACAATCCTAAAAAAACGTCAATTTTCAATGACGAGATGTGTATCATCCAAACATAGCGGACATTATAGTGTCCATTTTATGGACACTATGTAGGCAGTTTATATTTTTTGATTTTTTCATATAAACCGGATCGGCTGATTCCTAGTAATCTAGCGGCTTGAACCTTATTCCCCTGGACTTGGACGAGTGCTTTTTTAATCGCTTCTAGTTCGGCATTTTCAACTAATGATATATTTGGAGAAGGCTCGATCATAGAGACCTGCTTTACTAAATAATCGGGAAGATCCTCAAGCATGATTTTCCCATTTTCTGCAAAGGTCATAGCCCGTTCCATCACATTCCGCAGTTCGCGAACATTCCCAGGCCAAGAATAACTTAGCATCGCTTCTTTTGCCCTGTAATCCATTCCCGTAATGCTGGTTCCTAATATTTGATTCAATTCAATCATAAATCGCTCAATTAAATACTCAGTATCGTACAGTCGATCGCGAAGCGGTGGGACGTACAATGAAATGACATTGAGACGATAATATAAATCCTCTCGAAACAGGCCCTCTTTGACCATTTCTTCCAAGTTCCGATTGGTGGCTGCAATGATTCGGACATCTACTTGAATTCTTACCGTTCCACCAACCCGATAGAATTCTCGCTCTTGAAGCACACGGAGCAGTTTGGCCTGTAATGAGAGGGACATATCCCCAATTTCATCGAGGAAAAGGGTTCCTCCATTAGCCAAATCAAACTTTCCAAGTTTGCCTTTTTGCCTTGCACCTGTAAATGCACCTTCGTCATAACCAAAAAACTCAGATTCTAACAAATCCTCTGGAATCGCCGCACAATTTACGACAATAAACTTCCCTGTACTTCTTGCACTAGAATTATGAATTGCCTGGGCAAACAACTCTTTACCTGTGCCGCTTTCTCCGCGAATAAGAATGGTGGACCGGCCCTTTGCTGCTTTGGCTGCACTTTTCTTCAGTTTTTCCATATAGGAATCCACTGTTAAAAGGTGCTCCCAAGTAAATCTAGCAGACTCCGACTTTTGAAATTGCTGATGATAAAAGCTGGCCTTATTCTCGGCTTTCTGCAGCTTTTTAAATAATTCACTGACCTCGTTTAATTGTCTGAACACTATTTTTCCAATCGCTCCGATGACTTTCCCACCCTCTAAGATTGGAATTCGATGGACCATATATTTAATGCCATTAATCTCTAGAAAACCACTGACCTCTGCTGTTTCGGTCTGATAGACATTGTCGAGGTGGAGTGCCGGCAATACTTTGGCAACTGATTTGTAGAGAACGGATTCAAGTTTAAGATTAAATAATTCGAGTAGAGGAGGACTGACCATCTGGATGTTTTTCTTTTCATCCGTCATGACAATTCCGTCGTAAGCATGGTCTAAAGCAGTTTCTAAGGTCCTTTTTAAGGTTTTTACTGTATTTAATTCCTGTGAGGTTTGCAGCAGGGACATGACCATATCTGTTTTCGTGAGGATTCCTACCACATGGTTTTGATGATCGATAACTACACCGGTACCCACATGGCTGTTTTTTACAATTTTTTCGATACTTTCATAAGGGGTGTCAATCGGCAGTGTTTCAACTTGTTCTTTAATATAAGTTTTGATAGGGGTGGATAGGGGCGCCGCTTCCAGGACCATTTGAAATAACCCGCTTCGCGTAAAAACGCCTGCTAGTTTTCTATTCGTGTCTATGACTGGCAGCAAGTTCCACTTCATGTTATTCATTAAACGGACAGCTTCAGATAGTGTTGTATCCTCGGTAACCATGCAGTCAACTGGCGTAATCAACTCGTTAAATTGGACCATGTTGTCCCCCCTTTCTTCATATCCTTATTGTAACAAAAGTGAAGGATATTTTTGAATATTTTAATAATATCTATTTTTCATGGGAACTTTTAGCCTCATTAGTCGTAATTAAAAAAGAGGAATTTATTCGAGGAGTGAGCTTATGAGCCAAAAAGGCTGTATTAAATGTGGCAGCAGAGATACAGGAACAAAAGATGTAGCCATGACAGGGACGGGTCTATCAAAGATGTTTGATCTTCAACACAACACGTTTACTGTTGTCTTTTGCAAAAACTGTGGGTACTCAGAGTTTTATAATAAAAAAACATCCACTGCTTCAAATATCATCGACCTATTCTTTGGAGGATGATGGATTAAGGGGGATTCCTAATGGAATTCCCCCTTGTTTCCAAAATTATTTCGGCTGCATTCTAATCGCCCCATCCAGCCGGATTGTTTCTCCATTTAGCATCGGATTTTCGACAATGCTTTGAACAAGTTGCGCGTATTCACTTGGATATCCGAGCCTTGATGGAAATGGAACCATTTTTCCGAGCGAATCTTTGGCCTCTTGCGGGAGTGTATCAAACATAGGTGTGTGGAATAACCCAGGTGCAATCGTCATGACGCGAATCCCGTTGCGGGCCAGCTCTCTTGCGATTGGCAGGGTCATTCCGACAATTCCACCTTTAGAAGCACTGTAAGCTGCCTGGCCAATTTGCCCGTCAAAGGCGGCAACTGAAGCAGTATTAATAATCACCCCTCTTTCACCTTGTTCATTCATTTCATTCCCTGTCATTACTTCCGCAGCAATCCGAATCACATTGAACGAACCTATTAAATTTACATGAATGACTTTTGAAAAAAGTGAAAGATTATGTGCACCATTTCTGCCAATCACCTTCTCCGCAATACCAATCCCTGCACAGTTCACAACAGTATTTATACTGCCCATATAATCGGCTGCTTGATGAACAGCCACTTGAATGTCTTCTTCTTTCGTGACATCAGCCTTTATAAAAAATACGGCTTCCCCTAATTCTGTTTGGAGCCGCAAACCTTTTTCTTCAGATTGATCAAAAATAACTGCCCTTCCACCATTTTGAATAATCTTTCGAATCGTCGCTTCTCCTAGCCCTGAAGCGCCCCCTGTTACAACTGCCCGACAAGTATTTATTTGCATCTTTTAACCTCCTAAACAAGAATGATACTTTATTATCTTGCAAGTATAGTGCCAAAAAGGTCTCTAGATACATGTACAGAAGTTAAACGCAAAAATGTTTATTGTTTGGACAAACAAGCCAGCTAAGTGTTCAAATCCTGTACATGTTACTACTATTTATTAAGAGAATTCTCTGAATCTAATTTCATAGGTCTATTTGCATTTTTTGTAGTATGATATATATTGAATATTCGAAAAAAGGAGGATTATAATAGAGGAGCTGCCGGATACGGCATCTCCAATGTACAACTATATGGTTACTGGTCTTGGCTTAATTTTGGCTGGATTGATTGTCATGAAAATGCAAAACCGTAAAAGAAGGGAGAATATTTAAAGATAAAAAAGGTCAGGCCTCAATTAAAATGAGGTTCTGACCTTTTTCTTTGCCACAACGTCTTCTCGTAATCCAGATCGCTTCTTTCTTTCCATGATTAAAACCAAGATAATGGCCGCTAGGAGAAAAAGACTCGCAATTCGGAAAATGGATGCCGTGCTAACAAATTGGGCGGCGACACCAAATATTATCCCGCTTAAACCCAAGCCCAAATCAATGGACGAGAAGATCATCCCGTTCGCCACACCTCGCCGATGAGCTGGTGTCATAAGTAATGCCCAAGATTGCAGCGTAGGTATCAAGCAGCCAAATCCTAAACCAAATAAGGCACCCGAAATGGCTATAAACAAGTTGGAATGGGCAAAAGAAAGGACCCACATCCCAACAAACGTAGAGAATGTACAGAACAAAACAAGTCCGATCGGACCTTTTTCATCAAACCATCTTCCGGCAAAAGGTCTCCCCAATGTTGCCAGTATCGCGTTGAAAATATAGAATAAAAAGATTTGTTCAATGCCGCGCTCTTCACCAAAAATAACAATAAATGTTACAACGGAGCCATATCCTAAATTGATAATAATGGTGATAAAGGCTGGAAATAAACTTGATTTTTCAACTGAAGAACCTATATAAGAAAACTTCAAATCTTCTTTACGTGTATTTATCACTGCCTGAGGAGTTTGATAGCGTACAGCTGTAAGCAGGATAATTGAAATTGCCCCTAATATCGCCGAAATAAAAATAAGATTTGAAAAAGTAGTCAAATTGTAGATGAAGATTCCTAGACTAGGAGCAACAATGTATGCAATGGTCATGGAGAGCCCGAAGTAACCCATCCCTTCCCCCAGCCGCGAATTGGGGATTGCATCTACCGCTGCAGTACCATTCACTGTGGTTGACCACCCCCATGCAAGACCATGGGCGAAACGGAATAGCAGAAAAATCACCACAATCTGTGAAATGGGATAAAGAATCGTAACTAGGAAGAGCATCAAGGCTCCTATTATAACAAGCGACTTTCTTGGCTTATACTCAAGCAAAAAGCCGATAAACGGCCGGCTGATTACCGCGCCAATCGAAAATAATCCTGTCACTAAGCCAATCTCTAGCCCTGAAGCTCCAATTGATTTTATATATGGCGGCAGAGTAGGAATGAGCATTTGAAATGACAAAAATATAAAAAGATTTCCCACCATGAGCATAATAAACGACTTCGTCCACAATCGCTCTTTCAAACCGTCCCCTCCCTTCACTCCGTTAAAAAAATTTTCAACAAGCCCATTCACTTACCTATATTTACTTCGTATCACTAAATAATAGCACAGATACTGGAAAAAGAATATTAGCTTTCTGGAAAAACATTGCAACAAAAATCTTATCATTTATTTTGATTTCCGTTATCATTAACTAGAGTAAACATTGCAAAATGGAGGAATCCTCATTGATGAAAAAAATGGTTATCACTCGCAATATTGATCAGACTCATATTTCACAAATTAAAGATATCATACCTGATTGGGAATTGATTGTTGGCAAGGATAAGCAAATTTGGCAGGAGCATGTAAAGGATGCGGAAATTATCGCTGGCTGGAGTAAGGGGTTAGATGAATACTGTCTCGACCCACAATCCAAACTTAAGTGGCTGCAATCATGGAGTGCTGGTGTTGATTATTTACCTCTTGAAGAATTTAATTCTAGAGATTTCTTCTTAACTAGTGCCAATGGCGTTCATGCCTATCCCATCTCCGAGACAATTTTTGCATTGATGCTGGGTTTAACACGCAAAATCCATACATACGTCAAGAATCAACAGAAAAAAACTTGGCATCATGCCAATATGGGCCAAGAAATCCACGGAAAAACAATCGGGATCATTGGAGTAGGAACGATTGGGAGAGAAACAGCAAAAATAGCGAAAGCCTTTGGCATGAAAGTTCTTGGTGTCAGGCACTCGGGAATGCCTGCCCACAATGTCGATGAAATGTATACTCCAAATCAATTAGGTGAATTGCTTCCTGCCTGTGATTATGTAGTGGTTACATTGCCGCTCACAAAGGATACTTATCAAATGTTTGGTGCGGAACAATTTAGGCAAATGAAGGCTTCTGCATTTTTTATTAATATCGGCCGGGGTGAGATTGTGGTAGAAGCTGATCTTATTCAGGCTTTATCAGAAGGAACGATTGCTGGAGCTGGACTTGATGTGTTTGAGAAGGAACCGTTAAGTAATGAAAGCCCATTTTGGGAGATGGAAAATGTAATCGTCACTCCTCACACATCTGGCTCAACGGAACATTATAATCAGCGGGTAGTTGAGAATATATTAATTCCTAACCTAAAAGCCTATCTTTCTGGTAAGGTTCCACCAATTAATCTTGTAGATTTTTCGAAAGGTTATTAACATGTAATGATTTTTTCCTGCATTATCCATTTAAACAAGAAAGGTGCCTCAACCTTGAGGCACCCTTTCTTGTTCCATCATTTTTTATATTTTCCAGGTGTGTACTTTTCACTGGCTTTAAAGTTATATACGGGCTTAATGAAGCTAGCAATATCAACGGTTTCCTCGACCTTTTCTAAAATTTCATTCATCGGCTTATAGGCCATTGGCGCCTCATCTAAGGTTTCTTCTGAAACAGACGTCGTCCAGACGCCTTCCATGGTTTTATGAAAATCATCCATATTAAGAGTTTTTATCGCTTTCGTCCTGCTCAGAACACGGCCTGCTCCATGGGGGGCCGAGTGATTCCAGTCATCGTTCCCTTTACCGACTGCTAAAATCGACCCGTCTCTCATATTAATTGGAATGATAAGACGCTCCCCTTTTTGTGCAGAAACTGCCCCTTTTCGTAAAATTAAGTTCTCGGTGTCAATATAATTGTGCACCGTATCGAAGCGGTCCTGCTCTTCAAATCCCATGTTTGCCGTAATCGCTCTAGCAATCTCTTCCCGGTTTGCCTTTGCAAATGCCTGTGCAAGTTTCATATCATGCATATAATTATGAAAATCCTCACCTTCCAAATACGCTAGGTCATTTGGAATAACCGGATTCTTTTCTTTATAGCTCTGGATCATGGCTTGGATTTCTTTTTGGCGTCCTTCCGCCTTTAATTGGTCAATAAGTCCAGAAAGATCCTGCTGACGAAGTTTTGAGATAGCTACCTTTTGATAATAAGTGGCAATCTTAGCTCCTACATAACGGCTTCCAGTATGAATCGTTAAATAGTGGTAACCATCGGCATCAACAGAAACTTCTATAAAATGATTGCCGCCCCCTAGTGTCCCTAAGCTATAACGGCTTCTATTTTCACTTAAGATGTGCTCTGCTTGGAATTCTTGAATGGCGGGAAAACTCGTGTTAATAAATCCAACTGTCTCATCACTATGCACTTCCTGCCCACTCGGGACATACGTACGGATTACTTGATCCAATTGATTAAAATCAACCTTTTTATCCTGAAGCTTGACGGTTAGCACGCCGCAGCCGACATCCACACCAACTAGATTCGGGACAACCTTATCCTTTAACTGAATGGTCGTACCAATTACACAGCCTTTGCCCGCATGATAATCTGGCATGATACTAATCTTTGTATCCTTTAAAAATGCTTGATTACAAAGTTCTTTGATTTGCTCAAGGGCTGTTTCTTGAGGATAGTTTGAAAATACCTTTGCTTCTGTTTGTGTACCCGTTACCTTAATCACTTGTTTTCCCTCCCTTAAAGCAGATTACCAATAGGCTACCATCTTATGTGCTTTCGGGCAACCGATTTTCGTACGACATTTTTTTCTTAATGATAAAGGAAGATGCCCTTTGACATCTTCCTTCTTCCACCTTATTAATAAACGGTCTGCATTCCCTTACCAGCCACGGTCATCCACTCAAATTGACGCAATCTAACCTCAAACAGTGTTAATGGATCACGGAACATCTCTGGATTGGTATTCATATTCGTAAGCATTTCTTGGTTCGCCTGTATTCCAGCTTGTGCCTCTTCCGCGGAATGATTTAACAGCTGCAATGGACTCTTGAAAAACAGGGTTACATCGCGCTCAAGCGACTTTTCAAACAGTTCAAATTGCTGGAAAAACTGTTGATTCACTACAGAGATAGCTTCTGAATAATCCTCATTTTCCACAAATGCTTTGTACTTATTAAAAAGCATCGCTTTATTTTGGGATATTGCCCCAAACAACTTCCCAGCGCTCTTTAATAAAAATTGTGACGGGGTTCTGCGCAGCAGGATATTAACAGTTTCCAACTGGAAGCGACTTGTCATCCGGTCGGTGTCGCGGTGCCAATCGTCAATTACCTTAAAATCACAATCAAGCACGAGGCGTTCTTCTCCATACATACGATTAAAGCTTTCACCAATTTCATTTAGAAATTCTTGACTTTGTACAAACTCCTCTTTGCACCCATCAATCCATTCTTGCAATAAGCGATAATATTTAGGCAGCACCGTCTGGTCTAAGTACTCTTCTAGTTTTTTGTTCATCACTTCATTAAGTTCTATATGAACCTTGCTAAAATTACTGTCTTCTTTAATGAAGGTGGAACACTCTTGAAGCATTTTTGGAACCGTCTCTGAAATATCTTTTGCAACCGTATTTTTGATGGCACGGTAAGACTGCACAATATCTTTTGCTTTTTGATTTTCTGTATCCTTCAGTTGATTGATTGCGCCCGTTAATTTCTGGAGCATTTCTTCATTCCAGCGGACTGATTCAATCAATTGATTTTCAACATCCACCCGTTTTTGCATCAGGCTGGCAATCGTTGCACGAATATAGAACAATAGCTTTGCCAAACGTTTATCTTCCATATTTCTTGTATTTTTAATGGAGTGGATAAACTCTTGTAAGTCTTTTAACTGCTGGCGATTCTCATATTGCGATGAAAAGGCAAATACGGATGCATCAGGTATATACGATTGAATTCTTGCCCTTGTTTCATCAAATACACTGATTGCCTCCTGCTCATTGGCAATCGTGTCCATCTTACTGAGCAGAAAATGCACAGGAATGTCAGGTGCTAACTCTTGAATTTTTGCAAGCACAGAACGTTCTTTATCTGTAAACGCTGCATTTGCATCAAGTACGAAGAGGACCGTATCAGCCAATTGCAGATTCTTCAACACTTCATAAGAATCATTATAGTTTCCTTTTAATCCTGGAGTATCTAAAAGTGCGATCTTATTTTCCTGCAAAAAGGCATTTGGACGCTTAAATTCAATAATAGATTCCAACGCGTTACGGCGGCGGTCCATTCGTTCTTGGAAATCAGAAAAGCCGGATAAACTAGAAATCTCTCGATCCGTAATTTCCGTGATTTCTTCCTCTTCGGAGTCTTTAAACATGACCAGTGAAGAAGTCGGGCTATCCTGCAGGTCTTCACCCAGAATTGTATTAACAAACGTCGATTTTCCACTGCCGCTTAACCCGGTAATAAGCAAATGTTGTGTGTCAAAATTCACTAATTGCTGAACAATCCATTTTACACGATTATTCTCACCCATATCATTGGCTTGGGCCCAATTCGTAATGGCATCAAAGAGTGTCAGGCACTCTTCAAGTTCATCCATATCCGTTTCCGTTATACTAATTAATTTCTCAGCTTCATTAACGATTGACATACTTAAACTCGCTGGAAACAGTTCATTCCAAGAAAGAACGGCTGCCGCTGAAAGGACGACATTTTTTTTGTCTGCGAGACGGAGCCAATTCGTAAGAAAGTTTGGAATAAAATCCTGGAGATTTTTTATGAAATACCTGCCATCGATAAAGCTAAAAAATGCTTCTTTATGGAGTCCTGAAAGCTCAGATAAGTTGTCATCACGATGAATGTCAAGGCTTAATAACAAATGATTCAATTCCCTTATCCAAGTAAAATAGATTTCTTCATTGTTATAGCTATCCCAAAGAGTGGAAATAAGCTGCTCGAATTTTCTTTGATCTAGGCTAAACAAAAAATGGACAGCCTGGGAAAAATAACTCGGCGCATGATTTCGAGTTACCCCCTTTTCCACATACGAAATGATCATATCAAACCATTCTAACGAACCCGTTCGGATGGCTTCGTTTACAGCAAGCTCTATGGCATTATTCCAATCTTGCTGCTCTTCAAAAAACGTGCGAGCAATTTCCGTCACGTTTGGATAATCTGGGTTTGCATCAATAGTTTTTTTGATTACTGATAATGCCAGGTCAAGCTTTCCTCGCTCGATATACAACGAAAATAACTGTAAGGCAACTTCGGTAGTTAATGTGAGATTATCACTTGTGATCGCACAATAAAGATCTTCTGCTGTTGATAACAGGCCTAACTGATAATATGCATCAGCTGTGTTTTTCTTCGCCCATGGTTCTAGCTCATTAATAATATTTTCCCATTTAAAAATGGCTGCTTCATAATCTTTATGATGGAAATACACTTCTCCCTGAGCAAAGCGAATTGATGATAGATTCGGCAGATCCTTACATGCTTCCTCTTGAAACAGTTCACCAAGGACTTCAATCGGATGAATATTCTCATGTTCATTGATGAACATTTTATAATACGTTTTCAGTTTTAATTGCGTCTCTAATGTCATTTCTGTCCCTCCAATTACAACACTCTCTGTCATTCATATGGAAAAGAGCCATAATTATTCTCTATACTATTCGACGGATTATCCGATTTTAAGTCTCAATTATTACGATTCTACCAGAGCAATTTTTTAAAAGGATGTCAGTTATATTTCATTTTGGAGACAAAGTAGAACTTTTTACATATTTTTCAGAACTTATAATAAGCCTGCCCGGAAAGGGCAAGCTTACTAAAGACCTTTCTTATCTAACAGCCACTGTTTTTGCATTCAAGACAATCTCAGAAAAATAATTCACTGTCTTCATTTCTTCATTGAACAAATACGACGATTTCCATGTTTCCTCTAGAAAGATCTCCATTACCTTGATGGCACGCGTGTCCCCGCTGGCAGCCTGCTCAAGCGCCACAATGCTTTCGAAAATTTTCACCATAAGTTCGGCAGCCTTTTTCGAATGAAAAGTCTTTTGATCCGCCGAAGCCGTCCGTAATGATTTTGATAAGTTCTGTAACTGAATCAACTTATTTTCTACTAAATACGTCCATTCAGAAGGCAAATGGGCGACACCCCGCAGGCGCTGACTCATCTCATCTAAAAACAGTTCATCCGCTTTATACTTCTCCATTAAACGCAGGACCTCTAACCCGAGAATATTGGCTGTTCCTTCCCATACAGTTAGAACTTGGGCATCTCGCAGCAATCTTGGAGTCACAAAATCTTCAATATATCCATTGCCGCCGTGCATTTCGATGGCTTCATGCGAATAGTGAATCGCTTGTTCTGCCGTTTCTTTTTTTAAAAGAGCAATGTAGAGACGGTTAAGAATGGACTCTTTCTGACTTGCTTGATTGTTCATGACTCGTTCAAATAATGGAAGATACGTGAAAACGGTGCGGGTTTCAATTTCCAACTTTACAGCGAGCCTTGTCAGTGTATCCTTAACCATTGGATAGTCAGCGAGTTTACTGCCGAACGCATCCCTTCTAATGGCATATTCCTTTGCTTCATGATAAGCCCTTCTCATCAATCCTAGGGAGGCGACGGCATTGCAGACTCTTGAGAGATTAAGAGCTTCCATCATATAGTAGAAACCTTTCGCAGGATCCCCAACCACAAAAGCATTGGCACCATCGAATTCGACCTCAGCTGAAGGGACGGCCCTGACTCCAAGTTTATCTTTTAAGCGGCGGATCCGGATGCCATTTAGCGTGCCATCCTCATTCCGCCATGGTACGGCAAATAACGTCAGCCCCTTCGTTCCAGCTGGTGCGCCTTCTTTTCGTGCCAATACCATAGCCACCCCGCACATACCGGCATTGGAAGCAAAGTATTTTTCTCCATAAAGTTTGAAATGATTGCTACTTTCCACCGCTTTCGTCTCATTGGCACCAACATCCGAGCCCCCTTGACGCTCTGTTAGGAAAGTCGCCCCCTCATAAAGCGGAACTTCTCCTGTAGAAAGGACATTCGGCAAAAACCGTTCCTTAATTTCTTCAGAAGCATACTGGTTAAGTAAATAAGCTGTGGCCATTGACAATGTGACCGGACAGTAAAATCCTGGTTCTGTTTGTGAGAGCAAATACCCCTGGGCGTAAGAATAAATGTAATTTCCCTTCTCCCCAAGCGAGGGAATCTCTTTATGAACATAGCCGACAATCCCGGTATTATAGGTATCTTCTACGGTTCTCAGGTAACCCTCGTTCACCCATACTTCAGAAACATCTTCACCGTACGCATCATATTTAATTAAGCGCGGCTGTCCTTCCCTATCCGTAAACTTTGCCCGCGAGTCAATAACGGTGGCGCATTTCTCACCAAAAGCAGTAAGTTCTTTGTCGGCAAATTCGAAAAAGGATGGATCGAGTAACTCTTTAAGCAAGTATTGAAACGATAAATCTTCTTTATAAAAGTTCATTTTGGAACCCCCCCATATTTTCAGAATAGTCAATAAATTAAGTATAACACTTTCCTTTCTTGTTAAAAATGAATTCAGGGTAATTTTGGACATCTTTCTTTTTTACCCATTTTCAACGTATAATTGGTTCAAATACATAAAGGGGAAATCATCTTTGGAAAAGGAACAAGCTCTCTTTTTAGCTAACTTTATCGAGAACGCATCTTCAGTGGTCTTTGAGACAAAAAAACTTGAAACTTCGGGTGGCCGTTTGCAGAAATTTCATCAATGGACAAATGGCAAACCTACCCTCGCCGCATTTGAGATTACTAGGTCAGATACTGATACTGGCTATTACTTTGTATTCATTGATTGGCACCGAAATGACAACTATTACTTAGTCATTTATGCGCATGACCGTTCCACGACTTGCGCAGAGATACGACAAATTCAAGAAATAGACGGTGTTCCTCATATTGTCTGGACATATAAGCCATTTAAAAGAGATGGAAAAAACAATCAAAGAAAAGCCTATTTTAAGCAAATGTTTGGTTCAACTACCATCCATATCAAACTGCCCACCTCGACACTTGAAGTAGATATATTTTTGGAAAAATTATTTAAACTATGTCAAAACCGGAAAAAAGCAGACCGAATTGTCGAAGTTTTTGATTTGGAATAAGGAATGGAGAGTTGAAATGACTACATATAAAAATTGTCAAAGCTGTGGAATGCCGTTAGCAAAAGATGAACTTGGGGGAGGTACAGAAAAGGACGGTACGAAGAGCAACAAATACTGCAGCCACTGCTATATAAATGGGGAATTCACATTACCTAATATTACCGTAGAGGAAATGAAAGAAAGAGTGAAAGAAAAAATCGTTGAATTCGGGATGCCGAGGTTCATCGCCGGGATGTTTACAAGGAACATTCCGAAGCTTGAGAGATGGAATCAAGGGAAATAGAACATACGAAAGGGAGGCTTTTAGCCTCCCTTTTAATTATAAAACCTTACTTAAAAACGCTTTGGTTCGTTCTTCTTGCGGATGATCAAATAATTCGCTTGGTATATTTTCTTCAACCACCAAACCACCGTCCATAAAAATAACACGGTCACCCACTTCTTTAGCAAAACCCATTTCATGAGTCACGACCACCATCGTCATTCCTTCTTTAGCGAGGTCCTTCATAACCTCCAAAACCTCACCGACCATTTCAGGATCTAGCGCGGACGTTGGTTCATCAAAGAGCATAATCTTCGGCTTCATGGCAAGAGCACTGGCAATTGCGACCCTTTGCTTCTGACCGCCAGACAAATGATCAGGATAGACATCTGCTTTATCCCGTAATCCTACTTTTTCTAGTAATTGGTAAGCGTGTTGCTTTGCCTCATCCACTTTTCTCTTTTTGACAGAAACGGGTGCTTCAATAATATTTTCCAGAACGGTTTTATGAGGAAATAAATTAAAGTGTTGAAAAACCATCCCAACCTCTTCACGAATTTTATTGAGATTCGTTTTGTCGGGGATGATTTGTTCCCCTTGAATCCGAATCTCCCCTTCGTCATACACTTCTAAAAAATTCAAGCAGCGTAATAATGTACATTTTCCTGAACCACTCGCCCCGATTAAAACAACCACTTCTTTCTCATTAACAGTTAAATCCACGCCTTTTAAAACGGTTAAGGCACCAAAGGATTTTACAATTCTTTTAATCTGAATCATTAATGGTTTCCCCTTTCTACTAAACTATGTACTGTAGTTTCTCTTTCTTATTTTATAGTGCAAGATTCGTGCCAATCTATACAATATTTTAACTATTTAGATAGTTACAGCTTAGATTTTGTAGTATATCTGCCAAAAATCCCACTCTGTCCTTCGTTTCATTTGTAATCTATTTTTTTACCTTTCGAATCTTCTTAAAAACCGTATTCTTAGCAAGAGGCTAATGTTGTAAAAAATTTTACACATTAGTAAAAATATTTTTACTACAAACATGTAAAAAAAAGCGGCTATAGATTTTGAGCAATCCATAGCCGCTACATGTTATTTATGCTAATTGATACTTGTCTATTTTATATTTTAATAATTGTTTGGAAAGTCCTAAGCGTTTAGCTGCCTCGGTTAATTTTCCGTTCGTGTTGGTTAATTCCTTCAAAATCAACTTCTTTTCATAGTTTTCAACCGCGTCTTTTAAAGAATGAAAATCGGTATCCTCACTTTCAATTAACGTGGATTGTTGATATACCCTCATTCTTTTAGGTATGTCTTCCATTGTGATTTGATCGGTAGAGGCGTTATTGTATGCCGTTTCCACCGCATTTTTCAGCTCCCTAATATTCCCAGGCCATGGGTAGCGTTTGAAACAATCAATCACCTCAGGCTGGCAGCCTTCGATATAAATATTCATATTATTGTTATAAAAATCGATAAAATATTCGAGCAGCTTTACTATATCTTCCTTCCGCTCTGTTAAAGTAGGCAAATCGATCTGGATTACTCCCAAGCGATAAAAAAGATCCTCTCTTAACCGTTTCTCAGCAACAAGAACATCTGGATCTTCATTGGTTGCTGAAATCACACGAATATCGACACGAATATTTTTATCTCCACCAATTCTTCTGATTACTTTTTCTTCAATTGCCTTAAGAAGTTTGACTTGCAAGTAAAAATCTAGGGAATTGATTTCATCTAAAAATAAGGTGCCTCCTTCTGCCTGTTCGAATAGTCCCGGCATGGCGACCGCACCAGTAAAGCTGCCTTTCATCGTTCCGAACAAGGTACTTTCCAGTAGATTAGGAGGAACTGCACCACAGTTGAGTGAGATAAAAGGTCCACCATAACGCTCGCTCAAATTATGAATAGACTGTGCCACCATTTCTTTTCCAGTCCCTGTTTTACCATTGATCAATATGGTGGAGTTAGTCTTCGAAATCTTCTTGATTTTATTTTTAATAGCCTCCATTTTTGGATTTACGGAAATAATGTCATCGATGGTGTAGATGGTATTGTTTCGCCGATAGACCTTATGACCTGCAAATTTGTCCAAAGAATGGATGTTTTCTTTTGTATAAAAGTGTTTGGAAAATTCAATCGCGCCGATAATTTTATCATTATTTATAATTGGATAAGTTGAATTGATGGTAACTAAAGGATTTCCATTTTTTATGACTAGTTCTTGTTTTACATTACAAACCGCTTTGCCATTTTTTAAAACGTTCATGATCGTACTATTTTCATGTGATAGGTTCTTATAAAGTGAAGTAACATGTTTTCCCATGAATTCTTCAGGTCTAAGGCCAATTTCTTTAAGTACATTTAAGTCTGCCAGATCATTAAAGATAATAATTCCATGTTCATCTACCACTAACACATTATCAAAATCGGTTAATTGCTGAAAATCCTTTAAATTAATATTCAAGATTCGACCTCCTAACGTGGAACTCTTCAAGTATACAGGAAAACAAATGCAAAGAAAATTTATGTAAAATGAGCAAAAAATGCAAAAGAACTCTTTCCGAATAATCGAAAAGAGTTCTTTAAAGCAACTACTTTAATCAGATCCTGTAATTATCAAATCATCTTGGATGGTTGCTAGGACGGTTTGAGTGTTTACTTCTTGACCCTCTTTGACAGGTAAAGAGGTGATATGCCCGCTTATCCCGATTGAAATCTCTTCCATTCTCCCGTTCTGTGTTCTAATTAAAAACAATTTCTCCCACTCATATACATGATTCTTTTCCTCGGTAAAAACAGTTTCTACAGTACCAGAACATGGACTGAAAATAGCTTCTTCCGTTACTGACAAATTTCTTCACTCCTTTTTAATTACTTACAGTCATTGAATAGATCAAGATTTCTCCGTCCAAACGTTGGGAGATTCGTCTTATATTTTCTTTTATACCCATCCTCTGAAACGAGACGCTTCTGCAACTTTTCTGATGCCAACCATGTAGGCCGCTAAGCGCATGTCTACTTGATGTGTTTTAGCTGTTTGATAGATATTTTCAAAAGAATCAACCATTACTTTTTTAAGCTTTTCATCTACTTCTTCTTCGGTCCAATAATAACCTTGATTATTTTGTACCCATTCAAAATAAGAGACAGTTACTCCGCCCGCGCTTGCAAGAATGTCTGGTACAAGGATGACACCACGTTCAGTGAGAATCTTGGTTGCCTCTAATGTTGTAGGACCATTGGCTGCTTCGACAACAATAGGAGCTTTAATATTGGCCGCATTTTTGGCAGTGATTTGGTTTGAAATGGCTGCCGGAACAAGAATATCACATTCTAATTCTAGTAGTTCTTGGTTAGTGATGGTATTTTTAAATAGTTTAGAGAAGGTACCGAAGCTATCCCTTCGATCAAGCAAGTAATTAATATCTAATCCATTTGGATCGTAAATACCACCATACACATCGGAAACGGCAACTACCTTCGCCCCAGAATCATGCATAAACTTCGCCAAGTAACTTCCGGCATTTCCAAAACCTTGAATGACAACTCGCGCTCCTTGAAGTTCCTTACCAATTTTCTTCAATGCTTCTTCTATACAAATAGTTACACCGCGTGCAGTGGCTGTTTCACGACCTTGCGATCCGCCGAGGACGATTGGTTTTCCAGTAATAAAACCTGGTGAATCGAATTCACGTAAACGGCTGTATTCATCCATCATCCATGCCATGATTTGTGAATTTGTATAAACATCGGGTGCAGGAATGTCTTTCGATGGGCCAACAATTTGGCTAATCGCCCGGACATAGCCGCGGCTTAGGCTTTCAAGCTCTCTAAAAGACATGTTGCGAGGATCACAGATGATCCCGCCTT
This sequence comes from Neobacillus drentensis, assembly GCF_036966985.1. GTDB lineage: Bacteria > Bacillota > Bacilli > Bacillales > Cytobacillaceae > Neobacillus > Neobacillus drentensis_E. The sequence continues at coordinate 472 of NZ_JBALSN010000144.1, read as the reverse complement.
TACCGCCGCCATACGGAAGATTGGTTATACCGCACTTCAAGCTCATCCAAATGGACAAAGCTTTTACTTCTTCCTCATCCACTTCTGGATGAAAACGGACACCGCCTTTAGTTGGACCGACCGCATCATTATGCTGAGAACGATAGCCTGTAAATATTTTGACAGAACCATCATCCATTTTTACTGGAATGCGGACAGTTAATAAACGGATCGGTTCCTTTAATAATTCGTACATTTCATTGTTATAGCCTAATTTAGTTAATGCCTGTTGGATGATTGTTTGAGTTGAATTAAATAGATTTAAGGATTCTTGTTCTTCTTGTTGTTGTTTTTCCATTTCAGTTACCATTGGTTTCACTGACATGCCTGACACCCCGTCGTATAATAGATTATTAGTTTTTATATTAATAGGCTCTGTTAAACTTGGTTGTTGATTTCCGCTCCAGGCACGTGCGGTTCGCGGGCGGTCCGG
>NZ_JBALSN010000143.1:12452-38734 GCF_036966985.1 Neobacillus drentensis | reverse complement strand
AAAAAAAAAAAGCGTATAGTAATGTTCTTGTGCTGGTCATTTTGTTTATTTCTTAAATTGTTCATGGATTATTCATATTTAACTGTTAAGATAGATGTTAGCCTATTGAAGGCAGTATTTTTCTCACTAATATAAAAATAATAACTGAAACTATATAATCATAGATTACAAGGTAGGTGCTATAGATGAATAACTTATTACAAAGAGGTCAAAGTATTTTCACTAAATATGTTGGCTTTTTCTTTTTGGCAGTATTTTTTCTTTGGATAAAAACATATATCGTCCAATTAACTCAATTTGACTTAGGAATAGAAAATCCACTTCAGAAGTTTCTCTTATTTATTAATCCGCTCGGATCTGCATTACTTTTCTTGGGCTTATCTTTCTTCCTTAAAGGGAGAAAGAAGTATATTGGGCTGATTGTTATCGATTTTCTATTATCGTTTCTTTTATATGCCAATATCATATTTTACCGATTCTTTAATGACTTTATTACCTTGCCTACGTTAACGCAGACGCAAAACTTTGGCGATGTAAGTAGCAGTGTTACTTCCTTGTTAAAACCATATGATTTATTATTCTTCCTTGATATCATTTTGTTAATTGGTTTACTTGTTTTCCGTTTTGTGAAAATAGAAGTGAAGGATATGAATCGCGGGAAAGTTGCGGCATTATTTTCAATGGCACTTGCGATTTCAACTGCAAACTTAGCCTTAGCAGAAACGGACCGTCCTCAATTACTAACAAGAGGATTTGATCGAAACTATATCGTGAAATATTTAGGGATGTACAATTATACCATTTATGATGCCGTTCAAAGTACGAAAGCATCCGCACAAAGGGTTATGGCCAGCAGCGATGATAGTACAGAAGTTATTAACTATACAAAATCTAACTATGCAGAGCCAAATCCAGCTTACTTTGGGGCTGGTAAAGGAATGAATGTAATCTATTTACATCTTGAATCGATGCAAAACTTCCTTATAAATTACAAGTTAAATGGGGAAGAGGTAACACCATTTTTAAATTCATTAACGAAAGACCAAAATACGCTTTACTTTGATAATTTCTTCCATCAAACTGGACAAGGTAAAACATCGGATGCTGAATTTATGTTAGAGAATTCATTATATGGATTATCTCAAGGTTCAGCTTATACAACAAAAGGATTAAACACCTATGAAGCAGCTCCTGCCATTTTAGGTCAGCAAGGCTACACATCAGCTGTGTTCCATGGGAATTCAGGAAGCTTCTGGAATCGTAATGAAATCTATAAATCATTTGGCTATGACAAGTTCTTTGATTCAAACTACTATAATATAGATTCAAAAGATCTTGCGGAATATGGGCTGATGGATAAACCATTTTATAAACAATCCATTCCGTTACTAGAATCCTTACCAGAGCCATTCTATACAAAATTTATCACTGTATCTAATCATTATCCTTATCCAATTAATGAAGAAGATGCAACGATTGCACCAGGTACGACTGGGGATAAATCTGTTGATGGTTATTTTCAAACCGCACGATATGCGGACGAGGCATTAAAGCAATTCTTTGACTACTTGAAAAAATCTGGTTTATACGATCGTTCAATTATCGTCATGTACGGTGATCATTATGGTATTTCTGAAAATCATAATAAAGCAATGGAACAAGTTATGGGAAAAGAAATCACACCTTTTGAAAATGCTGGTTTACAACGTGTGCCATTATTCATTCGTGTCCCAGGAATGCAAGGTGGAGTGAACCACGAATATGGTGGCCAAATCGACCTTCTTCCAACACTTCTACACTTGCTAGGTACAGACACAAAAGAGTATGTCCAATTTGGAACCGACCTATTATCTAAACAGCATGATGATTTAGTGCCGTTCAGAAATGGTGATTATGTAAGTTCAACCATCACTTCTATTGATGGTAAGTTCTATGATTCCAAAACAGGATTAAAATTAGATGAATCAAAAAATGAAGAAGCTAAAAAAGACCAAAAAATCGTTGAATATAAATTAAAGCTTTCAGATAAAGTCGTCAATGGAGATTTATTACGTTTCTACAAACCTGCAAACTTTACTTCAGTTGACCGATCACAATATAACTATAATAAAGATGAAAATGTCGTCTCTAAATAGTAAACTGCCTGAGTGAATTCTCAGGCAGTTTTTTTGTCCTTCAATTTGTACAAACACATTCTGCTTGCATCATTATGTTCAAAAGGTGAAAAGATATAGGCAGTAGGAAGTCTGTATAGGGGGGATTATAATCGGGAAAGTTTGGCACATATATAAAACTGATTGGAAGAATATCTTTCGAGTGCCTACTGTAGTGTTGTTAATTGGTGCACTTATGGTTCTGCCGTCGGCTTATGCTTGGGTGAACATAAAGTCAATGTGGGACCCGTATAGTAATACATCTGGGATTCGTGTGGCTATTAGTAACGAAGATGAAGGAACCGAAATACGCGGAAAAAAAATAAATGTCGGTAACGATACCGTCAAGAATCTTAAAAAGAATCATCAACTTGGCTGGGTTTTTGTTAATCGTACAGAAGCAAAAAGTGGAGTGGAGAAAGGACTTTATTATGCCTATCTCATCATTCCTAAGGATTTTTCAAGGAAACTGTCGAGTATTTTAGAGGTAAACCCTCAAAAACCAGAAATCGAGTTCGGAGTAAATGAAAAAATCAATGCTGTTGCTCCCAAAATCGTAAGTTCAGGAGCATCAAGCGTAACCGCCCAAATAAGCCAAGCTTTTATTAAGACAGTAAGCGAAGCTATTTTTAAAGGATTTTATAAAGCTGGAATTGAATTGGAGCAAGCACTACCATCTATACATAATGTTGAAAAGCAAATTTTTGCTTTGGAAAAAGCTTTGCCTGAAATAGAAAAAATGGGGAAAGTAGCGATTGAACTCGAAAAGAAGTTACCTGATATTCAGGCAAAGGGACAAAAAGTGATTGAGTTAGAGCAGAGAATACCAGAAATAGAACGGGCGGCTGCGAGTATTTTAAAGGTTGAGGAACGGTTACCACTTATCAAAGAAACAGGTGAAAAAGTCATAACCCTGCAAGAAAAAATTTCTAGTCTCCAGGATGCAAGGGAGCTTATTTCGGGTGCTGTATCCAATTTAACGGAAGTAGAAAACGTTTTACTTCAGTCACTTGAACAGATGAAGGGATCCTCAGTATCACAGAGTGAGTCCAAAGGAGAACAAGCAGAGATAAGCAGGATATACGAAGAACTCTTAAAAATACATGAAAATGTTGTGGATGCACAGACAGGTCTACACCAGAAAGTAGATGAACTGACAAAAGAGGTTAACACAGCAGCCGATTTTTTTAAAAATGATTTTGCGAATTATGAACAAAAAATCCATGGTGCAGCTGACTTTGTTCGGACAGGTTTACCAAATTTAGAAAGCGACATTCGAAATGCATCAGATTTATTTAGAACAAGGTTTCCTGCCTTTGTGAGGGCTGTCCACAAAGCAGCAGACTTAGCACGTAACGATTTACCTGGATTTGAGGAGAAAATAAGGAGTGCTGCTGATAAAATTAGAAGATTTGAAAGCAGTGTAAATATGTATGATTTAATCCAGTTTCTAAAGCATGATCCTCAAAAAGAAAGTAGTTTTCTTTCGAATCCAATCTTATTAAAAACAAACCGGCTATTTCCTATTCCGAACTATGGATCGGCCATGACACCATTTTATACCATGCTAGCACTTTGGGTTGGTGCAACACTCTTAATTGCCTCACTTAAAGTGGATGTTGACAATCCAGATCCTAGCTTTAAAGGGTACCAGCTTTTTTTAGGAAGGCTCCTTACCTTTCTTACCATCGGAATCTTCCAAGCTGCCATCGTTTCCCTTGGTGATTTATTTCTCATTCATACGTATGCAGTGGACAAACTCTGGTTTGTACTTTTTAGTTTGTTTATCAGCATGGTATTTGTCACAATCACTTATTCCTTATGTTCGGTGTTTGGCAATATCGGAAAAGGGTTAGCGATCATTTTTTTGGTACTGCAAATCTCAAGTTCTGGTGCAACCTTTCCAGTAAGTTTGACCTCATCATTTTTTCAAGCAATCAATCCATTTATACCATTTACCTATGCCGTGAGTATGCTTCGTGAAACAGTTGGCGGCATGATTGGCGAGGTCGTGATAAAAGATCTATTCGCACTGGTTGTCTTTATTGCGTTGAGCTTACTTTTAGCAATGGTATTAAAAAAACCACTAAGTAAAAGGATTCAACAAACGGCTGAAAAGGCAAGAACAACGAAGATTATTCCGTAGTAATCATCAAATATTTATTGAGTTGCAGACCTTTGTTGAATACACCTGTTGATTGGAGCGAAGCGCCTGGATCGGAAATCAACAGACTTGTCGCAAAGCCTAATTATAAAAACATTATAACAATCGGAATTTTTCGACAGCCAGGGCAGACATGAAAACATGTCTGCTTTGTTAATTTCTCGGGTAAATAAATGTTTTATTTTGCCTTCTTTAATACTTTTTAAAATATTGTAATAAATCAACTTGACAATTCCTATGTGTATGGTAGGATTAATTTTAAATAATAAATACAGGGATATATTGAGCACATGCTCAGGTCCATTATAATATGGATCTATTACTCTAGTAAATCAACAGGGAGGTCCACAGGGATGTCAAAAGCAGTGACTTATGAAAACTGGAATCAAATTTCGGATACTTTTTCCATAGAAGACCCGACAAAGGGTGCACGTGCTGTTTTAGAATGGGCATACAGCCAGTATCCTGAAGAAAAAATTGTCTATGCCTCCAGTTTTGGTGCAGAAGCCATTGTATTAATTGATCTAATTTATCAAGTTAAAAAAGATGCTCAGATCGTTTTTCTAGATACAGGACTTCATTTTCCAGAAACTTACGAGGTAATCGACAAAATTGAAGCACGTTTTCCAGAGCTTCAAATCGAGCGAAAAACTCCTAAATTGAGTTTAGATGAACAAGCAGCGGAATACGGCTCTGCCTTATGGAAAAGGGAACCTAATCAATGCTGCCAAATTAGAAAAGTTATTCCTTTACGTGAGGCACTAACCCCAAGAGAGGCATGGATTTCAGGTCTACGCAGGGAGCAGTCTCCAACAAGAAAGGATACTCAATTCTTAAATAAGGATGAAAAATTTCAAAATATTAAAATTTGCCCGCTTATTCATTGGACCTGGGATGAGGTTTGGGAATACATCAAGGAAAAGGACCTTCCTTATAACCAATTACATGATCAAAACTATCCAAGTATTGGCTGTTTCCCTTGTACCCAGGCTGTTGGAACTAATGGTGATTCCCGTGCTGGACGTTGGTCTGGCAGCAGCAAAACAGAGTGTGGATTGCACTCGTAGGAATTGAATGAAAACTTATAATGAAAGGTTGATAAAAATGTCATACTTACCAAAACCTCATGGAGGAAAACTTATTCAAGCGTTTGACCCTAATTACGATCTAACTTCAGTAGTAAAAGAATTAGAAATTGATGCGATTGCCTTAAGTGACCTTGAATTAATCGGAATTGGTTTATTTAGTCCGTTAAAAGGTTTTCTTGGTAAAGCGGATTATGAATCTGTTGTTAACAATATGCGCTTAGCAGACAATACCATTTGGTCCATCCCAGTTACACTTCCAGTTTCTTACGAGGTTGCTGGATCACTAGTTATAGGTGAAGAATTCAAACTTACTTATAACAACGAAGTTTATGGAGTGATTAAGGTTTCAGAATGGTATGAACCTGACCTAGACAAGGAAGCAGTTGAAGTATATAAAACGGGAGAACTTGCTCACCCAGGTGTGAAGCGTCTTTATGAAAGAGGACCAGTATACGTGGCAGGAGAAATCGTTTTAGTTAAAAAATCAGAAAAAGGTGTTTTCGGTGATGTATGGTTTGAGCCAAAGGAAACTCGTGCCATTTTCGAAGAAAAAGGATGGAAGACAGTTGTAGGCTTCCAAACTAGAAATCCGATTCACCGTGCACATGAATACATTCAAAAGGCGGCTCTTGAGACTGTTGATGGCTTGTTTGTAAACCCGCTAGTTGGTGAAACAAAGTCAGACGACGTCCCAGCAGAGGTTCGTTTAAAAAGCTACCGAGTGCTACTAGATAATTATTATCCAAAGGAGCGTGCACAGTTAGGTGTGTACCCAGCTGCAATGAGATATGCAGGTCCAAGGGAAGCTATTTTCCATGCACTTGCTCGTAAGAATTTTGGCTGCACTCACTTTATTGTCGGTCGTGACCACGCTGGTGTTGGTAACTATTACGGAACTTACGATGCTCAGCATATTTTTAGTAATTTTACAGAAGAAGAGCAAAGTCACTTTGTAACGAGCCCTGAATTAGGAATGGATGCTGTTAAGCGAGCTCTTCAAAAGTAAAAACTATTATTCACTACAAATATATAAATAGAAGGAATGACGACGAATGAATCAATTGAAACCAACAAATGTCCTCCCGTTAACGAAAGTGCTTGAAATGGCGGAAAAATTTCATTATGCAACAGGATCATTTTCACCGCGTTATACAGCAATGATTGCACCAGTTTTAAAAGCAGGTCAACATTCAGCTTCACCACTGATTGTTCAAATTTCACAAAAGGAATTAGAACGGTACGGAATTACCCCGTTTGAATTTGCAGATGAGTTTTATGCGCAGGTTGAAAAATTAGCAATCACTGTACCGGTTGTCTTACATCTTGACCATACGAAAGAAATGAAAGTGATTAGGGATGCAATTGCAGCAGGCTTTACATCAGTAATGATTGATGCATCTGAAAAACCATTTGCTGAAAATGTGAAAATCACAAAAGAAGTAGTCGAATATGCACATGCCAAAGGAGTTTCTGTGGAAGCAGAACTTGGAATGATTGGAACAACTGATTTTATTGAAACCGATCATGATGAAGAATTATATACCGATCCGGTTGAAGCAGCTGAATTTGTAAAGCAGACAGGTGTCGATGCCTTAGCTGTTTCATGTGGCACTGCACATGGTGTGTATATGGTTCGTCAACCAAAGGTTGATTTTGAACGGTTAAGTGCTATTCGTGAATTAACACCTGTACATCTCGTGCTTCACGGAGGATCAGGTGTACCTAGCGAAATGATGCAAAAGGCATTTCAATTGCCAAATGGCGGGGTAAGTAAAGTGAATATTGCCACCGATCTCGAGCTTTCTTTCTTAAAAGCGATTGGACGTGAAGAAAGATTGACCAATGAAGAGTGTAATCATATACCTGCTGAGCTTTTACAAGTAGGTCAGGCAGCGGTTGGTAAGACCGTAACGGAGAAGATCACACAATTTTTATTAAGTGATAACAAGGCAAGTCAATTCAACCAATAAGACGACGAGAATAAGGGCAGGGGTTGAGGTAATGAAAGATAAAACATTCCATATGATTGGGAACGCTCATTTAGATCCGGTGTGGCTCTGGCAATGGCAAGAAGGGTTTCAAGAAACAAAAGCTACGTTTCGGTCTGCATTAGATCGAATGAAAGAATATGAAGATTTCATTTTCACTTCTAGTTCAGCTTCAATGTACGAATGGGTAGAAGAAAATGAACCTGAAATGTTTGCTGAAATTAAAGAGCGGATCGAAGAAGGACGCTGGCGAATTGTGGGTGGCTGGTGGATTCAGCCTGATTGTAATATCCCGAATGGAGAATCCTTTGTACGACAAGGACTTTATGGTCAGAGATATTTTAAAGAAAAATTTGGTGTAACAGCAAAGGTTGGCTACAACGTCGATAGTTTTGGTCACCATGGTATGCTCCCTCAAATATTGAAAAAAAGCGGAATGGATTCTTATGTATTCATGCGGCCGGCACCAAATGAAAAAGGACTGCCAAGTAATCTTTTTTGGTGGGAATCAGATGATGGCTCACGTGTGTTGGCCTTCCGAATTATGCATGAATATAATTCATGGGGAAAAGAACTAGATCGGATTGTCAAGCGATGTAAAGGTGAGTTTAAAGGAAACGTTCAAGACCAGATGATTTTTTACGGCGTTGGAAACCATGGCGGAGGACCAACAAAAGAAAATATTGAAAGCATTTATCGTTTAAATGAGGATGCAGCACTTCCTAATCTAGTATTCTCCACTCCTGAAGAATATTTTGAAAAAGTAAAGAATACAAAGGATTTGCCAGTTGTTCATGATGACCTGCAGCATCATGCGAGCGGCTGCTATGCAGCCCATTCAGGTGTAAAGCAATACAATCGAAGGGCAGAAAATATGCTGGTGACTGCTGAGAAATATTCGGCTCTTGCATTTTGGTTAACAGGACAAGCTTACACTGCTGAGTTTTACCGGGCATGGAAGAATGTATTATTTAATCAGTTCCATGATATTTTAGCGGGAACAAGCATTGAATCGGCCTATGAGGACGCGAGAAATCTATACGGGGAAGCCTTGGCTATCGCAGATCGGGCACTGAATAATGCCATCCAGTCTATTTCATGGAAGATAGATATTGATCAAGATGAGAGAATGAGACCAATTGTTGTCTTTAATCCACACGCCTGGAATAGCAAAGTGAATGTCGAAATTGAAATTGGCAGCATTAAACCAACATCAGTTTTAATCGATGACCAAGGCCAGGCAGTTCCGTTTCAAACGATACAGTCTCAAGCGACAGCGGGCGGACGATACCGTTTAAACTTTTTAGCAGATTTACCCGCAATGGGATACCGTGTTTATCGTATTTATACAGAATTACCTGGTATTGAATCAGCAGTGGAACCAATAACAGCAAGTTCACATGCAATGGAAAATGACCGTTTTAGAATTGAGTTTGATCCTGAAACTGGTTGGATTTCTAGTCTATTTGACAAAAAAGTGGGGCATGAAGTATTTTCAGGCCCAGCAGCAAGGCCGGTAGTGATCAACGATAAAACAGATACATGGAGTCATGACACCCTACACTTTAATGAAAAGATTGATGACTTCAAGGCTACAAGAGTATATCTTGCTGAGCATGGACCGGTTAAATCAGTGATCCGGGTGAAAAGTGAATACAACCGTTCCATCTTAATCCAAGATTTCACAATGTACCATGAAAAAGATCAAATCGATGTAAAAGTAACCGTTGACTGGCGCGAGAAATTTAAGATGCTTAAGCTTGTTTTTCCAATTAATGCAATCTTTAGAAAACAAACCTATGAAATTCCTTATGGAACCATTGAGCGCGAGCATAATGGTGAGGAAGAACCAGGTCAAAGCTGGGTGGATGTTACCGGTGTGACACCGAACCATGAAGGAGTTTATGGATTAAGTCTCATCAATGACGCAAAATCTAGCTACAGCATTCATAATAAAGAGCTTGCATTAACAGTATTACGAAGCCCAATCTACGCTCATCATGACCCGCTTGTACCTGAAGAGGACGGGGAATATTCATTTATTGATCAAGGAGTTCAACGTTTTGAATACTCATTACTTCCACATGAGGGAAGCTGGGAAGAGGCAGAAACACCGAAAAGGGCAGCAGAGTTGAATTGCAAGCCAATCTCGATTATCGAGACCTTCCATAAAGGTTCATTGCCACAAAATGATTCTTATTTGAAAGTAACTGCGGATAATGTACTCGTTAGTGCAATCAAAAAAGCAGAAGACAATGAAGATTTAATCATTCGTTTATATGAAACAAATAAACTGCCAACGGAAGCAGAGATTACCTTGCCAAAATTTGATCGGACTTTCAAGGCTGTCTTTAAGCCTTCTGAAATTAAAACTTTCCGTATTCCCAAGAATGTTGATGAGCCTGTTAGGGAAACAAATTTGATTGAATGGGATGAATAACAATGGTTATTTTGGATAAAAAACAAGATCTAAAAAGGCAATTAAGGGAAACAGGGAAATATATGATGCAATATGATCTCGCCTGGGGGAATTCAGGGAATATCAGTGCCAAAACCGAGGAAAATTCGTTTTTAATTACGGCGAGTGGAACGTATTTAGGAGATTTGGATTTAGAGGATTTTGCCGAATGTTCAATTGAAACAGGTCAGGGTATAGGCAGTGGCAGAAAACCTTCTAAAGAAATTCCGATGCATCTCGCCATCTATGAAACTCGTCCTGAGATTGGCGCTGTATTGCATGCCTCGCCTTTATATAGCACATTAGTTGCTTCTTCAAACATTGAAATTCCTTCGTCATGGTTTGTAGAAAGCATGTATTATTTGGAAAAGATTGAGCGGGTACCTTATGCACACCCTGGGTCAAAAGAACTTGGTGAGCTTGTTCGGGAACAAGCGAAAAAGGCAAACATTCTCCTATTAGAAAATCATGGCGTGCTTGTTTATGATACGTCCTTAAAAGAAGCGAAAATGGCATTGCAAACATTAGAAATGGCATGTCGAATGCTAGTAATCTCTCAAAAAGCTGGTGTGCACATACAAGAACTTTCTGAGGAAAAGATCCAGAGTTTTCTTGTGGATTCAGGATATAAACCAAGAAGGAAGTGGCAACATTGATTGGAATCGTTGCGGATGATATTACTGGAGCAAATGATATTGGAATCATGTTTGCTAAAACAGATTGGCAGACAGAAGTGTTTCCTTATCCATTTCGCAATAAAATGGGAACGTTCCCACCAGATGTATTAATCATAGATACGAACTCACGTCTGGATCAAACTGAAGAGGCATATGAGAAAGTATTTGCAAGCACCAAAAGGCTGCAGACTCTTGGTTGTGAACAATTTTTCAATAAGACCTGTTCTGTTTTTAGAGGTAATATTGGTGCGGAATTTGATGCAATGCTTGATGCACTTGAAAGCGAATTTGCGGTGATTGTTCTTGGGTTTCCTAAAAACGGCAGAACGACGTTACATGGGCAGCACTTTGTTCATGGAAAGAAATTAGCAGACTCTGAGTTTCGTCATGATCCTGTCCATCCGATGCATCGCTCGGATTTGGTTGGAATTTTACAAGCGCAGACAGAAAGAAAAGTGGAACTAGTTGATCATAAGATTGTTGAACAAGGCAGTGAAATACTGAAACAAGAAATTAATTCAATGCGCTCTCATTGCCAGTACTTAATTATTGATGTCAAGGATCAGTCTTCCTTACAAGTCATTGCTAAAGCAATAAAGGATGAAAAAATTATTTGTGGTGCATCAGGGATTGCAGAAGAATTAGCCCTCGTCATGAATAAAGGTCAAAATGGGACTGGTTCGATATCCATACCAAAATTGGAATCAGGGGTATTGTGTGCGGCCGGTAGTTTGATGCCGCAAACTTTTCATCAAGTAGAAGAAATGAAACAGCGCGGACTTCCTGTATTTGAAATGAAATCACCGATTCTTTTTTCGGATCAAAAGGATGCCCATTTAGAGGAACTTATTACGAATCTTGTCAAACGGTTAAATGATAGCAAGGATGTTCTTGTTCACTCTTCAAATACTCAAGAGGTAGTCCAAGAAACAAAACAACTAGGTGCTGGTCTGGGCTATACCAATACTTCCATATCAAGAATGGTATCCGAAAGCTTAGCATTTGTAGTAGATGAGACATTAAAAAGAACCAAAGTTAACCGTTTGTTATTAGCGGGTGGAGAAACATCTGCTTCTGTTTGCAGCAGGCTCGGCATCGAGGGATTGACTGTATGGAAAGAAATTGAACCAGGTCTTCCATCATGTATTAGTTTCGACCCTCCCACGCGGATGCTTGTACTGAAGTCAGGTAGCTTTGGAAGTAAGGATTTCTTCGTCAAAGCGATAGAGCACCTGAAAGAAAATTAAACTAACAATTTAATAGGGGATGTAGCAATGAATGCTAATTTAATGAATGCTAACTTAGAAAAGCTATTTAGAAAGTATCCGGAATTAGTGGAATGCCAAACAAGTATGGGGGAGGCCTTCGAAGCGATTCAGCTGGCTTATAAGTCAGGTAGAAAACTGTTATTAGCGGGTAACGGCGGCAGTGCAGCTGATTGTGAGCATGTAGTTGGAGAATTAATGAAGGGATTTATGTCAAAACGTCCACTGTCCGAAAAAATGAAAGAAAAATTAGCTTCAGTTTCAGGCGGCGATAACTACCTGGGAGAAAATTTACAAGGTGCGCTCCCGGCAATCTCACTGGTAAGCCACTCAGCACTTATGACCGCATTCGCCAACGATGTGGCCCCTGATATGGTTTTTGCTCAACAAGTATTCGGATATGGAAAAGCAGGTGATGTATTTATCGGCTTTAGCACCTCGGGGAACTCCAAAAATATAAATCATGCGGTAAAAGTTGCCAAGGCACTAGGGTTAGTAACCATTGGATTCACTGGAAAAGGCGGTGGAGAATTGAAAACGTTGTGCGATGTAACGATTTCAGTTCCCTTTGATTCCACACCTGATATACAAGAAAGACATCTCCCGATTTACCATACCCTCTGTATTTTATTAGAGGAGGCGTTCTTTGGATGATTCCCGTTTTAGCCGGTTTAGATATTGGCGGTACAAAATGTGCCGTGGTATTAGGAGTGGAAGATGAAAAAGGGATTACGGTAGTGGCAAAACAAAGCTTTCCTACTCCGGGGACACCTGACTTAGCCCTTTTAACAATGATGAATGAATTAGAAAAATTATTGCTGGAACAAAAAGAAATAGAACTGAAAGCCATAGGAATCAGCTGTGGAGGCCCGCTTGATAGTAAAAAAGGTTTGATATTGTCGCCCCCAAATCTACCAAACTGGGATCGGATTGATGTGGTTTCGATATTAAAAGAACGTTTCCGAGTTCCAGTTTCTCTCCAAAATGATGCCAATGCCTGTGCATTGGCTGAATGGAAATGGGGAGCAGGAAAAGGCACGAACAACATGATTTTTCTAACGTTCGGTACGGGAATGGGTGCAGGTTTTATTTTGGATGGTCGTTTGTATACAGGAACAAATGATTTCGCTGGCGAGGTCGGGCATATTCGTTTAGAGGATGATGGTCCAATTGGATTCGGAAAGGCAGGCTCATTTGAAGGCTTCTGTAGTGGCGGCGGAATCGCCCGCTTGGCACAGATGAAGGCGGAGGAGTGGTTAAATCAAGGAAAAGTGACCTCTGTTTGTTCTAATCGAGATGAAATTGCAGCAATCACAGCAAAAACAGTTGGTGAAGCAGCTCAAGCAGGCGATGTATTTGCGAATGAGATATACGCCATTGTTGGTCAAAAATTAGGTCGAGGTCTGGCTCTGTTAGTCGATATGCTAAATCCAGAAAGAATTGTCATTGGAAGTATTTATTTGCGCCAGGAGGCATTGTTGAAGCCAATTGTCATGGAAGAACTTCGAAAGGAAGCACTTTCTTATTCTCTCGATGTTTGTACTGTGGTTCCTTCCGGCTTAGGAGAAAGTGTAGGTGACCTGGCGGCGCTTTCTGTTGCCAAATATGGACTAGAAATCAACGGTTAAGTTCTTTAACAAAAAAATGAACTAAAGGAGCAATACGATGTTTCAATTCCAGCAAAATCATAACGAGCTGCAATGCCATTTGAATAATAAAACAGTTCTTTCCGGTGTTCAAGTTTCTATTAATTTGGATACTCAATCCCTGCAAAATTTAGAATTAAAAACTATTGAAGAGAGCACAGGAGAAGACCATCTGGGTTTTTATACAGAATATCGTTCTTCATATAGTGATAATGACGATACAGTAATCACGAAATTACGATTCCGCTGCTACGCTTCATTTATTACTGCCTTTGTTGATGCGGATGTTAATAATGAAGAATTGTTTAAAAAACAAGCTTTTTTTTCACCACAGCGTGCCATCAACATTACCATTAACAACCTAATGGAAGATTATGAGATTATGGCGAACTATCAACATAAAGAGTGGTGGACGCGGCCATTCTTTACAGATAATATTCGAGAAATACCAGAACGGACCCAATCGTTATTACTTAGAAGCGAAAAAGAAGAATATTATCATATGCTGCCAGTTTGTGATGAAGTAGTACGGACAGATTTAATCGGTACAAAAGATGGCTTGCAAATCTCGATCTCCCCATTTCATGGCGGCTATAATCATATATCCACATTTGCTTTTATTTTAGGAACGGGAAATAATCCTTATTCTTTAGTGAATGAAAATGTTAAGAAAGCCATGACGCTATGTGGACAAAGCATCATGCCAAGAGAAGAAAAAAAATATCCTGAGATTCTTGATTACTTAGGTTGGTGCAGTTGGGATGCCTTTTATCATGCGGTTAATGAAAAAGGAATCCTAACCAAAGCAGAGGAACTAACACAGAAAAACCTACCAGTTAAATGGATGATGATTGATGATGGCTGGTCCGAGGTTGAAAATAAAAAACTTTACTCCTTTGATGCGGATCAGGAGAAATTTCCCCATGGATTGGCCAATACGGTTTCATCACTTAAGGATAACTTTGGCGTGAATTGGGTAGGTGTTTGGCATACCCTTGCAGGTTATTGGGGAGGAATTTCACCGAATGGACCGTTGGCTAAGTCATTAGATAAACATTTATTTAAAGCCAAAAACGGCAGTTTAATTCCATCACCAAAAGCCGAAGATGGTTTTGGTTTCTGGCATGCTTGGCACTCGAAATTAAAGAAAGATGGAATCGACTTTGTAAAAGTCGACAGCCAAAGTGCCATTTCAAACTTTACAGTCAATAACCAATCTGTTGGGGAAGCAGCAAGTGGGGCCCATACAGCACTCGAAGCCTCATGTTCCTTGCATTTTGATAATACAGTGATCAACTGTATGGGAATGGCAGAGGAAAATATTTGGCATCGTCCATACTCAGCGGTTTCTCGGAATAGTGATGACTTTGTTCCGCAAGAAGAGCTAGGCTTCAAAGAACATGCCTTGCAAAACGCCTATAACTCCCTTTACCATGGTGCGTTCTATTGGGGCGATTGGGATATGTATTGGACCAAAAACCATGATGACCTCCAAAACATGATCTTACGCGTAGTAAGCGGCGGGCCCATTTATTTCAGTGATGCCGTAGATCAAACAAATCCAGACATGATTTGGCCGTTAATTTATAAAAGTGGACAAATTATTCGTTGTGAACAACCTGGAGTACCAACTCAAGATTGCCTCTTTATTGATCCAACAAAAACAAAAATGCCGTTAAAGATTTGGAACCAATGTAAAGGGGCCGGAGTGGTGGCTGCGTTTAATATTAATGAAGAAACTGGATCAGTACAAGGATCTGTCGGTCCAAATGATGTACCAAGTTTAGTGGGTGAAACGTTTGTTATTTTTGACGTATTAACGAAGAACTACTCGGTTGTAAACAAACAAGAACGAATCAATATTGAAATCGGAGAAAACGGGGCTTCCCTGTATTTAATAATTCCAGTTCAAAAGCAATTTACGCCAATCGGTCTTTTAAATAAGCTCATTTGCAATGATGGGATTGTAAAGGTTTGGAACATGGAAAAGGAATTGAAAGTAACCTTAAGAGAAGGTGGAGTTTTTGCTTTCTTGTCGGAAGGAAAACCTGTCAAAGCAATGGTTAATGGTGAATTGGTATTAATTCACCAAGATCCTAAAAACGAACATCTGTTTACCATTGATTGCCAAGATGTTGAAGGTGAAGTGCTTCTTGAGATAAAAAAAGTGTACTAATGTAAGGGGGCTATCATTGTGACTAATCATCGATTGCCTGCTCAAGAAATCCCTATTTTGGCGGACGTGGATGTCGTCATAATTGGGGGTACCTTCGCTGGTTTAGCAAGTGCCCTACAATTTGCTCATCAGGGTAAACGGGTAATGGTGGTTGAATCTAGAACCTATTTAGGAATTGAATTAACAGCTAATCTTAGTCCTTGGATTACACCTGAACAAGCAACAATGCCTAGACTAATGCAAGCTTGTGTAATCGCTTGTGGAAAAACTATTAGCAAGGGAAAGTCTCAATCGATCGTCTTTCATGTTGATCGATTGAAATTACAGTTGGAAGAAGAATTGCTTGCTGCGGGAATCCAATTATTGTATGCCTCGCTCCCGATTGGGATCACCAGCATGGCTGACAATTATAATGGTTTGATTATTGCCAATAAATCAGGACGACAATTGATTCGATGCAAAGGAATTGTTGATGCTACTGAAACAGCTATCACGACCTTTTTTAGCGCTGAAGCATGGAAATTAGCAGAGAAGGGTAAAAAAGCTTACTTTAGACGAGTTTTAGAGTTTACTAACGTTCAAGGGATTGACCAATTAGACTTATTAGTACCAACACAATTAGGGATAAAAGAGAACAAGATTTACCTTTACAACGGCTATCATGGGAATGGACATTTCTATGTTGAATATCAAATGTTGTTACATGCGGAGAACCGTTTAGAAGCCAATCAACAGCGAGAATTGACAGCACAAAAGGCAGGAATTGCTCTTGCGGAATATTTGATTAACCACGTTCCTGCCTTCAATAAAGCATTGTTATGTGCCAGTTCTTATGAATTAAAAGGGCCGTTTCAAGAAAATGAAGAGAATCAAAAAATTCACCCACAAATTCAACTTGATAGATTAGCAGTTAACTATCCAAATACGTGGAGTTTTTATCAAGATCTTTATGACAATGGTAATTCTGACTGGCTTGACCCCGTCAAAGCAACTGCATTAGGAGAACAATTTGCAGAATTAGTAACTGATCTTACTTTAAAACAGGAGAGTTCAAGGCAAACTAATGCTCAGATTTCAAATGAGAATGTCTGTTTTGAAATGAGAATCCCTGTTGATTTATTGGATCGCAATGTTGATTATCAGTTTGTACCAACTCAGGAAATATTCTATTCTAAATCAGCAGGTGTGCTTGTTGCCGGAGGCGGTTCAAGTGGAGCATCAGCAGCGATTGTATCCGCAGAAGAGGGTATCAATACAATCCTTGTTGACCTGAACCCAGGACTTGGTGGAACGGGTACTTTTGGCGGAGTGGACAGTTATTGGTTTGGGAAGCGCCATGGATATGCTGAGAGAATTACGAAACTTGTCCATGATGTCCAGAAACGAATTAGGTACAAAGGACATAAGTGGAATATTGAAGCGAAAAAGTTTGCCTTATTAGAAACGGCTGATCGATTAGGAATTGAATTGTTGTTTAATACGATTACGTTTGGTGCAATCACAAAAGGAACTAAGGTATGCGGCAGCCTTGTGGCCACGAAATGGGGGGCAGGCACAGTTTGGTCGGACTGTGTGATTGATGCTACTGGTGATGGCGATCTTGCAGCATTTGCGGGAGCGGAATTTGAATATGGTTCCGTTCGTGACCATGTGGTGATGTGGTATTCACTTGCGCAATATAAAGAGCCAGGTAAATTACAAAATAACTTCACGAGTATGGTGAATGTGTCGGATGTTCAAGACTATACTAGGGCAATCCTTGCTGGGAGAAGAAGATGGAGTGCTGACGTTGATAGCTGCCATGACCACGGCATTTATGTAGCTCCCCGTGAAAGCCGTCATATCATTGGTGATGTGGTCATGAACATGAGCGATCAATTGTTGCAGCGAAGCTGGACGGATTGTATTAATATTCATTTTAGCAATCATGATATGAAGGGAATTAGTGAGGCTAACTGGTTAAATACCGGCCTAATCCCGCCAAACCTTGAAATAGAAATCCCCTATCGAATGCTACTCCCAAAAGGTCTTGAGGGAATCTTAGTAGTTGGAAAGGCAGTTTCGGCAACACATGATGCCCTTCCAGCTATTCGAATGCAATCGGATTTAGAAAACTTGGGGGGCATTGCAGCCCTTGCCGCTGTGATGGCTGTGAAAGAAAAACAGTATCCTAGACAAATAGATTACCGGCTTTTACAAGAAAGAGTCGTGAAAGAAGGCTTAATGCCTGAAAGTATTTTAGAGAGAAAAATGGAGTCTATTCTATACACAGATGAAGAATTAAAGAGATTAGTTGATTCGATTGAGGTGAATGAGCCTCTGTACGAATACTCTAATATGCGGATGAATGAAATCTATCAAAAGAGGATACCGTTTGTTGAAATCTGTACGGCGGGAGAGAGAATCATCCCTTTTCTCGAACAAGCATACGCAGTCGAAGACGGAATCCGTAAGGTACGAATCGCACAAGCATTGGCGATGTGTGGGTCAAAAATGGGTGTACCAACCTTGATTTTTGAAATCATGGCCATGCTTCAGGGAGAACAGCTGCCGAAACGGACAGCGGATATTTTATATGTAACGATACCGCCTGACCACGGAGCCATGTCAGATACCTGTTATTTGCTCTACTCATTAGGACTTACCAGAGATAAACGCAGTATTAATGTATGGCAGAGGATCGCTGATTTACTGCACCCAACAGAAGAAGATTTTAAAGATACGATGTGGGGGATTTTTTATTATATCCATGCTGTTTGCGTTGGTGCTGAGAGATTAGGTGATGTGGATGCGGTTCCAGTGTTAAAGCAATTACTGCGCATCCCATCTGTCAACAATCAACAGTGTTATGCTGGCCATCAAGCAGATTTTTTCCTTGAAAGGCGCGCCCTTCTTGAACTAGCCATCGGTAGAGCCTTGGCACGGTGCGGAAGTGCACAAGGGTATGAAATTTTAATCAATTATCTCGATGATGTCCGTTCCTTGCTTAGTAAGCAGGCTCATTCAGAATTAAAGCGATTATGTGCCCTTAACCTTCATAAGGATAAAAGGGTTTGGAAAGATTGGCTTGAGAGTAAAAAAGCTGCTTTAAAACCACAACCATATATAGTCCATACAGATATTGGTGTCAACAACGAAACGATTCTACGAAAAATAACTATCGAAAGGGGTTAACAATCGTGTCAATTATTACATTTCCAAAAGATTTCCGCTTTGGGGTTTCTACTGCGGCCTATCAAATAGAAGGTGCCTATAATGAAGACGGCAGAGGTATGTCTATCTGGGATACCTTTAGTCGGATTCCAGGAAAAGTCAGAAACGGAGACAATGGCGATATCGCTTGTGATAGTTACCATCGCATCGATGAAGATATCGCCTTATTAAAAGAATTAGGTGTAAATACATACCGCTTCTCGATCGCCTGGCCAAGAATTTTTCCGAATGGCAGAGGAGAAGTAAATCAAAAAGGTCTGGAGCACTATCATACATTTGTTGATAAGTTGTTAGAAAATGGAATTGAACCTCTATGTACCATTTATCATTGGGACTTGCCGCAAGCGCTTCAAGATGAAGGCGGCTGGAAGAATCGCCAAACGATCGAGGCATTTGTGGAGTACTCGGAATTATTGTTTCATGAGTTTTCTGGAAAAATCAAATCATGGTTAACTATCAATGAGCCTTGGTGTGTTTCATTCTTAGGATATTTCGTTGGAGAACAAGCACCAGGAGAAAAAAATCTCCAATCAGCCCTTGATGTAGCACATCACTTATTACTTGCCCACGGAAAAACGGTTAAGCGTTTTAAAGAGCTTGGAATTCCTGGAGAGATCGGTTTTGCGCCAAATGTTACTTGGTATGAACCATTTAGTAATCGCCCAGAAGACATTGAGGCTTGCAAGCGAATCGCTGCTTGGTTTACGGAATGGTTTTTCGATCCTGTCTTTAAAGGCAGCTATCCACAAATATTAGTTGATTGGTTTGCAGCAAAAGGAGCAAAAGTAAACATCGAAGAAGGCGATATGGAACTCATTAATCAGCCTATCGATATCCTAGGAATCAATTATTATACGGGAACGGTCTCTAGATATAAAGAAGGTCAGGGAACGTTTGATTGTGAACACATTGATATTGGATTTGATCACACGGACATTGATTTCACCATCTATCCAGAGGGTTTCTATAAAGTCCTAATGGATATTAAAAATAAATATGGGGATGTCCCAATCTACATTACCGAAAATGGAGCAACGTACAATCAAGAACCGGTAGATGGACGTGTTCACGATGATAAACGGATCAAATATTTGAAACAGCATCTAACGCAAATTAGTCGTGCGCTTAACTCCGGTGTTAATTTAAAGGGCTACTGTATTTGGTCGTTGATGGATAATTATGAATGGTCATACGGCTATAGCATGCGTTTCGGACTTGTTCATGTGGACTACCAAACATTAAAAAGAACAAAGAAAGATAGCTATTATTGGTACAGCAAATTGAATCAAAACTATTGGTTCGAGGTGTAGATTCCCTATGAATATGCACTTTTATGGCGATATCCAAGGCCTTGAAGAGGGATTATCAATTATTTGTCACGAGCTTAAGATTGAACAAAGTGAACAAGGGTTTCCTATTCATGTGAAACAAATGGCTGGTCCGTTAAAAGTTAACTGCAATCCTGAACGCGGGGAAATTTTCTTTGAAGAGAAGTTTCACTTTTTCCGCGCAGTAGGATTATGGATCCAAGAGTTTGAGGAAAGCAACGTGTTCCAGGTAAGTGAAGACCCGCAATTTAAAACCAATGGTGTGATGGTGGATGTTTCTCGTAATGCGGTTATGACCGTAGATGGAATTCAAAATCTCCTCCGGAAAATGGCGTTAATGGGGCTTAATGTCGTGATGATGTATACAGAGGATACCTTTACAGTTGAAGAGTATCCCTATTTCGGATATATGCGTGGGAGATATAGTGAGCAGGAATTACGTGAATGTGATGACTATGCCCATCATTTTGGAATTGAAATGATCCCTTGTATCCAAACTCTTGCCCATTTAACTGAGGCATTGAAATGGAATTATGCAGCTAACATAAAAGATACTGCCGATATTTTATTAGTGGGTGATGAAGAAACCTATGAATTTATTGAAAAATTATTAAAGGCAGCATCCA
The DNA here is from genome assembly GCF_036966985.1 of Neobacillus drentensis. Lineage (GTDB taxonomy): Bacteria > Bacillota > Bacilli > Bacillales > Cytobacillaceae > Neobacillus > Neobacillus drentensis_E. The sequence continues at coordinate 17,952 of NZ_JBALSN010000143.1, read as the reverse complement.
AGCCGTTTCGAAGCAATCGGATTCATATTGGTATGGATGAAGCCCATCAGCTTGGCTTAGGAAAATATTTGGAGCAGCATGGCTACCAAAAGCGTTTTTCGATTATGAATGAACATCTGCATAAGGTTGTGGCGCTTGCTGATAAGTTGTCATTAAAACCGATGATTTGGAGTGATATGTATTTTCGACTTGGCTCGAAAACAGGTAATTATTACGACCTAAATGCCCATATACCAGCAGAAGTCATTGATTCCATGCCGAAAGATGTCCAGATGGTTTATTGGGATTATTATCATACAGATGAGGAGTTTTACCGAACATTTTTGCAAAAGCATAAAGAATTTGGATCTGAGCCAATCTTTGCTGGCGGCGTATGGACATGGAATGGTATTGCCCCGAACTATGGAAAAACAATTGCGACTACAAATGCTGCTTTGGAAGCTTGTAAGAAAGAAGGAATCACTGAGGTATTCGCTACCATGTGGGGCGACAACGGGACAGAAACGCATCCCTTTGCTGGATTAGCAGGGCTGCAGTTATTTGCTGAACATGGATATGAAAGGGATTTGAGTCAAAAAAGATTATCAAAACGATTTACATTTTGTACCGGTGGAGATTGGGAAGACTTCCTTGCCCTAAATGAGTTTGATGAGACCCCTGGAGTTTCAAAAGATAACCTTCATGAATCACATCCATCCAAATTTTTACTATGGCAGGATATTTTACTCGGTTTATATGATGAAAATATTCGTACATTGCCATTATCCGAGCATTATTTAACCTTAGCTGCACGCATGGAAAAAGCGAAAGAACGGAATAAAAATTGGTTAGAGATGTTTTCATTTTATACCCAACTGGCCCGTGTTCTAAGTATAAAAGCAGAGTTTGGCATCCATTTAAAAGCCGCTTACGATCGACAGGATAATCAAGAGTTAACGCAATTAAAGGACCAGCTTCCATTATTAAGAAGCATGGTGGATGAACTCCGCAAACTGCACCGTTCTTTATGGCTTTCAAGCTTGAAGCCTTTTGGCTGGGAAATTATCGATATTCGTTACGGCGGGATCTTGTCTCGATTAGAAACGGTGGAGTATCGCCTGCAGACTTGGCTTGATGGAAGCATTAATAGAATCGAAGAAATAGAAGAGGAGCGCCTTTTCTTTGATGCACCATGGAAAATGCCTGAAGGTGCTTTAGGCCGAAATACGTATCATCGAATTGTAACAGCCGGAGGATTCTCTGTATAAGTAGCTTGTGAACTAGCAATAGAATAGGAGTGTTCATGATGATAATTGGCTTTCAAACGGCAAACTATTTTGCCCGTGCAACTAACTACCAGACTAGTATGGATTTGTGGGGAGAAGCTGAACGGAAAGTAATTGAGACCTTTAGCCTAGCTGAATTTGACCGTATTTGCGGGGATATTCAAGGTGCGGGGTTTCAGGATATCGAACTCTGGATGGGACATTCCTTTCCTAAATTTATGACTCCTTTTTTTGCAGAGGAATTACAGAAAATTTGGAAGAGTCATGGATTAAGTGTCTATTCCTATTCATGTTCACTTGGTGATCCAGTTCGATATCCAAGATGGACCCGTCTTTGTTTTGAAACAGCCAAAATGCTTGGAATTGAGTTAATTACTAGCGGAATTACCAAAGAATCAGCTCCCGTTATTTATAGCCTTTGTAATTCTAACGCTTTCATCGGTGATTGTGTTAAGTCTTCGCTGGGCCATGCTTGCAATACTGCTTTTAGTATTAGCCTTAAAGGGATCGATTTCTCTGATCCGCAACAAAACGAAGAACCAAAAATATAAAACTTCTTCTATAGTGTGGAAAACGATGATGATGACATTGGTATTTGTTTTTTCATTTGCACCCACAGTAGTTTTCCCACAGCATACATCACCAAAAGTGACAGGAAAATATGAAGTCGCAACCGCTACTTACACATATATTGACAAAAACCGGATCGAGGAATTTACTGACAAAGGGGACAACAGATTTGTTAATGTGGAATTCTGGTATCCCAAAAATGTAAAGGAAACATACCCTCTTTTGGTGTTCTCACATGGGGCATACGGTATTAAAGCAAGCAATACCTCTACCTACACTGAGCTAGCAAGCCACGGTTATGTAGTCGTTTCCATCGACCATCCCTATCACTCCTTTTTTACGGCATCAGAGGATGGAACTAAGGTCTTGATCAATTCAGATTATAACCACGAAATCGAAAATCTCAATAAAGAGGGATTTTACACGAAGGAAGAAGAATATGAGCTCATTCAAAAATGGATGAAACTGCGAACAGACGATATGAATTTTGTCATTGATACGATTCTTAAAAAAGCCAAAAGTGACAATAACCCCGTTTATCAACAGATCAATACAGAGAAAATTGGTGTGTTCGGGCATTCCATGGGCGGTGCGGCAAGTGTTTGGCTGGGCAGAGAACGTAAGGATATAGATGCAGTTGTAAATATTGATGCCCCGTTCTTTAGTGATCTTGTTTATAAAAAAGAGATGGATGATTATGTGGCTAGAGATGAAGCCTTTACCACCCCACTCCTTAACATTTATTCTGATGATGTTTGGGGGCAGCTCGACAGTAACTCTACCTATGTTGCGAACAAACTTAATAATGAAAACTTCAAAGATGCCTATACTACTCATTTCAAAGGGGCAAAACATTTAAGCTTGACCGATTTACCGCTATTTTCTCCACTACTTGCAAATATGCTGCAAGGCGGAAAAGCCGGTATTGATCCATATTACGCTATTGAAACTGAAAATGAATTAATTCTGAAATTTTTTGATTATGAATTAAAGGGAATTGGCGAGTTCACTTCTAAAGAGACATATTGATTTATATCTAACTAAAAACTTCAACTTCATGTTTTTCTAGAAAAAAGGCATCCTAAAGATGACAGTGTTGCATCAAAATTCCAAGTTGTTATGAATACTACTCCACCTATGATTGAAGGGAGAATTAGTAATGAAGCTGTATCAAGTCAGAAAAGGGCAATTTGTTTACTATAACAATGAGTTACACAAGGTGTATGGAGTTAAACCAATGTATAAACTCTCCGTTCATCTGATCAAGCTAAGGGATTCAACACAGCATATAACCAATGCAGCGAGTGTGGAAAAATACATTCCAAGGGAAAATGACAGTTTTATTTATAATCATAAGGTATATACGCTTAGGAATAATCAAAAACCAGTAGCGGGAGATTTGATTTTCATTAACAATCCGGCCCCAGATACCTTGGATCACTATTCCTTAAATGAAATTGAAGTGGTTGAAACGGTTGATAAAAAAGGGGTCATTACAAGCGATTTGGATGGTATCAAGCATTCCGAATATTTATTGATGGTACCTGGCCGTGCTCCTGACAGTCATCCTATCGATTATAAAGACATGGTAAATATTGAAGAAAACGTTGATGATGCTGGGCCGCAAATTGTTCATCCATACGGCGAGTTATCTACTCAGCTAGGAGACATTTATAAAAAGAAGGATAGTGATGTGTTAATCGAAGCGATGGTGGTTGCCATTAAAGGACAAACTATTTATCTTGGAGGCGGTCTAGAGGTGCCGCATGAAGAGTTGATGGATACGGATAAGTGGGAATTTCAATACAATCCATTTAATAACTAACATTAGTATTTTTTAGTACCCAGGAGGTTTCCATGGATAAAATTAAAGAAAATAGTGTATTCATTATCTCTCTATTACTGACCCTCATATTTATTGTCTGGGGCGTTCTTTTTACAGAGAATCTTACCAAAGTCACCAATGCCGTTTATAATGGCTCCATTGATTATCTTGGTTGGGTCTATCTCGGTACTACTCTATTCTTCGTCTTCTTTTCAATATACTTATTGTTCTCAAAGTATGGAAATATCCGACTCGGCAGGAAAACTGACACGCCTGATTTCTCCACTGCTTCGTGGCTGGCCATGCTGTTTGGTGCAGGTATGGGTGTTGGGATTGTGTACTGGAGCGTCGCCGAACCAGTAACCCATTATATAGCCCCACCGTACGGAAAAGCTTATACGATTGATGCAGCTAACACTGCAATGAAATATACATTTTTTCATTGGGGCCTGCACCCATGGGCAATCTACACTGTTATTGGGTTAGCCCTTGCTTTTTTTCAATATAATAAAAGGCTTCCTGCAGCTATTAGTTCCGCGTTCCATCCCATTTTGGGAGAAAGGATTTACGGCCCGATTGGCAAAACGATTGATATTCTGTCCATCTTTGCAACAGTCTTCGGTATTGCCACCTCTTTGGGGCTTGGGGCCATGCAGGTTACTGCAGGTATGCATGACATATTCGGCATTCCTAATACGTTATTGATCCAGCTGATTGTCATTGTGGTCGCAACAGTTCTATTTATTATTTCCCTTAATACAGGCTTGGAAAGAGGAATAAAGTACTTATCCAACGCAGCAATCATCTTTTCAGTGGCAATCCTTGTACTGATTATGATTGTCGGTCCGGCGTTAACCGTTATTAAAGTGTTTTTCAATACAACAGGACTGTATCTAAGTGACTTTTTACACATGAGTTTACGAATAAGCCCTTTTGGAAAAGGGGAGAAATGGATTGCTTCCTGGACTTTGTTTTATTGGGCTTGGTGGATTGCATGGGCGCCATTCGTCGGCATGTTCATTGCCCGGGTTTCAAGAGGGGGGACAGTAAAGGAGTTTGTGGTTGGTGTATTGATTGTTCCCACACTTGGAACCTGTCTTTGGATGTCCGTGTTTGGGGGTTCAGCACTTGACCTTGTTCAAAATCCCGGAAACCACGATTTGGCAAAACATATCGCCGAAAATATAAACTTGTCTATATTTATATTCTTCGACCACCTTCCATTAAGCACCCTATTAAGCATTTTAGGTTTTGCGGTGATAGCTATTTATTATATTACTGTTGCCGATACCGCAACCTTTGTATTGGGGATGCTAAGTGAAGGCGGAACGCTTAATCCTTCTAACAAAATAAAAATGACATGGGGTATCATCCAGTCTGCTTTATCGGCTGTTTTGCTGATCGCCGGTGGTTTAGAGGTATTGCAGACCGCTTCCATCGCCGCCGCACTCCCATTTGCCATTATCATGCTCGTGATGTGCTACTCATTGTTAACAGGCTTAAAAAATGAAATTGAATTACAAAGAGGCAATAAAAGAAGCACGCAACATTATTAATGTTAATAAAAAACCTTCCTAATTGTATCATTGATCGGGAAGGTTTTTGTGTAACATTATTGCCTAAAGATCGAAAGTAATTGTTTAAAATAGTTAACCCCTTTTAATTATGATATGGTTCACCGTAACGCATCAAAATGAGGTTTCAAAGCAACCTTCAAATATTCAAAAACCCGTCCCATCTCACTTCCTTTTAAATAAGAATTCTTGTCCTTAATTAAGTAACCAGCGAAAGTAAAATAAGCGGAGATTTTCCGGTTAAATGCAGAATGGAGCTCGTTTCG
>NZ_JBALSN010000143.1:0-12424 GCF_036966985.1 Neobacillus drentensis | reverse complement strand
ATAGGCGGAATTTCTCCGTCTATTTAAGCTATTTTTAATGATAATTACTAATTAAGCGGAATTTTTCAGTTTATTTATCTGATCGAGTGCTTAACATGATTCCCAACCGATAAAATTAATTAATTTAAGTGGTTGTTAATTTGGCATAGATGACAAAGAACAGGGTTAATTCCCCTATTACCACTATATATGGTACTACTACTATTAAATTAATAATAAAAAAGACTACTAAAATCCCCAAAAATAACCCTAAATGATAAATTTTCAATCTGTGGTGCTTATGTCTATATTGGTGGAAAACAAAAGTAGTTGACAAGAAATAGAGCAAAACAGAGCAAAAAACGAAATACAGAATAAATGAATAATTGACTTCTTGTAAAAACAATAGTCTAATCGACGCTGCTATCATGCTCAAAGACATTAAAATAAACAGGTGACCGTAAATAATGGTTTGGCCGATCGTTTGTATCGATTTGTTAACTTTCTTCTCCACATTATCGAAATACTGCCACCACATCGCGATTATTAGGAAAAATGATATGGCCGAAAAACCTATTGAATTCCAATTTCCTTGTTTAGGTTGAATAACCGCAAGGGTGCTGACAAGTGCTTCACCAAAGAGAATAATGGTAAAAAGACCAAATCGCTCTAATAAGTGCGCCGTATTTGTGGGTACCTTTACTAAATACTTCCGTCCAGATATTGGAACCATAATATCGATAATGATACCCGCATATAACACAGCATAACGAAGCCAAGAATCAAAAAGGAGGGAGAGTAGTGATATAATGATTCCAATCCAAAAATACCTTCCCAAATATCGGGCTGCTATTTTTCGCAATCCCTCTTCTATACGCTGTACAATAAGATATTGGGTTGCTGTCATTGCCCTTAAGCCAATATATCCAATTAAAAAGGAAAGATAATATTGATCAAAATCAACTGATAAGCTTGATGTCATTATAAGGACAAAGAACATCTGTACTATCAAAAATAATCGCTGGTGAAATAAATCTTGTCCAAACCGGTTTACGAACAAGGTTTGCCCTACCCAAGCCCACCAGATAGGAATAAAAATTAACACAAACTTAAATAAAAACTCTGTATGGATATATCCATCTTCAACATGAAGTAAAACATGGGTTGCAGCCGCAACAGCCGCCACAAATAATAAATCATAAAATAGCTCTAACCACGTAACCTTCTTTTCTTCCATTCTGCACTCCTTCCTATCCCATAATAGATTTAAATTTCTCAAATATACCTATGTTCTTCATATCTTATTTGCATTGTAACGAATAAAGACGATCATATTTATTCAATTACAATGATATTTAATTATTTCCTCTAGCATCTAAGTATGACAGCCTGGAATTAAATTCAGCGTATCCGCACAAATCTTTTATGCTCCTTAATAACAAGCGCAATAAATTTTTCCCGCTCCCATTCACTACTTTTAAGAATCTTAACATTTTCAGGCTTTTTCAAAAAACGTTTTACTTTATTGTTGTGCCAAATAATGTAATTATATCGAACATCTTGATCCAAATCGGCAAACCATTCTTCTTCCTTTAATTCATCGATGTTTTTTTCTAATTTAGACTTCGGAGTAGGGATTACTGCCTCGATTAGACAACCAATCAAATCACCAATTACATCAACTATAAAATCAACTATCAACATTTCCACTACTCCTGTCATGAAGAAGAATTCGTTTTGCAATTAAATGATAGTATGGTAATGGTTGAAAGTAAATATTTTGAAAGAATCAACACAAGTGAGTAGAGGATTTTCCTAACCATTCATTAAAATAATAGTTTGTTAATTCGAATTTTATAAATTATTAAATAATTCTCTTGTAATCTCTTACCAAATTTGTTACTATTACGAACATAAAAAATTATCCAACAATACTATTGGTGGAACAATATTATTTTATTAATATTGCTCAACTATGATCAAACAGGAGGTTCTTACATGGGCAAAAAATTCATGAAATCATTACTAATCATACTCCCATTACTTTCGCAGTTAGTTGTACTGCCCTTCGTCAATCGAATTGACCCAATTATTTTAGGATTACCTTTTCTTCAATTTTGGCTATTTTTATGGATCATCCTAACACCGTTATGCACATTAGGGATCTATCAACTCGATAAATCAGAAGGGAGTCTTGACTAATGCAACAGGGAAATTTAACAGCTTTGTTAATCACAGCATTCATTGTCATAACCGTTGTTTTAATTGGATTTATAGCAGGACGAAATAAATCGTCGCGAAGTTCAGTAGAGGAATGGTCGGTTGGCGGCAGACGCTTCGGCGGACTGCTGGTTTGGTTTTTAGTAGGAGCAGATTTATATACAGCTTATACCTTTTTAGGACTAACAAGTACAGCTTATGCAGGAGGAAGTCTGGCCTTCTTTGCGATTCCTTACTGTATCATCGCTTATTTTGTTTCTTACTTTTACCTTCCTAAACTATGGAAAGTAGCGAATAAATTCAAGCTGACCACATTAGCGGATTATGCGCGAGAACGTTTTGGCAGTAAACTTCTATCTTCTATAATTGCTATTGTCGGCGTACTAATGCTGATCCCATATATTGATCTGCAGTTAGCCGGCATTCAAGATACGCTTCAAGTAGCTGGAACAGGCTATATCAATGTCAAGGTAGTCGTGATTACATCCTTCCTGCTTGTCGCCCTGTTTACGTTCTTTAGCGGAATCAAAGGCCCAACCTATACAGCCATCATTAAGGATGTTCTCGTCTGGGCAATTATGTTATTCCTTGTCGTTTCTCTGCCGATTATCCATTTTGGCGGCTGGAGTCCGATGATTGATACCTTCGTCAAGGAATCACCACAACTATTGACGATTCCAACATCCGGCCCGAAAGGTATTCCTTGGTTTATGACAGCATCGCTTATTTCGGCTTTGGCATTATTTATGTGGGCCCACGGGGCAACAGGCGTATTTACCGCAAAAAGTGCGGATGCCGTTCGAAAAAATGCGATATTCCTGCCTTTATATAATATCGTATTAATCCTGGTTATTTTCCTTGGCTTTGTAGCATTCCATGTGTTACCGGAAGGAAGCAATCCAAGGTTTGCCTTTTTAAATCTGATTCAAGTTTCATACGGTGGTATCGGACAAGGGTTAGCTTATTCGACGATTGCCTTAGCATCGTTAATTCCATGCTCAATTATGGCCATCGGTGCATCCAACTTATTTGCCAACAATATCTATCGTGATTTAATCAATCCGAACGTAAAAGGCGCCAAATTAACACTCGTCACACGTTCGATGGTCTTCGTTGTCATTGGTCTTGCCTTATTATTTGGCTTACTATTCCCTACGGCACTCGTATCATTGCAGCTTTTAGGTGTGTCAGGTATGGTTCAAATTTTCCCAGCCATTGTTGTCAGCTTATTCTGGAAAAATCAAACGAAACAGGCCACAACGATTGGATTGCTTGTCGGATTAACAACAACCTTTACAGTTTACGCAACAAACAGCGCACATGGAATTTATGAAGGATTTTGGGGATTAACAGCAAACTTATTAACGATTATTATTTTGAATCCGTTCTTTGTCGCAAAAGCGAAACATCAAACGAATTCAATAAAAGAGTATCTGTTTAATCGATCAAAGTATGTCCAAATAAATCATAAAAAAGGTGCATAACTAAATCATTGCTCTTAAACTCTTTTAATATAGTTACACCGTTTGGACCTATGCTAATCCAAACGGTGTTTTTTTGCCTGGTTGAAATATACTAACAATTATTTTGAATACTCATCCAGGAGTTTTTTTATTGATTGGTTTACTTCATCTATATTCGCATTTTTCACTTTTGCATTATTTATTTCATATTTCTTTTTTAACTTCAAAATTCTACTTACACTTTCATTTATTCTTTGTTCAGTAATTTCCCCTTTTTGGACAGCGATTTTTAAAGAAGAAATGGTTTCCACTATATTGTTATAACCATGTCCAACTAAAATAATATCGCTGCCAGCCTTGACTGATTCAACGGCAGCCCTGCCAATCGTATAATGGTCGATAATCGCCTTCATCGTCATGTCATCCGTTATTACAACACCCTTATAGTCTAACTGTTGCCTCAACATCCCTGTTATTATATTTTTGGACATGGAAGATGGAAAATCAGCATCCAGTTTGGGCAATAAGATATGGGCAACCATAACAACATCAGCACCGCTATTGATTGCCTGCTCAAACGGGATTAATTCGAGCTCTTTTAGTTGCTGAAGGCTTTTATTCACAATTGGCAGCTCCAGATGGGAGTCAACAGACGTATCTCCATGACCTGGAAAATGCTTAATCGTTGGGATAATGTTTTGCGACTGTATACCTTTAAAGGTTTGAATACCAAGCTTACTAACAATTTCAGAATTATTCCCATATGATCGATCCCCTATAACCGGGTTTTTTGGATTGCTGTTGATGTCCAGCACAGGAGCAAAATCAAGATTGAAACCAAATTCTTTTAATTCCTTCCCTAACATCGTCCCCACCTGATAGGAAAACTGAGAATTATTAATTACCCCAATTTCTTTATTGGTTGGAAAATTAATCAATCCACCAGGGAGCCTGGTAACACGCCCACCTTCTTGATCCACTCCTAATAGAAGCGGCACCTTCTGGTCATTTTCAGACTTCATTTGATTCAAAAGCTGCACGGCTTGTGTTGGGTCTATTAAATTATCCTTGTAAAAAATAATCCCGCCAACCTTGTATTTCGTTAATAAACTTTTTGTATTTGTATCCATGATAGTGCCAGTTATACCTGCGAAAATCATTTGCCCAATTTTCTCATCTAAACTCATGTCAGCTATGGTCTTTTGCTGGTCAGGTGGAGTAGATTGCTCGGCTTGATTTTTTACTTGTGTATAGACTGAAATATGGTCCACTTTTGGATTCGGCTCCTGCTCGGTTGGTTTTGGTAAGATCCACTTTAATTCTGTTAAAGGGTTAACCTGATAAACCAGAATGATTTGGTCATGAGTTTCATCTTTGAAGTACCGTATCTCATCAGGTTCTCCGCACGTTAATTTGATTTCATTTTGCCGGATTTTTTGTAATTTAGGATCATATGATCTGATATCCGAGACAACTTCACCCAGATATCCAATGACGGCATGTCGATTCTCATATTCTTCGTATCTACCACTTGCAGTTTCTGTTGTTTGGTTCGGTTCTCCCCATTTATTATGCACTTCCTGCTTCTTAGCCTTACCCGAATCGAAAGGGATACCGACCACTTTTCCTTCCTTTGCCAAGGAAAAAAGTTCATTAATATAGTCATGCAGTTTCTGATTTTTACTTTCATCTAATTCTGCTGGAGTATTGGGTGAAGGTTCAACGGATTGTTGTGGGTTCTCCGTTGTGGACTGTTTCCCGTCCCCGTCCTTATCAAAAACATAAATAACAACAACTAGAATAATAAGGAACAATAGGATTGACAAAATAAGTGGTTTCAAGATGGATTTTTTAGATTTTGACATAAAAGGATACCTTTCTTTGGCGAACTTGCCATTTATCTATTGCTAGTTTTACACCATGGCTTGTTTATCCATTATACCTAAATGGAGCGTAATTGACTTGCTGTAACATACAAATATGATTCATACCTTTGTATATTACAGCTTTTTAATGAAACCAGAAACAATCTTTTATGGAATAGAATGCCATGAAATGAAGGAGATTGAATCGTGTAATTTAAAGAAATATTAATTGGAATCTACCGGGCTTTTTACTTTGAATGGGGCTTTTAGAAAAAACATTTTCTGATTTTTCGTTTATTTATAAGTATTATTGCAATATAAATGCCACGGATGTAATCGATTTATCATCTCCCTGTTCTTTTTCTCAGAAAATTCTATGTTACTATTTAGAAAATTTAGCAACCAAAGAACATGGAGGGTAAAAGAATGCTTAAAAGAATTCTATCAATTTTAGCAGTTGCTGTACTCTCAGTAACTGTAAGTGCTAATGTACAAGCTGCAACTATTACTGTACAAAAAGGGGATACCCTTTGGGAACTATCACGCGCAAATAATACATCTTTAGAAAATATCCAAAAGTTGAATCATCTTACTACTGATCTTATTCACCCTGGGGATGTTTTAACCATTGCTCCAGAAAAACATTATACTGTTAAAAAAGGTGACGCATTATGGGACATAGCCATGAATTATCATGTAACTGTTGCGCAGCTTAAAGAATGGAACCAATTAACTACCGATCTCATCCATCCTGGATTAAATCTATTAATCTATGAAGGTTTAAATAATACTACTACTAAGGTTGTAACAAAAAAAACAATCAAGCAGGTGGCACATGTAGCATCTGCAAAGCCTGCATCGCAGGCACCAAAGGAAAGTGAACCTGAGGTAGAAGCTGCATCAACTAGTAATACAAGTTCAAGTGAAATTACTGTGAAAGCTACAGCCTATACGGCTTCGTGTGAGGGATGTTCAGGTACTACGGCTACTGGAATAGACCTAAAAGCAAATCCAAATGCAAAAGTCATCGCAGTTGACCCAAATGTTATACCGCTTGGCAGTAAAGTTTATGTAGAAGGCTATGGTGAAGCAACCGCCGGAGATACTGGTGGAGCCATTAAAGGAAATCGAATTGATGTCTTTATTCCTTCAGAGCAAGATGCAATTAATTTTGGGATAAAACAATTAAAAGTAAAAATATTAAACTAACATGGCCAACACCAGGCTATCCTGAGGATCTCAATTTATGTACAAAAAACTGCAATCCCTTTAAGTTACCAAGGGGTTGCAGTTTTTTTGTGCATTAACTTTTTTAAATGATTCGATTGCCCACCTATTTATGATACGGTTCCCCGTGACATATCTAAATGAGGTTTTTCAAATTAATAGAATAAACACCCTAAACAAATAGTATCATCTAAAATAATTGTTTTTCAGCGTTTTGAATGATGCTCTGTTTTATTTGCAAAAAATCCCCTTGGTTATTACTCAATCGTTTTTTCAAAAATAAAAACTGATACAGCCATATCCTCTTCAATCTTTGCATCCGAAAATAAATGAAGTAGCTTTGAACCTACGATTTCCTCCATTCCTTCAGGTATTTTCTGCTTATATATATCCCGAATCATTTCGGTTCGGGCACTATGAATTACTTTTTTACCCTCTTGGGATTGTGCAATAAATTTTTCTGTCGGAGTTAGGATACCATACATGGTTGTGATAGCCATATTATCCACGAAGTGAGTAAAAATTCGCTCCGGTCCCTTTCCAAAAATCTCTTTTCGCATTTTCCGTACAATATCATTAAACGCTGTTTCCTTTTTCCCCATGCTCTCTCCTCCTAACAACTCGATACTATACAACAAAGTCTATAAAAAATTCAACCAGTCCTAAATTTTTCTTGTTTTTCTGCTTGAGAGGAGTATAATCAATGCAGTTGGACAAAATTTAGACAAATTTAATGATGGAGCACTAATAAAACTTTTTGTTAGAACTCTATTTATTATTCCCAATGGAATGATTTATTAGTAGGCAATGCTAATTGATTACTCCACCACAAAATGTCGTCTGTTGAGACGATTTCTTGTGGTGGAGTTTTTTGTTTAAAAATGGAAAATGATGTTTTTCTCTCTTGCAAGGTATATTCCAACCTTCGTATTTGCGTGTGAAGAGATTAGGAAAATAAATTATATATCAGGAGGTATTTTAAAGGAATGTCTTGGATAGTCCTTCATTTTATCGGAATTATTTCATATGCAGCAAGCGGGGCTTTTGTAGCCCTTGAAGTAGAATATTCCTTTGTTGGGGTTTACGCATTGGGTTTAACCACAGCCTTTGGGGGAGGGCTCGTACGAAATTTGATTATAGGTGTCCCTGTTTCAGAGCTTTGGGACCATTCCATCATTTTAACGGTTTTAATGACGCTGACATTCATCGTATTATTACCGCTAAAGTGGATTAATCATTGGAAGCGGTGGAGTTTATTTTTTGATTCCATTGGTCTTGCTTCCTTCGCTCTTCAAGGAGCACTGTCAGCCCAAGAGGTTTTTTCTAATGATTTGGGCGTAATGGTCTTGGCGTCGATGTTTACCGGCGTTGGAGGGGGTATGATTCGTGACATCATCGCTGCCCGAAAACCCCTTGCTTTAAAGGAAGAAATTCATGCGATTTTAACAATTTTATGTGCCATATGTATTTGGCTGGGTTGGAGCACCCCCATTCAGTTGACGTTGATTGTCCTTATTGTTATAGCTTTACGCATGTCTGCTATTCGTTATCAGTGGCGGCTCCACCTGCCCAGCAATCATAAAAAGGGTAGGAAAACACAGATACGTATTTCTCTAGGTAGGAAATCCATAGAAAAGCCAATCTATGAAAAAAGCAAATAAAGATTTACCAGCCTAATTCTTATCAATATCACTTAACTATTTAAGCTTTAAAAATCATAAAAAGATTTAGGCCCAGTAGTCATCCTACTTGGGCTATAATAACGCACTAAAGAAAAATTTATCCGGCGACAATCAGCTTAGACTTTCGAAATTTTACTTCATCAATGGATGAGAGCAGCAAAAACCATGTTCAGCTGATTTCCATCTTTTTAATTCTATAAGAGTAATTTTTTCCTTAAAAACCTAATTTACTTATGGTACGGTTCACCGTGATGTATCAAAATGAGGTTTCACAATTTTAAACCTATACCACTTACTATACTATTTAAATGTTTAGCAAATACTAAATCCATCTTGTTTTCTGATGGAGTGATTTGAGTGGCACGTGAAAAAGGTAGTTCGATACATTTTTTCTTGTTATTTGTTGTTATGCTTGTTCTTATTTGGTCCCTGATTAAACCTGAGGAAGGTTATATGGTTTTATTAATGGAGGTTTTACCTTCTGTATTAGTTTTAATATTCTTGGTATCAAAATACAATCAGTTTCGCCTTACCACTGTTTCCTATGTCATTATTACCCTTCTTGTCATTTTAACGTTTATAGGAGGGCATTATTCTTATTCCAAAGTTCCTCTCTTTTCATGGATCAAAGATTATTTTGATTTACAAAGAAACCACTATGATCGGTTCGGTCATTTTCTTAAGGGGGCTATGGTCATAGTTATAATAGAGATATTATTAAGGAAAACAGCTTTATTGAAAAGTAAAACGACAAATTTTATTGCTCTATGTATAACATTAGCAATCGGTGCTTTCTACGAAATCATTGAGTGGGCAAGTACAAAAATAGGGAAAGAAGGGAAAGCCACAAAAGATTTTTTAGGTATGCAAGGAGACATATGGGACGCCCAGTGGGATATGACACTTTTACTAGTAGGTTCCATTCTTTCGCTTTTTTTCACAAAAATTCTTTATAAAAAATTAGAAAAATCTAGATGATGGGGTCGGTATCTACATAAAATAACGTAGATTCCAAATTTAAGAAACAGGAGAGATGGCCAAAAATATGCAAATAATTATTCATCACTTGGTATCTTTGACTTGTTATTATTTTCATGAATCCAAATCAACATCTGGTAAAACCAACCATTTTATTTCCACTTGAGTCAAGTACTCCCAGATAAACAAAGAATCTAGACATGACATATAATGATTAAAAGTCTCTCTGTCTAGCTATTTTATTTTCAAATTTTATATAATTCTAATCTACTTGTAATCATTTTTTGGTCCTTTATCCATTATAACTTCTCCCTCAAAACTTATGGGGGTTTCAGGAATTGCTGGCCATTCCAAGATAAGGAATACCAAAAATATCTCTGTTAATAAACTCTGAGACCTTTTGCTTCGTCACCATTACTTCATGGGCAATCGTTCCTTCCTTTATAGGATCTCCGGCGCTAATTTTCAAATTCATTCGTTTACTTGGCCGATAGTAGATATATTCTTTTGTATTAGAAACAGCAATCGAAATTTCATCCGAAAATAATTCACCAATGACGTCCAGCAGTGAACTTAATGTTATATCTTCCATACTATTAACACCTCATTCACATCTATATTAACACTAAATTTCACTGATGCTTAGAAACTATAGGCTAATAGTAATTATTTTAAGTCATTACTAATAACGGGTATACTAATAAGGAAAGGATGTGGTCCATCATGAATACAATGAAGGCGGTAGGATTAACTCGTTACCTTCCAATTGACAATCCCCAAAGCCTGGTAGACGTAGTTGTAGAAAAACCAAAAGCAACGGGTCGTGACATTTTGGTCAAAGTTGCGGCCATATCGGTCAACCCTGTTGATACAAAGGTAAGAGCTCCTAAGGAAAGAGTTGAGGAAGTTCCTAAAATTCTAGGTTGGGATGTAGCAGGAGTCGTCGAAGAGACAGGACCGGACTGTTCATTGTTTCGTCCGGGAGATGAAGTTTTTTATGCTGGCAGTATTGCACGACAAGGCGGAAACAGTGAATACCATCTGGTCGATGAACGAATCGTTGGGCGCAAACCTGTTTCCTTAAGTTTTGTGGAAGCCGCAGCTCTTCCCCTAACCTCCATTACAGCTTGGGAAGCGTTATTTACCCGAATGTCTATTTCCCAAGATCCGGGCCTTAACAAAGGAAAGGCTCTGCTGATCATTGGTGCAGCCGGGGGTGTAGGTTCCATTGCCACTCAGCTTGCAAAACAAGCGGGGCTTACTGTAATCGGGACTGCTTCCCGATCGGAAACTGTTAGCTGGGTTAAATCAATGGGCGCGGACTATACAATTAATCACCATGACCCACTCCTTCCACAACTTCAAGCAATTGGATTTACAAACGTTCCGTACATTTTTTGCCTGAATGCTTTGGAAAAACACTGGGCCGGTATTAGCGAAGCTATTTCTCCGCAAGGAGTTGTGTGCGCAATTGATGATCCAACCTCTCAGCTGGACCTCAAATTGCTTAAGCAAAAAAGCGTCACCTTCGTGTGGGAGTTTATGTTTACTCGCCCTGTTTACGAAACAGATGATATGATTGAGCAGCATCTATTGCTTAATTGTATTGCTGATGCTGTGGACCATCAAAAATTAAAGACAACACTGGCCGAAGTCCTTGGACCGATCTCAGCAGAAAATCTCCGTCAAGCCCACAAATTTTTGGAGAGCAATAGGACGATTGGTAAAATTGTACTAGAAGGTTTTGTTTAAAAACCTGTTTGCAGAGAGTATAAAACAATGCCGTTTCCCGATAAATCGGTGATTCGATAATTGCAACAGGATATAAATATAAAGCCGACTGCTGATCGCAGCCGGCTTTAATTACACAAAGAAACTTTCTTTTACTTATGATATGGTTCTTCGTAATCTAAATGAGGTTTTCTCATATTTATCTGGCTCATTTACAGCCCAATTTTTTCATTTTTATTTACTGGATTTTTTACATTAACATAGGGGGTTTTGAAAGCTGAACTAAAAAACTCTGGAGGATTAACAAAGCAAGTTAAAGTTGGTTTAAGTTGGACTACTTTCTTCTTTGGTTTTCTAACGGCGTTATTCCGCGGAGATTTAAAATGGGCTATTATAATGCTTAATTGCGGAGTATTTGGATCATTACGCTGGGGGTTGGTTCAACTGTAACGGGGATTGTGTTTTCTTTTATTAAAATAAATTATACATAAAAGAACTAATTGAAAAGGTTACCAGCCCGCTAATGATAAATCAAGGGCCTTATTAGAAAATAACCAAATCATTTCCAAAACTGCATAATCCAAAAGGCTGGCTAAAAGAAATTTCTGTTTTTTAGTCAGCCTTTTTGCTTTATTAGCCTGTCAACATCCTTTCACAGTGCTAGTCAATTTAAAAACTGGATTAAATAGATTAAATGTTTTTCAATGTTTAGATTCTTATATTCCCTCAAAAACCTCATTTACTTATGATACGGTTCACCACAATTAATCCGAAAAATCTCCAACCACCCTAGTTATCTTCTCAACTACCTGATAATTCCTAAATTTATCAAGCTTAAACAAATCTTGGGCCTCGGCAGGCAAATTAATTTTACCCATATAAAGATGTAAAGGAATAACCACAATTATGGAAAATTTGTGCTTTCAATATGCCCCCTTAAAAAAGACACGTAAAATTGCGTGTCCTCTCAACAATAATAATCAATATAGATTTTGCTTTGGTATTGAAAAAACCTACAAAGAAACATCCTTTGTAGGTTAGTTGGAGATAAGTGGTTAGGTTTTTTAAACTAAACTTTAAACGCCTCTTGTTCAACCTTTAGGATCTTGTTTTCACTTAAAAAGTGAACCCGTTTGATAAAGGCTGGCTATTCGATAACGGTTATACCGCTTTTGTCTTCATCTCTGTCTTTATTTTTACTGATGTTTTAGTAAATGCACTAACAACGAACATGAAAACGATGTTAATGACAAGGGCCGCGATACCGACATCGAGATCT
>NZ_JBALSN010000142.1:0-3769 GCF_036966985.1 Neobacillus drentensis | reverse complement strand
TATTAATACAGGTGCACAATTCGCTGGTGTACTTACTCCCATGTTAATAGGATTTTTAGTCGATGCTTTTGACGGTTCTTATACAGTTGCTTTTATTATGCTGATTATGTTTGCTCTATTGTGTGCTGGGTCTTTATTTTTAATTCGCCCTAAGAAAGAGGTTCCTTCTTTCAAAAAAAACGTTAGTTAGGAGATGGAAAAATTGACTGCTCTATCAGAAAAAATTACAAATTTAATAGATAATAAACGCACCTTATTTACACAGCTAAGTGATCAAATATGGGAGTTTGCAGAAACCAGATTTGAGGAATTCCGTTCAGCTGATTTGCTTTGTGAAGCAATGGAAGAGGAAGGGTTTGAAGTAAAAAAGGGAATAGCGGGTCTTGAAACGGGCTTTATCGCCTCCTATGGATCTGGGCATCCGGTCATTGCGATTCTCGGTGAATACGATGCTTTGGCAGGACTAAGTCAACAAGCAAGCAGCCATAAGTTTGAGCCCATTATGAAAAATGGAAATGGCCATGGCTGCGGACATAATTTGCTTGGAGTAGGTTCGTTAGCGGCAGCTATTGCGGTTAAGGATTATATGAAGGAACATAAGCTTACTGGAACTGTACAATATTTTGGCTGTCCGGCCGAAGAAAGTGGATACGGAAAAACATTTATGGCAAGAGACGGTTTTTTCAAAGATGTTGATGCTGCCTTCTCATGGCATCCTGCCACCATGAATGCTGTTATGAACTCCACTGCTAATGCGGTCATCCATGCACACTTTAAATTTAAAGGGAGAAGTGCCCATGCCGGTGCAGCACCACATTTAGGAAGAAGCGCTTTAGACGCAGTTGAACTGATGAACGTTGGAGTCAATTATATGAGAGAACACACGATTGATGAAGCTCGGATTCATTATGCTGTAACCAATACAGGGGGATTGGCTCCAAACGTCGTTCAAGCTGAGGCGGAAGTGACTTATTTAATCCGGGCACCGAAACCATATCAAGTAAAAGAGCTTTATGACAGGGTAGTAGACTGTGCCCGCGGTGCGGCACTTATGACGCAAACAAAGGCAGATTACGAAATTCAAGGTTCCTGCCATAATTTAATTCCTAATCTGACACTTGAAAAGGTAATGCACCAATATATGCAAGAAATAGGAGCTCCTCTTGCTACTGAACAGGATATAAACTATGCAAAAACCATCTATGAAACGTTGACGGACGAGGAGAAGCGTACGGCAGCTTTACAAGTTGGAAAACAGGGAGCTACTCAATTAGCCGAACGACCGATTGCCGACTTTATCGCCCCATTTTCTGAAAAAGAAACATTTATGGGAGGTTCTACGGATGTTGCCGATGTTAGCTGGAATGTACCAACAGCGCAATGTGTTACTTCCACCTGGGCGTTTGGTACACCGTTTCATACTTGGCAAGCTGTGGCACAAGGTAAAGAAAGCTATGCCCATGATGCCATGTTATTAGCTGGAAAAGCAATCGCATGTACTGCTATTGCGGCTCTTGATAACACGGAATTACTTGAAAAGGCGAAGAAGGAATTAGCAGAAAGGCTTGAAGGGGAAACCTATGAGTCTCTAATTCCAAAAGAACTTACACCTCCGAAATATAAACAAAAAGTACATCAAACAATATGAAACAAATGAAACAAAGGGACGGTTCTTATGGCTTTTAGGCATAAGGACCTTTTCTTTATAGGGAGTGAGCATATGACTTTTACGAGTTTAAGAGAATTAATGGAAGTTGCTGAAAAAGAGAAAACAACCATTGCGGATTTAATGATATATACAGAGGTACAACAGAAGGGTGATCCTAGAGAGACGATACTTGAAAAAATGACTGAGCAATTTGCAGTGATGGAGGAGGCCGTCCGAAAAGGAACGATGAGTCCCGTTATGTCCCGTACCGGTTTGACAGGCGGGGACGGGCACCGCCTTCACCAATATGCCCAAAATGGGAATACCTTTGTCAACCCTGCGACATTAAGTGCTGCAGCGAATGCGCTCGCGGTTTCAGAGGTAAATGCGGCGATGGGGCGGATTGTGGCAACACCGACAGCAGGCTCAGCAGGAATCTTGCCGGCTGTACTGGTCCATGCCCTTGACAGTGGAAAATTTACCCGTAAGCAAATTGTCCAGTCCATGTTTACTGCCTCCGCCCTTGGCTTAGTTATTGCGAATAAAGCGTCAATCTCAGGGGCAGCCGGCGGGTGCCAGGCTGAAGTCGGATCTGCAACAGCCATGGCAGCCGGCACCCTTGTTGAGCTGGCTGGTGGTACACCGACTCAGGTTGGAAATGCTGTTGGAATCGCCTTGAAAAATTCACTAGGGCTGGTTTGTGACCCAGTGGCCGGGCTGGTGGAAATCCCGTGTATCATTCGCAACGGTTTACATGCGATTACAGCACAAGCTGCAGCAGATATGGCGTTAGCAGGGATAGTCAGCACCATCCCTCCGGATGAGGTAGTCCATGTGATGCATGAGGTAGGACAGCAAATGCCTGAATCGTTGAGAGAAACGGGGATAGGTGGTCTTGCTGGAACTCCAACAGGAAAGAAATTAAAAGAACAGATCTTCAGTGAAAAAGCTAGTAGCTGTGGTCCAGCAAAATACCAAAGTGCCTATGAAATTATCGGCCCTGTAATGGTTGGCCCTTCAAGTTCGCATACGGCAGGGGCTGTTCGAATTGCGAATATCGCCTACCAGCTGTTGAATGAAAAACCATTATATGTAAGGTTCTCATTAATGGGCTCCTTCGCTGAAACCTATCAGGGACACGGAACAGACTTAGCGCTGTTGGCAGGTGTTATGGGATTATCGACTCTAGATGATGGCATTCCAAATGCAAAGGCAATTGCCGAAGAACAGGGCTTACAATATGAATTTACGAAAAGGGTGCTTGGAAGTTATCACCCTAACACCGTTCTTGTAGAATTATCAGGGGCTTCACGTACTATAAAGGTGTTGGGCAGTTCTTTGGGTGGAGGCAAGGTGGAGGTTCAGGAAATGGATGATTATCCGTTAAAATTCTCCGGCGAACGGCCGACACTTGTGATCCGTCATACCGACCGAAAAGGGGTTATCTCAGAGTTATCGGGGATTCTTTATCAAAAAGGGTTTAACATTGCCCGCATGGCTAATGAACGTTCAAAAATTAATGGTCCTGCGATAACGGTTTGCGAAATTGATAATAAAATCGAAGAAACTGTCTTAGCTTTATTAAAAAAAGAGCTTCCAATTATTGATGAAATTGTCATGGTTCAAACTAAGTAGTTGTCTAGTAAGTGCTTTAACCACATGATCGGCGTATAATATAGGGGCTGTCCAATAACAAAGGGGAGCCCCTTTTATAAGGAATCCGGAGACTTTGTAAAAGGTTATTCTTATTTCAAATGTGTTTTTATCTTTTTAGCAATGATGTCTGTTGCTTTTTTCGGATTTAAACGATATAAAAAGTCCATTATTTTCGCATCATTTCCAGCTAATACTCGGTATTTTTTATTTTCCATTCCTTTAATAATGATCGCAGCAGCTTCATTTGGGCTGAGCATCTTATATGAATGGTTATCAGCACCTTCTAATTCAATTCTAGCATTTTGGACGATGTTCGTGTCGACTCCACCAGGAAAGACGATAGTTACGCCTACATTGGTATCTCTAAGCTCTAAATGAAGGCCTTCTGTTAACATTTTAACGGCCGCTTTAGAAGCTGCGTAAACCGATTGAAGCGGCACAGGAAGGAATCCCCCCATGCTTGAT
>NZ_JBALSN010000141.1:23259-24112 GCF_036966985.1 Neobacillus drentensis | reverse complement strand
TTTTCAGATGTATTCAGAACAAAATCTGGTAATGGCGAATGCTTTTTGTCAAGTTTCCAAGTTTCATCACTTAGTTTGGAACTGCAGCCAGCTGCAACAATGGCAAACAAAATCCCAAGGAACAAGAGAGATGTTATTCGTTTCAAATCTGTTGCCCCCCTTCCCTATAGATTTAAATACTCTTTTAGTTTAGCAAAAAGAAATTAGTCAAAAAGTAACTAAATCTTACTATTTCGTGAAGTTTTTTAAGTAGTTTAAGTTATTAACTTTTTCCTCATCGCTTATTCATCCTTTATTACATATTCATCATATCGTGACTAGAAGTTGAACCGTTACCAATCGATGGGTCAATCATCCCAAATATCATTGCGATGTGAGCAACTACTAGAAAAATACTTACAAAGATGGCATGAATTTTCAGCTTATCTTCCTCCGATTTATTTCTAAAAATAATTCCTAAATCAAGCAGTGCCATGCCAAGGAATGGGATAATTCCTAGTAAATAGAAAGTAACAGCTACAACGTCAATCCAACCTTTCCACTCCCCGTTTACAGTTAAGGGAATGTAAGCTGTTTTCATAAGATAAATAAAGATTCCAGTAAAATAAAAACCTGCAAAGATACCTGTTACTTTATTCAATTTTTTAAGTGCACCATCTAATTTCCTTGTAAACAATATAGCTATTTCCGAGATCGCAAGGATTTCTGCACAAATGACTGGAACCGCCATAAAAATTAATAAGTTCCAAGGTTGATTGTCTGCTAATAATCCCATATAATGCGTCATATTCATTTTCATCTTCTCCTTTAATTTTTCTACATCTTTAATGTAGTGAAAAAGTGTGCAGAAACT
>NZ_JBALSN010000141.1:0-23190 GCF_036966985.1 Neobacillus drentensis | reverse complement strand
ACTCCTGCGGGAGTACGGGGCTAGGGAGACCCCGCAGGCGCTAAATGCGCCGAGGAGGCTCCCCGCAACGCCCGCGGAAAGCGAAGCGCCTGAAGCGTAAATCAACAGACTTATTTAACACAGCCTAAAAAAAGCCTTAATCCGACAAATTTCGGACTAAGGCTTTATAACAATTATGCACGAGAAACGTATGAACCATCAGAAGTGTTAATAATTAATTTATCACCTTGATTGATAAAGAAAGGCACTTGAACATTAAGTCCAGTTTCAAGAGTAGCGTTTTTAGTACCGCCGGAAGATGTATCACCTTTAATCCCTGGCTCTGTTTCAGTTACTTCTAGAGTAACGTTGTTTGGTAATTCAACCCCTAGGGTTTCATAGTTAAACATCATAATGTGTACTTCCATGTTTTCTTTTAAGAACTTTAATTCATATTCAATGTTTGCTGCTGGTAATTCTACCTGCTCATAAGATTCCATATCCATAAACACGTGATTATCGCCGCTTGCATACAGATATTGCATTTTACGATTATCAATTTGTGCTTTCTCTACTTTTTCACCTGCACGAAACGTTTTTTCTTGAATGGCACCATTCCGCAGGTTACGAAGTTTGGAACGAACAAACGCCGCACCCTTACCTGGCTTTACGTGTTGAAAATCCAGAACACGCCATAGGCCTCCATCGACTTCAATCGTTAATCCTGTTTTAAAATCATTTACAGATATCATGTTAAAATCCTCCTAAAATCGTTACAGTATGATTAGTTCTTTTGTAGAATGTGTAAGTGCTTCGTTATGGTCCTTTGTAATCAACGTGTCATCTTCAATTCGAACACCGCCGAGACCTGGGATATAAATTCCTGGTTCACATGTTACCACCATTCCAGGTTCTAAAACGACATCTGATTTCATCGACAATCCAGGACCTTCATGTATCTCAAGTCCAATCCCATGTCCAGTTGAATGGCCAAAGTATTCACCATAACCTTTTTCTGTTATGTAATCTCGTGTGATTGCATCTGCTTCCTTACCGGTCAACCCTGGTTTGATTCCCGCCATCCCACGTAATTGGGCTTCAAGAACAATTTCATAAATCTCTTTAAGCTTGGCATCTGGCTCACCAACTGCCACGGTTCTTGTAATATCAGATACATAACCATTGTAATAACATCCATAATCCATTGTTACAATATCTCCAGCCTCAATAACTTTGTCACTTGCCACACCATGAGGAAGTGCAGAGCGATGACCTGAAGCAACAATCGTATCAAATGAAGAAGATGTAGCACCAGCTCTTCTCATAAAAAACTCTAACTCATTCGATACTTCTAATTCCGTTTTTCCTGGACTAATGAAGTCTAAAATGTGTTTGAATGCAGCATCAGCGATATCAGCTGCCACCTTTAATATCTTAAGCTCTGAATCCGTCTTAATCAAGCGTAACTTTTCAATTACACCGGAAATCGGGACAAGTTCAGCTTCAATTTCCTTGTCATATACTTTAAAGGAGGAATAGGTTAGAAAATCTTCTTCAAATCCAAGTTTTTGAATGCCTAGTTTCTTGGCTTGTACCGCTACCTCTTCAGGGATAGATCCTGTTATTTTAATAATTTCAAACCCTTGACATTGTTTAGTTGCTTGTTCAATATAGCGAAAATCTGTAAGAAACTGCGCTTTATCTGCACTGATTAACACAACACCAGCTGTGCCAGTAAAGTTAGATATATAGCGTCGATTAAATGGGCTTGTAATCAGAATCCCATCAATTCCCTGTGTTGAAAAATTCGATCTTAATTTTTCTATTTTTTCCACGACTCTCCACTCTCCTTTTCAAATCAAATGAGGACAAAAATATTTTATCACAACCTACCAAATCCGACTAATCGAAACTTAGGCTGACTCCTCTTTCTCTTGAACTTTATTATTTTGATACTCATAATTTATGGAATATCCAATAAAAATTCCATATACGATATATATACAAATGGAAGTAATGATTGTATCTCGGTTTAAGTCAAAGAATGGTTTTATTCCAGGAAACAGTGGATTGAGTATAAAGAATACCACTGCAAACAATACCAGACCATACCCAAGACCAAACCAAAAACCAGTGAACTTTTTCAAGGCAACATAGTAAATAAACGCAGCAACCACTGAACAAATTCCAATTAAAATGATGGAAATGAGTGAACCAAGCCATTCATGCTTCCAATCGCCTAGAGCCCAGGGCTCCAGTATGACAGTGGGACGAATTTCTGTAAAACTTAGATAGGAAGCTAACCAGCCAATTGCTCCCCAAAACAAGCCTCCAAATAACCCTGTCCAAAAGACCATTACCGGAAAGGACATGGGTTTAGGATAATTACCTATTTTTTGCTCATTTGACATTATAACAACCTCCATTAACTTTCTGCTTCTTCGCTGCCTTATTTGCCGTCATTCTTGTGATACTGTCCCTAAAAAAACAGGGTCAACAAAGGCCATAATAAATTCCATCTTTTATTATGTCCTTAGGTATACAATCCCTTGCATAAAAAAAAACTTTTTAATTGGAAATATTATGTCATTCCTAGAGGTTTTTTCATTTTTCTAGTAGAATAGAATTAAGTACATACAGATTTTTTCTACTTCTGCTGTTGTGCAACTTTTGATTAGGTTGGTGTTATGTATATGTCTAGTTCTCAAAAACCTGTTTATGGCGGCCAAGCGGTTGTCGAAGGTGTAATGTTTGGTGGAAAACATCATTATGTTACTGCGGTTCGCAGGAAGGATCAATCTGTAGAATATTTTCATTTGCCGCGTAAAGCAAATCCTTATTTTACAATGTTAAAAAAAATCCCTTTTCTTCGCGGGATTATTGCCATTATTGAGTCGAGTGCAAATGGATCTAAACATTTGAACTTCTCAACGGAAAGATTTGATGTTGACCCAAAAGAAGATGAAATCATAAAAGAAAAAGAAGTCTCTAAATTAACCATGTATCTTGGTGTAGCCGCAATTGGTGTTATTTCATTTTTATTTGGTAAATTCGCTTTTACATTAATTCCGGTGTTCCTTGCCGTTTTAACAAAACCAATATTCCCTTCAGATTTTGCTCAAGTGCTAGTGGAAGGCTTTTTTAAACTGATCTTACTAATATCCTATATTTATTTTGTCTCCCTTACACCATTAATAAAAAGAGTGTTTCAATATCACGGAGCTGAACATAAAGTAATTAATACGTTTGAAGCAGGGGTAGAGTTAACTGTTGAAAATGTGCAGGCACATTCTCGACTCCATTACCGCTGTGGCAGTAGTTTCATCTTATTTACTGTAATTGTAGGTGTGTTTGTTTACATGTTTGTACCTACTACTCCGCTTTGGTTACGGGTTGTCGACCGACTCCTTTTAATCCCGGTTGTTCTAGGAATCGCTTTTGAAATCCTTCAAGTGACTAACAAACTCAGAGATGTTCCTGTCTTAAAATATCTTGGGTTACCTGGTCTTTGGCTTCAATTAATAACAACGAAGGAACCACAAGATGACCAGGTGGAAGTAGCGATTCTGTCTTTTAACCGTTTATTAAAAATGGAGAAAGAAACTGAGTTCTCCATAGAAAGTGAAGAAATTGTCTAAATCTTAGTTTTATCGTGTTTAAAAGATAATAAAAATGCTTAAGATGCTCTTAGGGAGGTGGCTTTCTTGAAAAATCGGACATTTGTTAATGTGGTTATTGGGGGACTTATCATTCTTGCATTACTTGGTGTTATTGGTACATTTACAGCTAATCCAGCCGGTTTCATTCAAAGTATAGCTGTCATGGCATTGGTTGTTTTAGTCGTTTATTTCCTAGTTCGAAAGTTTACCGGCTCAAGCCCTCAGAAAAAAGAGCAGCGGGCATTTCTAAAAGCAGCAAAAAAGTCAAAAAAACGATTACTACAAAAGAGTGGGGAAGGAACTGTTAAGACCTCCTCTCTCGGGACGTTGGCATCATTAAAGAAAAGCAACAAGACAAAAAAGAAATCACCTGCACATTTGACCGTTATCGACGGCAAAAAGGGGAAAAAGAAAAATCGAGCGTCTCTATAAGCGCTCGATTTTTTTTATTTTTATGCACGGGCATAAGACAAATCTAAATCAATACCCCCATGTTTTCAAAAATTGTTTCGCTTTTTCTTTGCCTAAATTGAATAATTCGCGTTTCTTTTCCTCTGTTAAAGAAAATTCAGTAGATAAAACACCCTCCGTAGGGATAAAGATTATATTCTTGACGTGTTTTTTGGAAATATATCTGGAATCGTGGGCATCTTTCATTGTTTCAAATAAAGCAGCAAATAATTGTACCGCATTTTTAATCTTATGTTTTTCATGCTCATACTCACTAGAGTTTAATTTAATTCCGAGCACTGGTCTTACTTTTTGTACATTTTCCTTATCAAAGAGCCACATTGGAAAGTTACTCAGAACCCCTCCGTCAACTAATACATTCATTCCGTCCATTGAACGCATTTTTACTGGCTCAAAGAAGTAAGGGATACTGCAGCTGATTCTTATCGCTTTAGCAATGGGGAATGAGGCTGGTGAAATGCCATATTTCTGTAAGTCATCGGGTAAAACAATCATTTGCCCATTTGAAAGGTCTGAAGCGATGACCCTAAGTGCCTGAGGGGGTAAATCTGCGAATGTTTTTAACCCTTTTGCCTCAAGTTTTTCACAAAGCCATTTTTCAAGCTCATTTCCTTTATAAAGTCCTAGCTTCCAATAGACAAACAGCCATTTTGCAAATGGGAAGGGAATGAGTGTTTTTCGGGCATCCAGTAGTTTTGAAAGATCTAACTCGTCAACTAATTGGAAAATTTCTTTACTCGTATAACCAGCGGCAATTAATGCGGCAACGATTGACCCTGCACTTGTTCCTGCCAACCTGGCAAATCTCATTCCCTTTTCTTCTATTTCATCACAGGCTCCAATTAGTGCAAACCCCTTAATACCTCCTCCAGAAAACACGCCGTCTATATACATGGCAGCCACTCCTAAAGATGAAGTTATTTTTACATCTTTAAGCAGTTGCATTAATAAATAGTACGGTAGACAAGTAGAAAATTTATAAATAAAAAAGAACATTGTTTCTGCACAATGTTCTTGGTTTATTAACGATATTGAAACCGCTTAACTTTTCATTAAAATCTTTTTGCTCCGATAAATCTTGGCTTCCAGTAACTATTATTTGTAGATGCGATTGAAACTCCCTTTGAAGATGAAGATTGTATCATTTTACCGCCACCTATGTAAATCGCCACATGACTTGGTCTGCTTGCCTTATTTCGGGCAAAGAACATTAAGTCTCCAACCTTTAAAGATTTAACACGGTATCCTTTTTTGTAGAACATTTCAGCTGCCGTTCTTGGCAATACTTTGCCAGCCTTACCATAAGAATATTTAACCAAACCTGAGCAGTCAAATCCTCTTGGTGATAACCCGCCCCATCGATATGGAACTCCGAGATTTGCTTTTGCAACTTTGATTGCTTTTGTATGATAAGAGGCCGCTTCCGCTTTATCACCCATAGTGGTAAACAATGAACTAAGAATAATTGTCATAGCCACGGCTGCAATGATTTTTTTCAACATCTTGTTTAATCCCCCTGTGTGCTTCGATATTATTAATATACAAAAAAAGAGTAACATCGAAGTATCAGGTAGATTACAGTTATATTACAAATTTCGACTTTATTCTAAAAATTCTAGATATATATTCACTTATTTTGTAGTATTTTAAAATTTATTATTAGGTTTATCGACATTTATCACAAAAAAAATGGGGGAACTTTCTCCCCCATTAATTACAAATTATAAACCACATTTTAATTGGGCTCCACAGTTTGTACACGTATTGCAGCCGCCCATTTCTTTTACTTTACCGGTACGGCACACTGGGCATGTGTTTCCTACTTCAGATCCGATTGTAACACTTGTTGAACGAAGTTCGCTGATTGTATCAACAAGGACCACATGCTGTTTTGGTTTTTCATTAAAAATGGATAATTGTTCATTGGTGTTTTCTTCTGCTTTCAGAGTTAATACCTGTGAATCACGTGAGCCATCAACATAAACAGTTCCACCTTTTGCTCCTCCGCGGTATAAACGCTGGTATACTTTTTCAACCTGTTCTACGCTATATCCTTTTGGTGCATTGACTGTTTTACTGATGGAGCTGTCGATCCAGCGCTGGATGACACATTGAACATCCGCATGTGCTTCTGTCGTAAGTTCCATCGCAGTAACAAACCAGTTTGGAAGATTGTTTTCATCCGCTTCAGGGTGCTTATCTAGGTATTCTTTCACGATATCCGCTTTTACTTCGATAAATTTACCAAGACGTCCGCTGCGGAAGTAAGAGAATGAGAAATAAGGCTCAAGCCCGGTGGAAACTCCAACCATTGTCCCAGTGGATCCCGTGGGAGCAACAGTTAGTAAATGAGAATTTCTAATTCCACTGTCTAAAATAGATTGGCGAATATCATCAGGCATTTTCTTCATATATCCAGTTTCTATGAATGCTTGACGTAATCGATTGGTTTCAGTTTGTGTATCACCAGTTAAGAATGGAAAACTTCCTTTCTCTTTTGCCAATTCTATCGAAGTTCTGTATGCAGTAGTTGCAATTACTTCAAAAACTTGGTCGACTAGTTCGTTTCCTTCTGGTGATCCATACTTCGTTTCACAATAAATCAGCATGTCGTGCAAGCCCATTACTCCAAGTCCTACACGTCGTTCACCAAGTGCCTGCTTTTTATTTTCTTCAAGGAAATATGGTGTTGCGTTGATAACATTATCCTGCATCCGTACGCCTACAGCTACAGTTCTCTTAAGCTTTTCAAAATCGACTGTTTTTGTATTCTTATCTGCCATTTCCGCTAGATTCACAGCTGCAAGGTTACAGACGGAAAATGGTGCAAGTGGTTGTTCCAGTTGTTATCCTAAAGGCTTTTTATCCTCTAGTTCTAACGGTTGAGTTCCCGTTAGGTCAGCATATCTTTTCATTACACAAACAAATTGTAATGTTGCGGCCTCTTGCGAAGATTATAGTCTGCCTAAGCAGGATCACTTCGTATGCGTTGCCCCTGACTGAATCTTTACATTCAGCCTTCGGTTCGGATTCCCAATCTCAGGGTTCCCGCTTTATTCCGCAATTTTTAACGTGAGGCAAACTAAGCCACTTTACCACACGGATTTGTTGCAACTACCTGCTGTCCATATGCTTTTGCATTGGTCATGTCGTTTGCATTGTCGATAAAAAATATTCCTGGCTCTGCTGAGTAGGTCGCGCAAATATTGATTAGGTTCCATAGTTCTTTCGCTTTGAACTTTTTGTAGACCCGTACTTTATGCCCACGTTTCTCCCACTCGCGGACGTCGCCAACTTTATGCCATTCTTCATTGTAAATCTTCATTTCTTCTTGATCATAGTGTTCAACATATGGGAAGCGCAGTTCGTATTCACTATCGTTTTCAACAGCTTCCATAAATTCCTTTGTTAAACACACAGAAATGTTTGCCCCTGTAAGGAACTCAGGATTATGAACAGTGTAATTACCGCCCGTTAATAATTTCTCTTCTGCATCAGCGATGATTTTTTCATCAAATCCGCCGAAGCCAGGAATGTTTTTATAATTTACAATTCCTTGATACATTGCAGTTTCACTTAGAGTTAGAGGAGTAAACTTTAACTTATCTTTTGCAAGTTTTTTAATCGTTTCATCATTTGTGTTTTCAATTAAGAATCGTAGAATTCTAGGATTTTGCATCTTAGAAATAATAAATTCAATAATGTCTGGATGCCAGTCAGCCAACATGATCATCTGAGCTCCACGTCTTGATCCGCCCTGCTCAACCAAATGTGTCAATTTCGCAATATCATCCAACCATGAAACTGAACCAGATGATTTCCCATTCACGCCTCTAGCTAGTGTATTACGCGGTCTCAAAGTTGAGCCATTTGTACCAACACCACCGCCGCGGCTCATAATCTCCATTACCTGTTTACGATGGTCAGAGATCCCTTCACGTGAGTCTGGGACGAAAGGCATCACATAGCAATTGAAGTAAGTGACATCAGTATCTGCCCCAGCACCGTAAAGGACGCGGCCTGCAGGAATGAAGTTCATGTTAACAAGTTCTTGATAAAACCGTTCCGTCCATTCTCTTCGCTTCTCTTCCGTTTCTTCTACAGAAGCAAGACCCGTAGCATTTCGCTTCGCAATTTGCTCATAGAAAAGCTCTAATGGCTTTTCAATCACATCTAGTGACCTGACAATCACACCTGTGCTAGCTTCTTCAGGATCATCGAGTACTCCTCTAAATTCCTCTTCGACTAGAACGTTTGCTTTTTTCTTTTCCCAGTCGATTTCCTGGATATATCCAAGGCCGCGTGCTGGAAATTTTGGATCCTCTTTAATAGTTAAAACAACGAAGTCGCCGTTTGTAAGGGTAATTTTTGCAGTGTCTTTAAAGGTATAGCGGTCCAACATTACCAAACGAGAAACACCTTTGTGAGTTATTTTCATATCTGGGGTAACTGGATGCACCTGGGGGAATAAGCGGATATCCTCATTCAACCTTTCAAAATCAATATTCATTGTTTGTCTAAAAACTACAGACATGAGAACAACTCCTTCATGTTAATATCTACCTATTGTGCTAAATCTAGCAGTATTACGCTATATCTAGTTGGTTTGTATTTTAAGGTTATCATAGCCGCCCAGAATAAATCAACTAAATATCAATATATAGTACCGAAAATATTTTCGACACCACTACATATTGTGTACGGAACGAATAACAACTATTTTGTCAAACTCAAGAAATAATATATTTAATAGTAATCAAAAGCTTTTCGTCGATTTTCGTCAGAAATCAGGAAAATTTAACAAATTTCGCAGGTTGCTTCTTTCAAAAAACAAAAAAGCGACGCAATCGTCGCGATTTATCTTTTATAATTCCATTCATCACTCTCATAGCGCTCTTTAGCAATTTTATCAACGTACGCTAGCTCTTCCTCAGTTAATTGATATGGTTCAAGGTCAATATTCAAACCTTCCGCAAAGCCCTTATAAAAAGCTTCCTTTGCTTCCTCAAGAGAAATTCTTCTCGGACTAATCACGTTGATAGCAACCGCTTTGTCCTTGAAGGCTTTTCTCATTCGTTCCTTGACTCTTTCACTTGGATATTTAAATAAACTAAATAATTTATCCTCATCTAAATCCAACAATATAGATCCGTGCTGAAGAATGACTCCCTTTTGTCTCGTTTGAGCACTGCCGGCTACCTTTCTGCCTTCGACCACAAGTTCATACCAACTCGGGGCATCAAAGCATACAGCTGAGCGAGGGTTTTTTAGAGCATCCCTTTCTTCCGCGGTTTTCGGGACTGCAAAATATGCCTCAAGACCTAAATGGTGAAATCCTTTTAAAATACCTTCAGAAATCACACGATAGGCTTCCGTCACTGAATTTGGCATTTCTGGATGGTCCTCAGAAACGATTACACTGTAGGTAAGCTCGTGCTCATGAAGCACTCCACGCCCGCCTGTAGGTCTCCTGACAAAACCTAATTGGTGAGCTTTGACTGCCTCCATATCAATTTCCTTTTCCACTTTTTGAAAATATCCTACTGACAGGGTTGCGGGGTTCCAGCCATAGAATCGAATCACTGGAGGAATTTTCCCCTCACTATGCCAATCGAGCAGCGCCTCATCTAAAGCCATATTAAAAGATGGTGAACTATTTCCAGTATCAATAAAACGCCAAACTTCTTTTTTCATTATAAAAACCTCATTTTTTTATATTATTTCGAAATTAAGTCTACCAAAATCTGATATAGATTCAAAATAAGATGTTTCTGCTATAATTAATTTAGGCAGTTTTGAAAAGATTTTTTAGCATTCATCTTTATCTTTATGAGATTGGCTTATATAATAAACTAGTGCAGGAAAGCTTGAAAGGAGCAAAAAGAAATTGAGTTCACTTTATCCCTTATTAATTATCATTGCAGCAATTATTATCTATTCCGTTTTCACCTATTTCTATCAGAAAAGGATTGTTAAAACGGTAACAGAAGAAGAATTCCGTGCGGGATACAGAAAGGCACAACTAATAGATGTTCGTGAAGCAAACGAATTCGAAGGCGGCCATATTTTAGGATCACGTAATATCCCAATGTCACAAATGAAAATGCGCATGAAAGAAATTCGACCTGATATGCCAGTATATTTATACTGCCAAAGCGGGATGCGCAGTGCCCGTGCAGCACAATTCTTACACCGAAAAGGCTACAGAGACCTAACCCAGCTACAAGGCGGGTTCAAAAAATGGTCTGGTAAAGTAAAAACGAAGAAATAAGCAATGAGCATAAGGTTTCGGAACCATTCCGAGGCCTTTTTCGTTTTGAAAAATACAAAAGGTCAGATTCCATTTTCGAATCTGACCTTTCTATCTCATTAAGCCTGTTGATATTTTAAGACTGGTTTACGAGCAGCTTTTGTTTCATCCATGCGGCCGACCACAGTTGTATGTGGTGCTTCTTGAACGATTTCTGGATTTTCTTCTGCTTCTTTAGCTATTTGAATCATAATATCGATAAACGAATCCAATGTCTCTTTTGATTCCGTTTCTGTCGGTTCAATCATGATACATTCTTCTACATTCAACGGGAAGTAGATGGTTGGCGGATGGTAGCCAAAATCTAGCAGACGTTTCGCGATGTCCAACGTACGGACACCTAATTTCTTCTGACGTCTACCGCTAAGGACAAATTCATGCTTACAATGACGATCAAATGGTAGATCATAATATTCAGCAAGCCTTCTCATCATGTAGTTCGCGTTCAATACAGCATACTCTGTTACTGCTTTTAAGCCATCTGGACCCATCGAACGGATATATGTGTAAGCACGAACATTAATGCCGAAGTTTCCGTAATACGGCTTCACACGGCCAATAGACTGTGGACGATCATAATCAAGAACAAACTCTTCGCCTTGTTTTGTGATAATTGGTTTTGGCAGGAACGGAATCAAATCTGCTTTGACACCGACTGGACCAGAACCAGGACCGCCGCCACCGTGTGGGCCAGTGAACGTTTTATGAAGGTTTAAGTGAACAACATCAAATCCCATATCTCCTGGTCTTGCTTTTGAAAGAACCGCATTTAAGTTAGCTCCATCATAATAAAGCTTTCCACCTGCTTCATGAACAATTTCAGCTAATTCAAGAATGTTTTCTTCAAATAAACCAAGCGTATTTGGATTGGTTAGCATTAGTGCTGCAGTATCTTCTCCAACCACTCTTCTTAAATCTTCAAGATCAACTAGACCATGTTCATTAGATTTAACGGTAATGGTTTCTAGACCTGCAATTGTTGCTGATGCTGGATTGGTCCCGTGTGCGGAATCAGGAACAATAACTTTTGTACGTTTCATATCACCGTTCGCTTCATGGTAAGCACGGATCATCATTAACCCGGTCCATTCCCCATGCGCTCCTGCTGCTGGCTGGAGGGTTACTTCATCCATTCCGGTAATTTCAATTAAATGCTCCTGTAAATCATATAAAAGTTCAAGAGCACCTTGTACAGAACTTTCATCTTGCAGCGGATGGACATGTGCAAAGCCGTTAAAGCGGGCTACATTTTCATTGATTTTCGGATTATATTTCATTGTACAAGAGCCAAGTGGATAAAATCCTGAATCGACACCATGATTTCTTCTTGAAAGTGCCGTGTAGTGGCGCATGATATCAAGTTCCGAAACCTCAGGAAGTTCTGGCTCTTCAGTGCGAAAATAACCATCAGGAAGAAGCCCATCGAGATCTAGTTCTGGTACATCCATTTCTGGCAGACTATAGCCGATGCGGCCTGGTGTGCTAAGTTCAAAAATGAGTGCCTGGTCTTGATTATGCATGGAAATCCCCCAATTCTTTCACTAGAGTATCAATTTCTTCCTTCGAGCGTTGTTCTGTTACAGCAATCAGCATATGGTTAACAAGTTCTGGATAATCACGACCCAAATCATAGCCGCCAATAATTCCTTTTTGTAAAAGCTGTTGATTAATTTCCTTGACAGGTTTATTTAATTTTACAACGAACTCGTTGAATGAATGACCGTCATAAATCACTTCAAAGCCGGCTTCTTTAAATGCATTTTTTGCATAATGAGCTTTTTGCAAGTTGGCTGCTGCCATCTCACGTACACCTTTTTTACCTAGAGCTGTCATTGCTACAGATGCTGCAAGGGCATTTAATGCTTGGTTTGAACAAATATTTGATGTCGCCTTATCACGACGGATATGCTGTTCACGAGCTTGCAGGGTTAAAACAAACCCACGGCGGCCTTGGTCATCTGTCGTCTGTCCAACAAGACGTCCAGGAACTTTTCTCATTAACTTAGTAGTAACTGCGAAATAGCCGCAGTGTGGTCCGCCAAATGCTGTTGGAATTCCAAACGGCTGGGCATCACCAATCACAATGTCGGCACCAAATTTACCTGGAGGTGTTAACACCCCAAGGGATAATGGATTGCTTGAAACTACAAACATGGACTTGTTGGCGTGGATTATTTCTTCAAGCTCTTTTAAAGGCTCGATTCGGCCAAAGAAGTTTGGATATTGGACAATAACGGCTGCAACATCCTCATTAACAAGCCCTTTTAATGTTTCTAGATCCGTAACTCCATCTTTCACAGGTACTTCGACCACATTAAGGTACTGTCCCTTTGCATAGGTTTTAAGAACATCGCGTGCTTCAGGATGTACAGCACTAGAGACTACGATTGTTTTTCTTTTTGTATGGCCTGCACTTAGCATCGCTGCTTCAGCAAGTGCGGTTCCGCCATCATACATGGAGGAATTGGCCACATCCATACCAGTTAATTCACAAATCATCGTTTGAAATTCAAAGATTGCTTGAAGTTCACCTTGAGATATTTCTGGTTGATATGGTGTATAAGCTGTATAAAATTCTGATCTAGAAATAACATGATCGACAATAACAGGCATGTAATGGTCATATACACCTGCACCAATAAAAGATACATTTCTTTTTAGGTCAGCGTTCCGGCTAGCCATCTTAAACAGTTCTTTCATTAAGTCTGTTTCAGACTTCGCTGCTTTGATATTGTATTCACCCTTAAATCTTACTTTTTCAGGGATATCGCTAAACAGTTCATCAATAGAGGAAACACCAATTGCCTCTAGCATAGCCTTCTTATCTTGTTCAGTCATAGGTAAATAGCGATGTTTCATAAACCTAACTCCCTTCTGTTATTTCTTTTCTCTTTTATAAAAAGGTGTTGGAACGACAGTAGCCTTTAAGCGTTTGCCGCGAATCTCTACTTCAACAACAGATTCAAGGCCTGTAAATTCGGAATTAATAAGGGCTAGACCAATATTTTTCTTTAATGTTGGTGATTGAGTTCCTGTTGTAACCTCACCAATTAACTTATCCCCGCTATATACTGGGTATCCATGACGTGGAATCCCACGATCAATCATTTCAATACCTACCAATTTTCTTGGTAAGCCCTTTTCCTTTTGTTGGATTAACGCTTCTTTCCCGATAAAATCAGCTTCCTTAGATAATTTCACGGCAAAGCCAATTCCTGCTTCTAGTGGTGAAATTTCTGAAGAAAGTTCTTGACCATAAAGTGCTAATACCGCTTCAAAACGCAGTGTATCGCGGGCACCTAACCCAACAGGGATAACTCCGTCTTCCTTACCTGCAGCTAAGATATCTCTCCAAAGGTCAACTGCATCCTCTGCATCACAATATACTTCAAAGCCATCTTCACCGGTATAACCCGTTCTTGAAACTAAAGATTTTTTTCCATTTAGGATTACTTCTTGCTGGAATTTGAAAAAGCCAATCCCGCTCAAATCTGTATTCCCGGCGAGCTTTTGCAGTACTTTTTCTGCAAGTGGTCCCTGAAGGGCGAGCTGTGCTGTTTTTTCTGATAAGTTTTCTAAGCTGACATCCCCAGATAGATGACCTTCAAGCCACTTATAATCTTTTTCAATATTTGATGCGTTAACTACTAAAAGGTAATGATTATCCTCGATTTTATACACAAGGAGGTCATCGACAGTACCGCCATTTTCATAACACATGGCAGTGTACTGGGCACCGCCATTTTTAATTTTTGAAATATCATTCGTCATCATTTTTTGTAAAAAATCCAAGCTATTAGTGCCTTTTACTTCTACTTCACCCATATGGGAAACATCAAATAATCCTGCACGTGTGCGAACAGCTTCATGCTCTTCTTTAATGCTGGAAAATTGAACTGGAAGCTCCCAACCTCCGAAATCAATGGTTTTTCCTCCCCATTCCTTATACACATCAAAAAGCGGAGTTCGTTTTAATTCAGACATTCTTAATCCCCCTTCAATCTTTGGCACTTATTATTCTTGGGATAACATAAAAAAGGACAGAAACCTCCCATGTAACGTAAGAAGGTCTCTGTCCTTGCACCTGAAAGTTTACCTCGAAAGGCTTTCCCCTTTGGTGGCTGTAAAATTCTAATCAGCACTCTCCAGAGCTGCGTCAAACAAGAGTTCTTTTGCCTGAGAGATTCACATTTCTGTTTGCTCCTTCGGCGCTACAAAGGTAGTCTCTCCCCTTGTTATCATTCGCATTATAATATTATCCAAATTGGTCATACTAATTATACTTATAAAATAAATTACCTTATTAAAATATTTAAAACATTCAAGACTATTATCATCCTACCATTAAAATAATACATTGGGCAATAACTTTATTAGAAAAGAATAATGTTGGAAATTGTAAAAAAAGGAGCTGGCACCATGTCTATCGAAATTGAATTTGATTCCTCCTGGAAGGATGATTTTTTACATAGAATCGAAAACGATGGTCCATGGGGGAATTGGGACCTTTTTAAACTAGCCATTGGAGTAGAAAAGCATCTTGTCGTTCCTGATTTCAACGGTCTATTGGCACCAAGTCATTTACCAAATTTAACCCCGCTTCCACACCAACTTGAAACAGCGAAACAAGTGATTGAAAATATGAACGGAAAAGCTATCCTAGCTGATGAGGTTGGGCTTGGAAAAACAATTGAGGCTGGATTAATTCTAAAAGAATATATGATACGCGGATTGGTGAAAAAGGTATTAATTCTTGTCCCTGCCTCCCTAGTTACACAATGGTCTATCGAGTTAAATAGCAAATTTTTCATTCCCGCCATATCCCAAAGAAAAAGCTATGTATGGGAACAATGTGATGTCGTTGTATCGTCGATTGATACGGCTAAACGCAATCCGCATCGAGACATCATCAACCAACAGGACTATGATCTCATCATCATTGATGAAGCACATAAACT
Source organism: Neobacillus drentensis (assembly GCF_036966985.1). Lineage (GTDB taxonomy): Bacteria > Bacillota > Bacilli > Bacillales > Cytobacillaceae > Neobacillus > Neobacillus drentensis_E. Next base: position 7,813 of record NZ_JBALSN010000141.1, on the reverse strand, counting down.
AAAAAATAACAAAACAAAAAACTACGAATTTGTTCAAAATCTGAAAAAGAAATTTTGTTTATTATTGACGGCAACACCGATTCAGAATCGAGTCGAGGAAATTTTTAATCTGGTTTCTTTATTAAAACCAGGGCATTTAGGGAGCGAAACGGCTTTCTATGAAAAATACAAGCGTGATGCACGATCCTTAAATGATGATGAGCATTTAAAAGAATTAGTAAACAAGGTCATGATTCGGAACCGGCGGGCGGATACAGGAATCGAATGGACAAAACGGCATGTCGAAACGATTCCAATTGAGTGCAGCCCAGAGGAGAAGGATCTTTACGAGTCAATTACTGACTTAAAAAGCGAAGGAAATTGGGTCCAAACTAGTTCCTTCTCAGTAATGACATTACAGCGCGAGGCCTGCAGCAGCAGAGAGGCCGTTTTTTATACATTAAAGAATATGCTCCAAAAAAAGGAAGACCCAACACCAGCTTTCGAAGAACAAATTCAGTATTTAATGAAAAAGGTAGAAGCTGTTCAGAAAAATTCCAAAGCGGAAAAAGCATTAGAGTTAATTCAAAAGGTAAATGATAAAGTAATAATTTTCACCGAATATCGGGCCACCCAAATGTACTTACAATGGTATTTAAAACAGCATGGAATAACATCTGTCCCATTTCGTGGAGGGTTTAAGCGCGGAAAAAAGGACTGGATGAGGGAATTATTTCAAAAGCATGCTCAGGTTCTGATTGCGACAGAAGCGGGCGGCGAAGGAATTAATCTTCAATTTTGCAACCATATTATTAATTTTGATTTGCCCTGGAATCCAATGAGGCTCGAACAGCGAATTGGTCGTATCCATCGTCTCGGTCAGGAAAAAGATGTCATGATTTATAACTTTGCAATTAAAAACACTGTCGAGGAGCATATCTTAAAGCTACTTTACGAAAAGATCCATTTATTTGAAAAAGTAATCGGCGAACTTGACGATATTTTAACAAAGTTGGAATTTGGCAATATTGAAGACCATTTAATAGATATATTCGGACAATCCTCTACTGAAGGGGAAATGCGAATAAAAATGGAAAATTTATCATCAATGATTGAATTTGCTCAAGAGATGAAGAAAGGAGATTCCCATGCAGCAGCAGGAAATTCATAACTTTCTATTGAACTATTTTCAGGCTAATGATTGTGAAATTGTGGAGAATGGCCCTGGATATTTAATTGTTCAGTTAACAGTGGAACTTGACAAGGAATTAATGAACCGGCCTTTTTACTGGCACTATTTAGAAAAAACAGGCGGAATTCCAAATCCAATGAGGCTTACCTTTATCACTAATCAGGATGCCGCTCCTGAAAACATGAAGGGTGAAATCATTCATTTTGGTTCTCCTCGTCTACATCAAATTTTTGCTTCGACAAAGAAACTAGCCAGCTATATGCGGCTTTACGAGAATCATCGCCACCAGAACAGGCAGACGCCTTTGCTGCCGTGGCTTTGTATGAATGTTAAAATCTCCTACCAATGTGACCGAAAACGTGATATTTTCAAGTCAATTGGCTTACAGCTCATAAACGGAACAATGGTCGAAGATTTCCATGACAGGCTTCTACAAATACCGTTAACACCAAAAATACCGGATTATTCCTTTACCCTATCACCATTAGTGAGGCCGCAGAGTGGGATGTCAAGGATAGAAACATACCTAACTTCAGTAATTGAGAAAGAAGATCATACCTGGGCAGAGGATGCAAGAAAACGCTGGGAGCAGGACTTACGACTCTTAAACCATTTTTATGAAGATGTCGAAGAAGAAAACGAAAACTATGAAACGGAAAAACTCGCTCTAAAAGAACAATACGAACCAAAAATATCCATATCCTTCATAAACGGAGGCCTTTTCTATCTAACCGACAAAGCCATATAAAGTTAAGGGTGTCAGGCACCATGTGAATACTTCACATGGTGCCTGACACCCTAAAAATATTTTGCCAAAAAAATAAAAAATATTTTTGAAAATAAAGAAGGATAAGCAGGAACGCTGTCGAATATTATCAAAAGAAAAATATTAAAGGCGGTGGTACCTATTGTTAGCGCGATAGAAATCTTAGCAAATCGAATTATTGCAGATGCGGCACGGAACCAGGCAACAGACATTCACATCATACCAAGGAAGAATGACACACTCATTCAACTACGATTAACCAACAAACTCATTCCCCGACTATCCCTTCCAAAAGATGAATGCGACAGATTAATCTCACATTTTAAATTCACAGCCAATATGGATATCGGCGAAAGGAGACGGCCTCAAAGTGGAGCATTTTTTTGTGAGGTTGACGGACAATTAATGGGCTTAAGACTATCCACACTTCCCTCGAATAACAGAGAGAGCCTCGTCATCCGGCTGCTGCCACAGCAAGAACAAATCCCTTTTCACCAACTCTCACTATTCCCGTCAATGACACGAAAACTACTCGCCCTTCTCAAACATGCTCATGGTCTAATCATTTTCACCGGGCCAACTGGCAGCGGCAAAACAACTACCCTTTATTCCCTTTTAAATGAAACTGCCCACCTATTTCACCGAAATGTCATCACACTCGAAGATCCCATTGAAAAAAACTATGACTCCGTCCTGCAAATACAAGTAAATGAAAAAGCAGGCGTAACATATGCAGCTGGACTAAAGGCTATTCTTCGTCATGACCCTGACATTATAATGGTCGGTGAGATTCGCGATGCTGAGACGGCGAAAATTGCGGTAAGAGCTGCCTTAACAGGCCATCTCGTCCTCTCCACGATGCATACTCGCGATGCAAAGGGAGCAGTTTATCGCTTGCGAGAGTGTAATGATTTACGAAGCTTGAGAAAGTTTCAGATAGTTTGAGAAAAATTCATGAAACCTGAAAAACGAATATGGGAAAAACCTTGATATATCAATACCTTATTTCAAATGTCTGAAACAAAACTTTCAAACAGCATCTCTAAGCAACTAAACATATTTTTCTCATCAAAAATGAACTTTCAGAATTCTTTACAAGTGAGAAAACAAGCACTATATTCGTGATGATTGAGAAATTGTCTTAATAAAATTTTTGAAGGTTGAAAAAAATGACGATATTTCACAATTATATAATCTTCTTAACTATCCCCCAAGGAAATATCCTCAAATCATCATAAACTTCATAAAGGGTCAACAACGTTTGCCACCATGAACTCTCCATAAGGAAATGTCATCTAATTGATGTGGTTGTAATTGTACCTGCCTGTGGTAGAAAGTCTAAAAACAAAAGGCAGGTTCACCAGAAAATTTATTATAAACAAGTTGGGATTTACATCTTGTACAGCTTGAAATTTGATTTCCACAACACCATACACCATAGCAGTGAAATACATAGGAGTCGCTATTTTGAAGATAAATCAACGGAATCAGGTTCATTTGGATCCTCAAACAATTCGAGGAATGAAAAAGAATCAAGGTCAGCAATCAATTCATTAATTTCTTCCTCTGTAAGACCCTCATCATTATAATTTCCACGAAGAGTTTCTTCATAGATTTCAATGAACTCAAAATAATCGCTAACTACTTTCCTCATATGTTCCGCAATCTCTTGGGTAATAATTTCAGACGGCTTTTGAAAATTCCTATTCTGATTACTTACATACAAACTGTCATTCTTTAATTGGTTCATTTTTTTTATTATCTCATCTAGAACCATTTCTTCTTTTCCCGTGATTTTTAGGAAGTGTTCTTCATGTTCCAAATTAAATTGGACTGATGAATTAAGCTTTGAAATGTGGTCCCTTAATTCTTGATTTACAAGTCTCCAATTATACTGATTAACTTTTTGTATTTTTCCTGGTGCAGAAGCAAGTATTAGAATCTTGGCAAGCTCTTCAAAAGCAAGGTGACTTAATGTATAAACTCTTGCATAGCGTTCATATTTATATAAAATTTCAGCTTCTTCCAATAGTTGTTTTGCATTATCTAATATTTTTTTACGAGCTAAATCTATTTGAGCACTTGAATATCTCATTGAATTTTCCACCTATCTTTTTCATAAATAAGTATACGCAAAAAATTAAAGACAAAAGAATCAGAAAAAATTAATTATAATTTTGTTTAAGGAAAAGAAGACTACAAAGCAAGCGATATTACACATCAGACTTGTGTTATTAATAAAAAAAATCTTGGTGGTTAGCCAAGATTATTTTTTTTACTTTACAATCCAGTTATTATGTTGATTCATTGTTTTTACTCACCATATATGTTCCCAATTCTACTTCCGAACAATTCTCCGTACAATTTATCCGCATAAGCATCAGTCATTCCTGATATATAATCCACTGCAAATCTTTCCCAAGAAATGTCGTGTTTTTTCATAGTTTCCCACTTGTTAACCCATTCTCTTGGCATAATTTTCATTGCATCATCCTGCACTTTGAAAGCTTCTAATAATCCTTTTATTATTACTTCCCCTCTTTTTTGGAGACGTTGTACTCTTATATCTTCGACCAAAGTCACCCAAGCTAACTTTTTTAATATAATCATAAATCTCCATAATTCCGAATCAATTTCTTTCTGATTTTCTTCCTTAACTAGTGAAATTTTATACCAATTATCCCCATCATCAATTACTCCCACTCGACTTGCAAATAAATTTACATAATGTCCTTTTAATTCTTGACGTGCAATAGAATCGTTATTTTTACATGCTTTCAATTTTTGATTCCATACACGTAAGTATTCAGTCATTACTTTGTTAATTTCATTATCTATTGAGATACCCTCCCAAATACCAGGGTCTTTCGACTTAGCCTTTTCAACCTCTCTTATTAAAGAGGATTTAAGCCATTCTGTGTCCATTAAGAATTCTTTAGTAATTCTAATTTTACCTGCCTTCATACCATCCTCAATATCATGTGTCGAGTAAGCTATATCATCTGATATATCCATTAGCTGAGCTTCTAGAGTTGCTTTACCATCAGGAATTTCCCATTCTTTCCTAATGCGATCTATGGTATCCCATTCTAACGTATAAAGTCCCTTACCGTTTTTAAAATCATTTATATGATAAGGATACTTATTAATCCCCAGTAATACCGCATGAGTTAAGTTTAGACCAGCGAACTCTCCATACCTTTCCTCAAGGTACATCAAAATTCTAAAGTTTTGAGCATTGCCCTCATAAAATTCAGTTTGCTTCTTTTCAACATTTTCGTCATTTTCATCCTTTACGCTCTTTACCTCTGGTTTAAAGAAACCGTTTAAATCATGTTCTCCTTTATGCCCAAAAGGAGGATGACCTAAGTCATGTGCCAATGCAGCACACTCAACTACTAATTGGTCGATTTTTAACCCAGGATTATCTGGAAGTCCTTCACAAATACCAGAAATCCTTTTTGCTGTTTGTCTTGCAATTTGAGCAACTTCCAAGGTATGAGTTAAGCGGGTTCTGTAATAATCTCCTGAACCAGCACCAAATACTTGTGATTTACCTTGCAACCTTCTAAAAGAAGGTGAATGAATTAATCGACCATAATCTCTTTCAAACTCACCTCGTTTATCCTCCAGATCCCTTGGCTCGCTTGGAATTTCTCTTTTAACTCGTAACTCCATACTATTCCCCATAAAAAAACCCCCATATTTTATTCTATATGGGAATTTTATCACAATTTTTATAATTTTGTTATTATTAACAAATTATGCATAGCTATCAATCCTTAAAGTTCAGACAAAATCTTGAAGATAGGCGATGTGGATTATTTTGCAATAGTGGGAGAATTGTACCGATATGCAGACTTTTTTATTTGTTTTTCGATAATATCCAGCTCAACGTTCCAAATTACTTTCTCCATCATTTCTTGCTTTATTTCCTCATAATATGGATTTGCCATAAGTAGAGTTGCAACTATCGCACTATAATTTACAGTAGGTAAACCACTACATAAAATATTTTTAAACTTTTTATGAATATCAAGTTTATCATTAATGCCATCTGTTACAGGATTGTACTTATTTAACATTTTAATTAAATCCTGCAATTCAGTCACAAGTGTCTGGCAAATCCTAAATCTAGTCATTCCTATGCCCATCACATCGTTTAGATCCAAAATTTTCTCGGTTATTATTCCCAATTCATCTTTACCTACAATTCTAAATTCACTAAACGAAAATTCAAAATGGTCAAGAGGATTATTTTTAGTGGGATCGACAATTGGGTTGATACCAGTATCATGATCGCCTTTTTTAACATTACATCTTCCACATATCGGTAATAAATTTCCCCATTCCACTACTTTATCAGGATATATAGACTTAGGATAATAATGCTCTACTTGAAGATACTTGCCCTCTTCTTCCAGGTAGCATTCACAAAATGCGCATTTACTGTTTGACATTTCAAGTAGAGGTTGGGTTATATAATCCTTCCTCCAAACTGATGAGTTTTTGTTACCTTTAAAAGTCTCGGTGAACTGCTTAACTTTTTTGTCAGTCAATTTTGTAGGTCGGCTTGGTCTAGTTAATTTTATCAACGTTTAGAGCCTCCCATATATTAATTTCCCCAGATTGAATACTTAGCATTTTTAATAATGGATTCCTTGGGTGAAGCATTTTTTTCAAACTAGAAAAGTTTCTCTTCATTTCTTCTAAATCATTGTACTTCTGTGCATTTTCAAATTTCTTTAACACCTCTATAAAGGTCTCGGACATAGGATTTTTTAATCCCATCACATCGATTAAAATCTCCTCAATTGTCCATCCTTGATATCCATACTCCATACTTTCAGGAACTTGGCGAATAATAGTCTGATTGATAAATTCATCTTTTTCTAAAGCAATAATTTCACCAGATTTAGCTGCTTGGATAATGTGAGGACTATGAGTAGTAACAATGATTTGTGCGTTGGGCACCAACCACCTTATTAAGGAAAGAATTTTATTTTGCCATTCTGGGTGTAAATGTAAATCAATTTCGTCTATTATAATTAACCCGTTAAACTCTTGTAAACTCATATATTTATTGCCTCTTTCAACTAACTGGATAATACCCAAAATTATACTTAGGCATGAAATATACCCTGACGATAAATTTTTAAAAGGGATTTCTCCTTCTGGTGTATTAACCATTATAAGGAGATTTCTATACCTCATATTTTCATTCAGTGTTGAGTTTTTCAAGCTTTCATATTTATTATGTTTATTGTCGACCTCAACAATCCTGCTAAACGAAATTGAAGGGTCAATCTGATAAAAACATTCTTTTAATAGTGATACATTCTTATACTGCTCGTAGCTTATTTGATCTGAAAAATAATTCTTAACAAGCCATCTTGTAATTGATTCAAACCTTGCTCTTCCACTTAAAGCATTAAGGTATCTATTCTGAACATTAAATTCAATAAACTCTCCATGTGGATTAATCCTTAGATCCCTATTATTAAGTTCCGAGTCGCGGATTCCCAAACTAAAATCAGTCTTTTCCATAAAGAAGTCCCTATTAATTAATTGACCATCTTTATTGACAAATATAGACCAGGAACCACGGTATCTATTAGAACTGGGGTTAATTTGAGGATCTCGTATTAGAGCAAAAGAACTTTTTATACACTTTAATATAGTTGTTTTCCCGATCCCATTAGGTCCACATATTATATTAAAGTTTGGATTAAATTTTATATGAAAATTATTAATTCCGTTAATATCTGCGATTACTAAATTTTCAACTTTAAGCATGTCTCTCTTCCTTATCCAATAAGTATAGTTAATATAAATTTTCACTAAATAGATTATAATCAAAATTAAAAATACAAGAT
>NZ_JBALSN010000140.1:0-1995 GCF_036966985.1 Neobacillus drentensis | reverse complement strand
AGGAGAACTGATATAAAGACCTTTAGATAATAAAAGCTCTTTTACATCCCTAAGAAAATTTATTAATTGTGAAATACATTCACTAAAATGACTGTAAACATCTGCCCTAACTGATACTGATAGATGGATACTATATCCTTGCAGAGCAATTTGTGATGCTTGATGAAGGTAATTCAAAAAATATGTGTCTGAATACAACCTAGGAGCATTTACATTTACATCCTCAATAAGTTTAAATCCATAAGGTATTGGGTACTTTTCTTTGTTGAAAATCTCAGTTAGTGTTTTAAGATTTCCTTGAGCAATTTCAAAAGCATGTTTAACTAATGGTTTAATCTCTTCATCCTCAACTTTGGTTAAAAAGTATTTAAACTGACAAGCAATGGCAGTATCATTAATATAGGATGTCCAAAGAGCTGTTATCTCTGCTGATGTAAGCTGTACATGATTGCCTTCTTCCATAAATAAACCTCCATCTAACCAAACAATCCTTTCTTGTACAATATTCCCTAATTTTTCTAACAATATGTAAATAAAAAAGCCTACTGCTTTATACAGTAAGCTAAAACAATCTATAATTACTTCCTACCGAGGTAAGGTGATTTTAATCAAGCTTTACAAAATCCCCTGCTTTGATTTGATTCTTTTCAAACCATCCAAGATTTACTTCAATTGCATAGTGATAAGAAAGTTCCGGATCATAAATAGGACATTCATCTTCTATACAAGGGACCATATCTAGAATTTTTAGAATTTTTCCATCTGTATCAAGAAATGCAATAGATAAAGGAATTAATGTGTTTTTCATCCAGAAGCCGACATTTGTTTTTTCTGAAAACACAAATAGCATCCCCTCGTTTTCGGGTAATTTTCCAACAAACATTAAGCCCTTATCTCTTTTTTCTTGAGTATCTGCAACTTGTACGGTTAATTTGGTGATCCTTTCTCCACTAGATACTTTAATCATTTTTGTTTGAAGTCTTGTATTTTTTTCTTGACGAAAAAGAAAACCGATTAATTTTAATCCATTTTTCCACATATTCACTCACCTTGTCTTTTCCCTAAATATTAAAAGGAAGAAAGTTGGAGATAAAACAAAAACAAGAAGAAAAAAAGCAACAAGGAAAATTCCTTATCACTTCCTATACTTATTATATAGTTATACATTTAATACTTTATTTTCAATAATTCATTTTGATAGAGTAGGTTTAGTTATTCCGCCATACCTGAATAAAAGTTGGTATCAAGGGTAGTATACCTCTGTAATCATTAATGAGGTGATGGAAATGTCTAATATGCTGAAACAAGAAGAAATGGAGACATTAAGAGAGTTAATCAAAGACGTAGACACGGCCATGCTGACTACGGTAACTGAAGAAGGGCTTGTTTCTCGTCCTATGAAAACACAAGAAATAGAGTTTGATGGTGACTTATGGTTTTTCACTAAGAAAGCGACTAATAAATATGAAGAAATTTTACATGATCAAGATGTTAATGTGACTTATGCAGGTAAATCCTATGTTTCCGTCCGTGGAAGAGCGGAAATCGTAGAGGATTTAAACAAGAAAAAGGAATTGTGGAACAATGCAAATGAGAAAATTATGCAAACTTCTTATGATGATCCCAACGTTATTTTGATAAAGGTAAAGGCGGAAGCAGCCGAATATTGGGAAACCGGTAATTTTACGAAGAAAATCGCCTTTCTCTATAAACGCATGACAGGTCAAAGTTCTAAAACGACAGATATTAATGAAACTGTTGAATTGAATTAATAACAGCAAAATGGGTTGTCTAGCCATTGGACAATCCATTTTGCTTTGTTGAGTTATGTTGAAACATTTGTAGCATATTTATCTCTGGGGTAATACTGAAAGAGGAATTCATGTTATTCAAATTGTAAGTTATATAAAATGTATCTTTCTCAGTAAATATTATTAAAAAGAAACTTAGCTAACGTTCTCTAATGATTTTTAACATTTCCTCTTGGTTTCCATT
>NZ_JBALSN010000139.1:0-8257 GCF_036966985.1 Neobacillus drentensis | reverse complement strand
TGCATTCTGCTCATGTCTTGATTGCGCGTAATATCCGCTTGAAAGACCTTTTCCATTGCATAATTCAAATAATCAAGCAGCATACTTGATATATTTGCATCAATTAACTTTTCTGACGGCTTATGTGCAGACACAAAGCCCTCTATGATATATTCAATAATTAGCTGCATACTATCATACGGATCCAAACTATCAACCTCTTTCAAGAATTGTTGAACAATTTCATCCACAGATGCTTGCACGACGTCGTAAACGTTGCGGTAGTATTTGTAGAATGTGACTCTGGCAACTCCAGCCTTCTTGCAAATAGCTGTTACGGTTATATCTTGCAGTTTATGTTCCTCCAACAGTGCGCTCAATGCCTCCATAATATATCTCTGAGAGTGTACACTGTCTTCTCTTGAATTCCTCAAAGCTAACACATCCCTTCATTCTGTTCGTTTTAAGTGCAAATCATCACATAGTGCTTGAAAGATGAAAATTCACTGCTATACTTACATGTGTAAGCACAATTGTTAGCACGGTGATAATGTCATTGTATAAAAGGACATCCTTGCTGTCAATGTGTACCATTTTCTTTGTTTCCTACTGGCGATTTGCCGCCATTCTGTAAGCTATTAATAGGGAGGGATCCAGTTACAACTTATAATATACATTTTAAATTTTTTTATATGAATAATTTATGGTTTGGTGTTTGTGCGTTTCTAGATTACAACGTAAGAACAAGACAAATTATCAACAAGAATAGGGTGAGATTCAATTGGCAAAACATCTGTATAAATTAGGACATTGGGCAGTAAACCATAGGAAAAAGGTTTTATTCAGTGCACTCGCAATTCTTATTGCATTAGTGCTTTTTGCAGTCAACATGGGTTCCTCTTTCAAGGATGAGCTGAGTATTCCGAATACGCCGGCAGATAAAGCAGGAAAAGTAATTGAAAAAGAGTTTAAAGCGATGCAACCTGCAGGTGCCCAAGTAAAAGTCGTGTTTCAAGCACCAAAAGACGAAACCTTGGAGTCAGCGGAAGTACAACAGAAAATTGCAGAGGTTCTAGATGAGATTAAAAAAGATTCAGCTGTTGATTCTGTAGCAGCACCGATGCAGCTGCAGAACCTCAGTGAAGATAGGACAATCGGATATGCAGTCGTTACGTACAAAGTGAAGTCGGAAAAGGTCACAGAAGCTTCTAAGGATAAGATTTTAGATAGTATTGAAACAACAAGGGATGCCAGCATTCAAACGGAGTTATCAGGAGGCGATATCAAGTTTTCCGACTCAGAAACTTCCGGTATGACTGAAATTGTCGGAGTACTTGTTGCGTTTGTAGTTCTGGCATTTACCTTTGTGTCTTTTCTAGCAGCTGGACTGCCGATTCTCACTGCGATAATCGGATTAGCGATTGGAATGCTAGGAATCATGATTGGGACCAATTATGTGGAAATCCAATCTGTATCTTTATCATTAGCTGCCATGCTCGGACTCGCGGTGGGCATTGACTATGCGCTCTTCATTATCAATCGCTTTAGACAGCAGCTTGCACAAGGAGATTCTGTTCCAGAATCTGTTGCCATCGCAACGGGAACAGCGGGAAGTGCCGTAATCTTTGCAGGATTAACTGTTATTATTGGTCTTTTGGGACTGTCTGTTACAAAGATTCCTTTCCTGACAGCGATGGGCGTATCCGCTGCCTTTACTGTGCTCGCAGCTGTGTTGGTTTCCGTCGTCATATTACCAGCCATATTGGGACTTGTCGGTCATAAGATTGCCCCATCTAAACAAAATCGATACTTGCAAAAGATGACTGGGGCAGGTAAAAAACACGCTGGTTCAAATAAATGGGGGGAATTTGTCATAAGACGTCCTCTGATCGTTACAATTTTCGCAATCGGACTACTTGCAGTGATTACGATTCCATTTTTCCATATGAACCTTGGTCTGCCTTCTGATGGAACAACAAAGTCCACAGAAACGACAGAAAGAAAAGCATATGATTTATTGACGGAAGCATATGGAGAAGGATTTCATGCCTCTTTAGTGGTAGTGGCAAAATCAGAGGAAGCAACAGCTGAAACGCAAAATGCTATGAACACCATTGCAAAAGAATTAGGCAACCTATCTAGCGTGAAAAGTGTGACACCTGCTATCCCTGGACCTTCCGGAAAGATTTATATGATTTCCATCACACCAAAAACAGGACCTGACGATACAAAGTCGAAGGATTTAGTAAAAGCGATCCGGGACAAATCGAACCAGGCAGAAAAAGAAAATGGAATTGAACTAATGGTAACGGGCACAGCCGCGATAAATATTGATATCGTGCAAAAGCTGAGTGATGCCTTGCCGGTTTTCGCTGCCCTTATTGTGGGACTTGCATATTTACTCTTAGTTCTAGTGTTTAGATCTCTGCTCCTTCCATTAAAAGCAGTATTAGGGTTTCTACTTTCTCTTGGTGCTACATTGGGAGCCGTGGTATTTTTCGTGCAGGATGGGCATTTCCAAAATATATTTGGTTTCTCGGCTGCCGGTCCGATCTTAGCATTCTTGCCTGTGATTCTTATTGGCATCCTGTTCGGACTCGCCATGGATTATGAGGTGTTCCTAGTGAGCAAGATGCGGGAAGTATATACGTATACAGGAGACCCGAAGAGAGCTATTTTAGAAGGAATGCGGGAGAGTGGTAGAGTCGTAGTCGCAGCAGGATTAATTATGATGTCTGTATTTATTGGATTCATGTTGGCACCTGATGCCATCATTAAATCACTAGGCATGGCTCTTACATTCGGTGTTTTCTTTGACGCATTCATCGTGAGAATGACAATCGTACCTGCGGTCATGACTCTCATGGGTAAGTCAGCCTGGTACTTGCCAAAATGGGTGGATAAAATTTTGCCTAACATTGACGTTGAAGGAGCAAGCATTATACATCACATGGAAAACAAAAGTGAAAAGATATATAAACAGAACCCGCTTCCTATAAAATAGAAGCGGGTTTTTTAAGAGAAGGTATAGGTCCTCCTTCATCTATTTGAGTAACATCTATGGAACCCAGGTAAGAAAAAATGCAATTAATATACTTTGTCCCAAAAGAACTCCATAAACTGTTTTCTCTCTCTTTTCCTTGTTTGTTAAAAGTCTAGTTACTACAAAATTAATGATTGTAACTATTGCAAAAGTAAAAAGCATTGTTAAAACAAACTCATACAGCATAAACTTCACCTCTACTCAATTGTGAGTCCATTTATTATACCCATAATAATCCTTATTCCACTAACCTGCTTCGTTACTTCAATAAGAAATAGCGATCCTTCGTTATTGAAGCATCGCACCTGTTAGCTTATGTACATTTCTCACAATTTTGCGTGGAGTAACGTTCAACTATATTTATTTTAGATTTATTTTTTACTTTTTTCTCCTTATGATTCTGTTCACTAAATTTTGTGTTGCATCCTGTCCAGTTTCTGATGCATTTTCAACGGCAGACTGTACATAACGTGTTGCTGAATGGTTTAGATTGTTAAAGACTTGCATCTTGTTTTCAACTACATTATCTGGATGTTGGTCATGTTTTGCCAATATTATTACCTCCTATTTATCATTCGAAGTATACAGTGTGGATTATGTCAATTAAATATACCAGTTTTAGCTTTTTAAGTTGTAGAAGAAGTTCTCCTTCTTCAACCTGCCACGTTAACACAATAAGAAAAAGCCGCCTATGTATGTCAGCTGAATCTTGAACTCTTGCACCCAGTTAGTTGAACAAGATTTTAACAATGCATAAGTCTTATCTTTCAGACTTCTTTTTAAAAATAAAGAAAATCAATAAACAAATGACCCAATATAATAATGCTTGACCAGTTAAGTTTTCACTAAGAAAATTGTGAATGCCATTGGCACGAAGTATTGAACGAATAACAACGGAAAGAATTGCAGCAATAAATATAGAAATAAAGACTCTTTTGCCCATAAAATTTCACTCACTTTTTGGTATTGTATCTTAAATATTTTAATAAATAGGTCGTAAAGGGTATTCAAATTCCTCCACCTAGATGACTAATAAACAATCCAACTTGATAAATATTATATCATTCCTTCTTCAGCTAAACTGCTACGTTAGTTGAACAAGAAAAAGGGATGCCGCAGCAACCCCTATTCTTCAACATAAGCACCCGTTACTTTAAGTACAATAATTCACAAATAGATCAATAAATCTATTTTCTCCTTAACTTTACTTCATTTTGCTGTTGATACCGTTCATTTCTAATATGCTCTATTTATTTATGTTTCCACCTTTTATGATCAATCCAATATTTTGTTACAAGGAACGTCAGTAAGATACAAAAAAACGATGTGAATAGATTTCCAATAATGGTCGAATTTACGGATCCTGTGATTAAGACCTCCATTGCAAATTTACTCATCACTGCTGGATTGGCAAAATCAATAACTGGATTTAAACCAACGATTACTCTACAAATCAAAAGGAACACGATCGATATCAAGGCAATTAGACCCTGATTGTTAAAAATGGTACTGATCATTGTAGTAAATGAAATCATAAATAAAACCCACACAATATAAAACAAAAAGGCGACCACTATGTCGGCAAAAGTCACACTCGTAAAAAGGTAGTAAACATATAAATAGGAAGCAAAGTATCCCAGCGCTAAACTAAAACAAATCAATAAATAATTTGAAACCAATTTACCACCTATATAAGAAAGAACCCTTACCGGTCTTGTTAAAATAAAACCTAACATCCCATTAACTTTATCTGCTTGAATGATCCCCATCATTGAGATAACAATAATCATGATACCAAGTTGATCAAATTGAGATCCTAATGTGCTGGCTAGAATATCTCCGCCAGTCTGAGCTGTAAAACTCGAATCAATCGTAATCCCTTGACTACCACCTAAAGTTTTTAGAATGGAAGGCAAATAATAGGTAACAACTGGCTGAGTTATACCTAATAGTAGAAAGGCAATGGGTAACCAAATCACTTTGAATTCACGTACCATTTGAACAAATTCCTTTTTTGTCATTACAATAATACGATTCATTTTTCTATCACCCATTTTATGAAGATTTCTTCTAAAGTATCATGATGGATTTCAAATTTTACTATGTCCACGCCTTTCTCCAATGCATCTTTAAGTAACATATCCTTGTTTTTGTCAATATTTTCGACTTTTACTTTGATTTTATTCCCAATTACCTCAACGGATTTTACATAAGGTAATTTTTTTACATCTTCAATCCAATTTTGATTTACCATCGAGATTTCTAATTTTAATTGGTTGTTATTATTACGGTTTAATAGTTCTGCAATAGTTGTATCTTCTATCTTGCAGCCATTTTTTATCATGACAAATCTTTCGCATATTTCTTCTGCATCGCCTAGTATATGGGTAGATAATAAAATAGTTGTTTCCTTTTTAATTTCTTGAATAAGATTTAATACCTCTCTTCGACCGATTGGATCCAGTGCAGATACCGGTTCATCCATCACAATTAGTGAAGGTTTATGCATCAGTGCTTGTGCAATACCTAGTCGTTGTTTCATTCCGCCAGAAAATGTCCCAACTTTTAAGTTTTCTTCCCTTTCAAGTCCTACCTTTGCCAAAATTTTAGGTATCGAGTTTATTAATTCTACTTTTTTCATTCCAGACAGCTGCCCCATAAACATAAGCATTTCTTTCGTTGTCATCCAGTTAAAAAATTCAGGGTACTGTGGCAAATAACCAATTTCTCTTTTCATTTTTGATATTTTCTTCCCATTCAGCATAACTTCGCCTGCATTTTGATTTATCATATCTACAATTACTTTTATTAATGTGGACTTCCCTGCGCCATTTGGTCCTATTAAACCGACACATTCCCCTGATTGCAACTCCATAGAGAAATTATTGACGGCTATTTTATCTTTGAATTTTTAACGCCAAAATTTAAAATTGACGAAGAAATTCAAAATGATAATCGGGCAGTTGGGTTGATTTCGCTGGTGATCTCAATTGGTTTATCGATTGTCATTGGTGCAGGTATTACGTAAGGGGAGAATAAAAAGTGGAGACATTAGCTAAGATACTTCTCGGATTATGCGGCTTGTTTTTGCTAATCGGTTTGATCTATATGTTATTTTTTGCGTAAGTCAAAATCACCGCTGAGGAACATTCAGCGGTGATTTTTTTAACTTTATCGTCAATTGTTTAATGTGTAGTCCTGTAATATAATAGAAGAGAAGTTTGAATTTTTATAATTATCCACATAGAAAAGGGGGATATTATGTATGAAGCAAAACCTTGGCTAGCACTGTATCCAAAAGAAATACCTGCCACACTCGAGTACTCCAGAGAGCCTGTTCAGCAATACTTAGTGAATTCTGCAGAGCAATTCCCTGAAAAAATAGCGATTCATTTTATGGGAAATGACATCACCTATAAACAGCTTTATGAAGATGCCATAAATTTTGCCGGTTATTTGCAGGAAAACCTAGGTATTTCAAAAGATGATCGGGTCGCGATCATGCTGCCTAACACACCACAGGCCGTGATTAGTTATTTTGGGATACTAATAGCAGGCGGAATTGTTGTTCAAACGAATCCATTATATACGGAACGTGAATTAGAATATCAGATGAAAGATTCAGGAGCAAAGGCAATCATTACACTCGACATCCTCTACCCACGCGTATCTAAAGTGATGCCGCAAACAGATTTACAACATATAATTGTAACCGCTATCAAGAACTACTTACCATTCCCTAAAAATCTAATTTATCCCTTCATCCAGAAAAAACAATATGGAATTGTCGTGAATGTAAAACACGGAGGAAGCACACATTTGCTTTCGGAAATAGTAAAAATGAAGCGACAAAGAGTAAGGCATGTTGAATTCAATCCTGAGGAAGATGTTGCACTCCTTCAATACACAGGAGGAACAACAGGATTTCCGAAAGGCGTCATGCTTACCCATAAGAATTTAATTGCAAATACCAAGATGTGCCAGGCTTGGCTTTATAAATCCAAGCCAGGAGAAGAATCCGTTCTTGCAATCATCCCGTTTTTCCACGTATACGGCATGACAACTGTGCTCATTTTATCCGTGATGCAGGCCAATAAAATGATCTTATTACCTAAATTTGATGTTGAGACAACATTGAAGACCATACACCAACAGCGCCCGACAGTGTTCCCAGGTGCACCAACCATTTATATTGGTATCTTAAACTATCCTGATTTGAAAAAGTATGATTTATCATCGATTCATTCTTGTATCAGTGGCTCAGCCGCACTTCCAGTCGAGGTACAAGAGAAGTTTGAAAACGTTTCTGGAGGAAAACTTGTAGAAGGCTATGGGCTAACGGAAGCATCTCCAGTCACACATGCAAACTTTTTATGGGATGCCCCTCGAGTAAAAGGCAGTATTGGTGTGCCATGGCCAGATACAGAAGTAAAAGTTGTATCAACAGACACAGGTGAACCGGTGCCGATAAAGGAGATTGGGGAAATCGTGATAAAAGGGCCGCAAATCATGAAAGGCTACTGGAATCGTCCTGAGGATACGAAGGAAGTCTTGCATGATGGATGGTTATATACAGGTGACCTTGGCTATATGGATGAAGATGGCTATTTTTATGTAGTTGACCGCAAAAAGGATATGATTATCGCTGGCGGGTATAATATCTATCCAAGAGAGATAGAGGAAGTATTATATGAACATCCGGATGTGGTTGAAGCAGTCGCAGCAGGAATACCCGATCCGTACCGCGGAGAAACCGTTAAGGCCTATATTGTCTTAAAAGAAGGTTCATCGGTTACGGCAGAGGAAATGAACCAATTTTCACGAAAATATCTTGCAGCATACAAGGCACCAAGATACTATGAATTTAGACAGGAATTGCCCAAAACAGCTGTAGGGAAAATTTTAAGAAGGATGCTAGTTGAAGAAGAGAAACAAAAAATAGAAGAAGAAAACCAAAAACACGCATAAGTGTTACCTCTTTTTTTTGACAGATTAGGCCTGTCCGTATGTATGAATAAGAAAAGGTAATGAGATATCTTGACAGATCAAGAGATAATAACTATTATTAAAATATGAATGATTATTCATTCATATTTTTCTTTTTTAATAATAGGCTGTGTTAATGGTTAATGCTGATTTTGGCACTCTGTTGATTGGAGTGGAAGGCACGAAGACTCCTGCGGGAGTACGGGGCAGGGGAGACCCCGCAGGAGCAAAGCGACGAGGAGGCTCCCC
>NZ_JBALSN010000138.1:0-20972 GCF_036966985.1 Neobacillus drentensis | reverse complement strand
AAATAAATATTAAAAAGAGGTACTTCATTGATTAAGTACCTCTTTCTACACTACAATTAAAATTTTTTTGTTAGGCTCTTAGAAGCAGAGAACCGTCCCCCTGCCTAAATATTATAGATATAATCCTCGGGAATCACCCGTTTTAGGAACTGCTTGGTTCTTTCTTCTTTTGGTCTTGAGAAAATTTCTTCAGGGGCATCTTCTTCTACGATGACACCGCCGTCCATAAAGATGACTTTGTTTGCTACATCTTTTGCGAAAGACATTTCGTGAGTCACGACTAACATGGTTGTGCCTTCTTTTGCAATGGTCTTCATGACGGTTAATACTTCGCCGACTAATTCAGGATCGAGAGCGGAAGTGGGTTCATCAAATAAAATAATATCGGGATTTAAAGCAATGGCTCTAGCTATTCCTACCCTCTGCTGCTGGCCGCCGGACAGCTGGCTGGGGTAGGAATTTATTTTATCTGATAAACCGACTTTCTCCAACGCCAGCTTCCCAATCTTATTGGCTTCTGCTTTCAGAACCTTTCTTCCAATAATAAGACCCTCAGTCACATTCTCTAATGCTGTTTTATTATTAAATAAATTATAATTCTGAAACACAAAAGCCGTCTTTTGCCTTATTTGGTGAATTTGTTTTCGGGAAGCCGATTTGAGGTTAACATCCATGTTCCCAAAAATGGCCTGCCCCTCATCGGCCCGTTCAAGAAAGTTGATACACCGGAGTAAGGTTGTCTTCCCAGAACCGCTTGGGCCAAGAATGACCACCACATCCCCCTTTTCAATCTTTAAATCTACTCCTTTTAAAATCTCATTCTTACCAAAGGATTTATGGATATTCTTAATCGCTAACATGATTTCGCCTCCAATATTGATTTCAGACATCCACTGCTTTATACTTTCTTAACCGTTTTTCATACAGCTTAAATAAGTATTCAACTAAACTGCATAAAAGAAGATAGACGAGAAAGATATCTATGTACGCTTCAACATAATTGTAGCCGACATTGGCTGCCACTTGGGCTCGTAACGTTATCTCTCTTAAAGACAAAGCATATCCTAATGAGGTAGCTTTGATGAGATTGACGGTTGCTGTGCAAATATTGGGCAATGCAACGACCAATGTTTGTGGAATGATAATCCTCCTGAATGCCTGCACATTGTTCAACCCCACGGAATACGCTGCCTCCAGCTGCCCCTTGCTCACTGTGCTGATAGCGGAGCGAAATACTTCTATTAATATAGCAGTCGTATTTAAAGAAAAAACAATGAATGCATACCAAATCGGATTTATATCGTATATATTCGTTTGAACCTGGTACTCTTCAAATACCGGCCTCAATAGTAATGGCACACTGGTAAAAGTAATAAAAATTTGCACAATAACAGGTGTCCCTCTTACAAACGAAACATACACCCGCGCTAACTGGCTGATGACAGGAATTTGATTGATCCTCGATAAGGCAAGCAAAAATCCCAAAGGAAGTGCGATCAACAGCGAAACAATGGTAATGATTAATGCTGTAGGTACCCCGGATAACGCAACAAAAAACGTTTTAACTAAAAACTGATAATCTAAGCCGACCGACACTCTGTCACCCCCTTACGTTGTTTTGATTACCTGCTTGCCCTTACTGAATATTTTTTCCAGCTTGGAGAAGAATTGTTCTATTAAAATGGATAGAATCCAGTATATAAGCGATAATCCAAGATAAATTTCTAAGGAATGGGAATTATAGTTATTTGATATAATGAGACTTGCCTTACCCATAATATCCACCAGCCCAATGGTATAGGCTAACGAGCCTTCTTTCAATAATTCTAGAAAGCTGTTACCGAAATTGGGCAATGCTACTACAAATGCCTGCGGTAAAACGATTCTCCTAAATGCCTGTGCCGGGCTGAGCCCGACACTAACGGCTGCTTCAAATTGACCTCTGTCAATAGCCTCATAGGCTGTTCGCATCACCTCAGACATCAATGCACCAAATTGAAGCGAAAAGGTGATGATAACAAAGACAGCGGTATGTAGAGTATTCAAGTCTGTACCAAAATTACCAACTATGGCCGGAAGTCCATAATAAACCAAAAATAACAGTACAATCGATGGGGTACATCTAATGATGGTGGTATAACCATTGGCGGTTTTTTTCGCTATTTTACTCGTTCCAAGCTTCATCAACGCTAAGATAAAGCCTAAAATTGATCCGAACAAAACCGATAGACCCGCAACCATAAATGTTACTTTTAAAAATGGAATAAGCTGTGGTATTGTACCCCAAAGGTAGGAAACATCAAAATACTTTTGCATGTGCTGCCTCCATTTTAGTTATTATCTTTTTACAGTATCCAATAGTTTGAATAAATCAGTATTATAGAATTTCACCATAATTTCATTCGTCTTTTTCTCTTCCTTTAATTCCTTAATGGCTTTGTCATAGGCGTCGGCAAATTCCTGTTCTTTTTTGTTAAATAATGGCCAGGTTTTGACAACCGTAAACTCATTATAGACAACCTGATCTACTAAATTATGATAGGGACCATCCTTAGCGAGAACTTGCTTTTCGTACGTTGCTCCTAAATAAATACCGCCATCGACACGTCCTTCATTAACCCATTGAACAACATCCACTGAGAACGCATCTCCGGCCTCCAGTTTGACCTTATTATCAGGATTAGCTTGGTTATATTCATCCACGATGGTATATTGAGCATTGCTTGCAGCTATAGGCGCTAAAGAAAACTTCTTTTTCGCAAAATCGGATAAATCTTTGACATCTTTATTTTCTTTTTTCATTAAAAGGCCGACGCCGCTAAGTCCGAGGAATTCTTTTGGAAAAATATAGCTTTTTGTTCTTTCCTCCGTGAACCAGGCATTTTTTACCCCTACTTGGTATTTGCCTTGCTGTACCCCTACCAATAAGTCCTCACTTGATGTTGGCACATATTCAAATTTGTAATCAGGAAGTGCCTTATCCACTAATTTCATCACTTCAAGTTCATATCCAGTCGGATTTCCCTTTTCATCTACATACCCGATTGGTTTACCGCCTTGATCAAACGCTACTTTTACTGTTCTGACTTCTTTCTTAGCATTTCCTGAATCTGACTTTGCTCCTGTTGTTGTCGTGGAACCACATCCTGCGATTAAGGTAACTAAAGCTGCTCCTGTTGCTGCGATTTTTAATAACTTATTAATTTTCATTGTTTTTTCCTCCCTTAGATTCATATTGTTGAATAGCTGTTTGAGCTAATTTTGTAATGGTTAAATCATCCATTGGCGGATTGTGCAGTCCTGCCCGGACATCCCGGTAATATCGTTGCAAGGGGTTGGTCAGCTGCAAGCTTTTTGCTCCCACTAACCGCATAGCCTTGTCAACGACTGTAATAGATGAATTGGTCACGATATGCTTCGCTATAAGCGCTTCATTCGTAATGGTTTTATTGCGTTCCTCATCCATGTAAGCTTCTGCTGAACAATAAAGCGCAAATCTGGCTTTGTATAATTCCAAGTCCATCTCGCCTAACAATGCCTGCACATTCGGTAGCCCTGCAATCGTTCCCTTTATACTATTGGGAGAGTGGGTATTGGCAAAATGGAGCGCGAAGTCCCTGGCTGCCTGCGCTATTCCTAAATAGGCTGCGGGGATCAGCAGACCCCATCCATTTAATTTAAACCCCGTATTGTAGCTTGGAATTTCGACTAAATCTGACTCGTCCACCACCACGTTTTTTAATACTAGATCATGGCTGCCAGTCCCACGCATCGCGATCACATTCCAATTTTCCTCGATGGATAGACCTTCGGCATCTTTTGGAATAAGGAAAAAGCCAACTGTTTCTTTTTCTTCAATCCAGGAAGAAGTTAGGAAGTAATCCAGTTCTGGTGAGCAGGTTGTATAGCTCTTACGCCCATTAATCACCCAATTGCCATCTAATTGTTTGGCATTGGTTCCCGGCCGGCCGCCGCGAATTGGACTGCCTGTCGCGACTTCACTCACAGCCCGGTTAATGATGGCACCGTTATTGACCTCTTCTGCAAAAAAAGCTAGCTTTTCCGGTTCCCAATAGCGGTTTTCAAATAATTCTCCAACGGTCATTAATGTCCAGCCAATTGACAATGCTGTACTGCCATCAAAGCTGCCCAGTGTTTCTTGTACAAGAATGGCATCATAAAGAGAAAAACCAGACCCGCCAAATTCTTCAGGCAAGGTTACCTTTGTGTAACCAATTTTTCGTAAGGCTTGAATATTCTCATGAGGGAAGCTGCCTTCCTCGTCAATCAAGGCGGACCGTTGTTTAAATTCTACTTCTAAGGGCGTCAAACGCTCCAGCCACTCACGTTGTTTACTATTTTTAATAAATACTTCTAGCATCCTTCTGCTGCCTCCTTAACACTTTAAAATAAAAAAGACTGCTCCCGTTGTAGTGGGAGCAGCCTTCAGTTGACTGATCAGCTATGCTCATAAGCTCATATGTAAAATGCTTTTTTTAATATTATGAATCTATTACATATAATAAACTCGACTAATCCAATATGTCAACTAGGAATTTGGAAGGGATTCATTTTTAGAACTCTTATCATTTCACTAGGAAAATACTTATGAAAATATTTTGCTACCCGTGACAAGGCGTCCGCTCCGGCAGATCCGTGCTGATGATTAAATGGATACATTTCGGACACTCTAGAATTAGGAGGTGCTTCGCATGTATTCTTCTTGGATATACACTCATTTTATAAACACAGGTTGGTTTGTCATCTCTTTATTCTCAATTCCTCTCGTTATATTAGCTTTTTTATTATACTTTGAGTTAAAACAGCATATGCAAGATAATGACGGTAGTCAAAACCAATAGCACCCAGCGTTATTTCTTCCACATTACGCACCATTACCCGCACATATTCCGAAATACTGAGTCCCTTCTTTTATATACCCATAGTAGGTATATTCGAAAAGCCCTCTATAATTCCGTCAAATATATAATTTAAAAGAGGAAAACGCTTACATCTTAGCGAATATATACTTTGAGTTATTAATAAAAGTACCCGGAGGGATGTCTTTTGATAAACTGCAAAAAATGTGAAAAAGAGTTTTATTTCCAAGTTACGGAAATGAATGTCCCTGGAGGCAAAGAGCGTGAGTATATAAATTGCCCCCATTGCGGTGAAACAAATGGTTCAGTTGTAACAAGCGGTGTCGTGTATATTCATAAAATTGAGGAAAACTCTAAGAATTAATTATCGATACTTTACACGACAATTGGGCCCTTGAACATAGTGGCTTTCTTTAATTTTTGTACAAATAAAAATGTCACCCCGTGGTGACGCAATGGTTTCTATATAGATAAAAAATAAAGGACCTATTTAAAGGTCCGAGGCATTTTTATCCTCTGTAATATTTTATATACAAAAAACGTCACCGTTAAAGGTGACGCAATAGTTATCGATTAATCTTTCGCGGCTTATTCAATTTACCGGTTATCTGATTCATCGCGGCGTGCTGGTTTTTTAAGGATTCCTTCGATAAATGAGTATAACGTAGCACCATACGTAAATCCGCATGACCAAGTAATAATTGTAAGTGTCGTATATCACTGCCCGATTCCTGGAACATAGTCGCTGCAGTGTGACGGAATATTTGCGGATGCACATTCTTAGTTAAAGGTTAAAATCTAGTTTTCTAGTTTGGTTAGGTTGCGCTGAATTTGATGATAATGCCCCTCACCTATTTACCACTTCTTAAGTCCTAACAATTTTTCGCCTAATTCAGTAAGTTCTGCTCGTGGGTATTTTTCTTTCTCCCAATTTCGAGGATCTCCTAGGAATGCAATACCTTCTGGAATCTCTCTATCTCTCCATTGTGTAATTCTCCATTGTTTTAATTCTTCATTGTGTTCCTGTGCCGGGAACATCGAAATGTATTGATGAATATTTGGTGTGTTCGACACATTTCTACGTAATCCATGTGGTTGCATGACATGGAAAATTAACAAGTCTCCTGCTTTCAAGGTTACGGGTGTTGGTGTATAGCCTGTATAATCTGGGTGATAAGGATCTCTATCTGCAGGTTGAGTTTTTACCCATTCAGGAAAATCTCTAAATAACTCAGGAATGACATTCAATCCACCGTTTTCTACATCCGTATCTGTTAAGAAAAGAATCCCTTGAATATTAACTGGAAGCGGGTCTAATGAAGTATCACCATCCCAGTGGATGAACCCTTCAAATTCAAAAGTTCCAGGTTTGTTAGGGAAGCTCAAATTACATCGGTCAATACTAGTCCATAATTTCTCAGTTCCCCAAATATCTACAAAGGTATCGTATACTTTTTGATAGGATCGATTGTCCCAGAAGTATTGATGGTTATATAACTCTACCATCCCAGCTCCACGTAACTCTGCCATTTGATGCTCACGACGTGGTGCTCTGTACCAAGTAGAAGGATCATTAGGGATTTGTTCTTCAAACTCCCAAATAAGATCGACAGTTCTTTCAATATTTTCTTTAGGGACAACATTTCGAACAACTACATAACCGTTTTCTTTCCAAAATTTAAATTCCTCTTCCGTTAACACTCGTAATGGTTCATTGTTAGGGCGTTCATTCAATGGAATATCAATCTCAAGAATATTATTTACTTTTGTTTTAGCCATTTCCAAATCCTCCTATCGGGGTTTAGATGTCTTTGTTATTTAATTATCTGACAATTATAATTACTGATTCACCACTTTTTTAAACCCAATAACTTTTCACCTAATTCGGTAAGCTGGGCTCTATCATATTTCACTTGTTCCCAATTTCTTGGGTCTCCTGGGAAAGCCTCTCCCTCAGGCTTGATCCTCTCTTGCCAGGATTGGATTCTCACCTCTGTTAATTCCTGATTATTTTCTTGCGCTGGAAACATGGAGATATATTGTGCCAGTCGTGCTTTTTCAGAATAATTTGGACGTATTCCGTGTGGCTGCATGCTATTGAAAATTAACAAGTCTCCTGCTTTTGTTACTACCTTTGTTGGCGTAAAGCCAGTTGTATCTGGTTTATGCGGATCTCGATCAGCAGGCTGGGTTTTCACCCATTCTTCAAACGTTCTGTACAGCTCCGGTATACACTGAAACCCTCCCATTTCAATATCCGTGTCAACTAAAGACAACACCCCTTGGACATTTACAGGAATCGGGTCTAAAGAAGTATCCACATCCCAATGAATAAATCCTTTATATTCATGACCTGGTTGAATTGGAAGATTTAAATTGCAACGATCAATACTCACCCATAATTTTTCAGTACCCCAAATATCCACAAACGCATTGTAAATTTTTTCGTACATACGGTTATCCCATAAATATTGATGATTATAAAGCTCTACCATACCGGTGTTCATCAGTTCTTTCATGGCCATTTCACGTGCAGGACGAGAATACCATGTGGACGGATCATGAGGGTCTTTTTCTTCAAACTCCCAGATTAAACTCACAAGCCGATCGATATGATCCTTCGGAATCGCTTCACGGATTACAACATAACCATTTTCTTTCCATAACTTCCAGTCCTCTTCACTCAATACTCTTAATGGTTCGTTATTCACACGTTCATTTAATGGCGTCACGATTTCCAGGATATTGTTCAACTTTTTTTCTGCTTTCATTTTATATTCCTCCTTCTCTTATCAAAACAAATAGTTATTTACTTTTAAATTTGTCGAGATTGTCTTTTGTTACCAATTGGAAAGGAATCATGTTATTTTTTTCTACTTTCTCTCCCTTTGCTGCCTTAAATGCTACGTCGACTGCCATTTTCCCTTGTGCATCTACATCCTGGAATACAGTTGCGGTTAATTCACCTGATTGAATGGAATTCAAAGCATCTGGAATCGCATCAATGCCGATAACTTTTGTTTCGTTTAATTTTCCTGCTGCACTTAAAGCTTTAATGGCTCCCAATGCCATTTCATCATTTTGCGCCACGATCGCATCCAACATTTGCGATTGTAACCAGTTTTCAGTTAATGCCAGCGCTTCCTCGCGTGACCAATTTGCTGTTTGCTCTGCAGCAACTTTAATATTAGGTGAGTCTTTTAAAATTTCTTTATTTCCTTCTGTTCGGTTGACCTCTGCCGAATTTCCATTAGGACCATGAATAATGGCAATGGTACCCTTTCCACCTAATAATTCAACAACATGTTTCATTTCAATTTTCCCAGCTTCTACATCGTCAGATCCGACATGTGCTGTTGCTTTTTCTTCATTTGAGACCACGGCCAGCACCGTAATAAGTGGAATCTTTGCGGCAGCAGCCTTTTCGACCACCCCAGCACTTCCGTCCTTATCAGCTGGATTTAAAATGATGGCATCTACTTGCTGATTTATCAGATTTTCTACTTGACTGATTTGATTTTCAGCCTTACCTTCCCCATCTGATTCTATTAATTCAATACCTGAAGATTTAGCATATTTTCTGATTGAATCTTGTAAACCAACAATATATTCATTTTGTAAATTTTGGTATAAGACACCAATCTTTATTTTCCCTTTCTCAGTTCCATTTGTTTTTTCTTCCGCTTTGCCAGAACAACCACTTAAAATACCAAGAATCATAATTAAAACAGCAGCACATACTTTGACCTTTTTCATAAACTCACTCCTATAATGTTATTATTTTTTAATGGTGATTCTTTTTATCAAGAAGAACGGCAATAACAATGATCGCTCCCTTTAAAATTTGCTGGTAGTAAGAAGAGACATTCAGTAAGTCAAGGCCATTATTCATTACTCCAATAATCAATACCCCAACGACGGTTCCAATTATGCTTCCTACACCGCCAAAAAGACTTGTTCCTCCAATAACGACTGCTGCAATGGCATCAAGTTCATATCCCTGACCTAACACCGGGGATCCTGACATGATTCGGGATGAGAGAATCATCCCCCCGATTCCCGCTAACAGTCCTGCAATCGCGTAAACGCTAATTTTGACGGAGGTAACACGAATCCCTGATAGTTTAGCAGACTGTTCGTTTCCACCCGTCGCAAAGACATGCCTTCCGAATACCGTGAAATTAAGCATAAAAATACCGATAATGACAATACCAACAAAAGCGATCACGGGAAGTGGAAGTCCTAATAAGTATCCGCTTCCAATATTGTTAAACGTATTGCTAAGTCCTATAACGGGTCGTCCATCCGTATAGACCATAGCAAGTCCTCGTGCAGCGGTCATCATTCCAAGCGTAGCAATAAAGGGTGCTACCTTCCATTTTGCAACTAAGACACCATTAATCAGACCGCATGCTAAACCAACTGTTACCCCAGTTATAATTGGAATAAAAATAGAATAACTACTGTCAGCTTGGGCAAAGCTTGCTGCAACAACGGCTGATAAGGCCATAATGGAGCCGACTGAAAGGTCAATCCCTCCGGTAATAATAACGAAGGACATTCCAATCGCTACAATACCTATAATCGATACTTGCCGCAAAATATTGATCATATTGGTAGCGGTTAAAAAAGATTCTGATGAGATCGATAGGATTATAAACAGGATAGCAAAAGCAGTATAAATGCCATATTTAGCAAGAATCTTTCCAGTACTCCCTGACTTTATTACCGATTGCGAATTTACCATGCCTATTAAACTAACTCTTGCTGTCTCTTCTTTTTGAACATTCATCCGATTTTTTCTCCTTTCATAATTCCTGCACAGCACGCCATGATTTTTTCTTGATCAAACTCCTTCCGGGTAAACTCTCCAGTCAATTTCCCTTCACTCATGACAACGATCCGATCACAAATTCCAAACAGTTCAGGCATCTCTGAGGAAATAACAATGACAGACTTACCACTATTTGCAAAATCGGAAATAATTTTATAGATTTCAGCTTTAGCACCTATGTCGATTCCTCTAGTTGGTTCATCCAATATTAAAATATCCGGGTTATTTATAAGCCATTTAGCGATAACAATTTTTTGCTGATTACCTCCGCTTAGATTCTTTACCGCAATGTTACGGTTGGGAGTTTTTATTTTTAATGATTGGATCTGTTCATCTACCACATTGTTTTCTTTTTTTTGAGAAATGATATTCTTCAAGAATGCAAATTTTCGCAAATTAACTAAAGTTATATTATCTCTCACCGAACCTGTTAAATTTAAGCCTGTTTGTTTTCTATCCTCTGTTACTAAAGCGATTCCATTGTTGATAGCCTGTTTTGGGTGCTTATGGACCACCTTTTTTTGATTGATATAAATTTCTCCACTATGAGGAGGATATACCCCAAAAATACTTTCAACCACTTCCGTTCGTCCTGCACCTACAAGACCTGCAATTCCAATCACTTCTCCTTTGCGGAGGGTGAATGAGATATTTTCAAAACTGCCTTTACGGCTCAGGTTTTTCACTTCCATGAAGACGGTTTCATTTTTGGCAGTTTTTGATTGATAGACATCCTTTAATTCTCTTCCCACCATTAAGGAAATAAGTTGATCATGATTTAGCTCTGCAGCTGGTTTACTATCAATAAAACATCCGTCTCTTAAAACGGTGATATCGTTAGCAATTTTAAAAATTTCATCCATTTTGTGAGAAATATAAATAATAGATGTCCCTTGGGATGTGAGCAATTTAATAATTTCAAACAATTTTTCAACTTCTCTTTCTGTAATAGCTGAAGTTGGTTCATCCATAACGATTATATCCGCATTATTCGAAACCGCTTTCACAATTTCAACCATTTGTCTATCTGAGACGGATAAAGCAGACATCTTTTTATCGGGATCCAAATCAATCTTATATTGGTTAAAAAGTTTAAGAGCTCTTACTGTCTGTTCCTTCTTGTTTATTATCTTGGACTTGCCCAAGCATGGTTCTCTTCCAAGAAAGATATTATCCGCAACAGTTAGTTCGGAAATAAAACTTAACTCCTGATGAATCATACTGATTCCATAATGTAAAGCATCACGGGGATTAGTAAACCCCACTTGGTCCCCTTTTAGAAATAACTCACCCGAATCCGGTTTATAAATTCCTGCAAGGATTTTCATAAGAGTGGATTTCCCTGCACCATTTTCTCCCATCAGTGCATGGACTGTCCCCTTTCTCACAAAAAGAGAGACATTATCAAGAGCTTTCACACCAGGGAATGACTTGGAAATTCCTTTCATTTCAAGAGCATATGCATTCTTCTCTTTCACCAAAAAAATTCACCTCTGCTTTAGTTTTAAAATTTTGTGATAACTCTGACTATTGAAATATTACTATCATGATAGTGTTAAAACAATTAACTATCGTGCTGAGATGTCAAAAAAACTATAATATCTTGCTATTCGAATGAATTAATTGAACTCCTGAAAGGTAATAAATCTATTAAATTAAATGGAAACTATCATAAATGAGGGAAAGGATGAAAGAAATTTTATAAAAATAACTGTTTACAATTAGGTGTACTGATATAAAATGATAAAAAAGCAAAGAATTCAAATTCACTGACTTGCTAACATAATCTTCACTATATTGTTATTTATAGCAAAAAAACTATAATATCTTGCTATAGACAAAATTATTTTGGAAAAGTAAATAAAATAGGGGGATGATCATGGAGAGCTCAAACAACAAAGATTATGATATTGAGTATATATATACACCTTTGAAATTTAAGAAACCCCCAATACTTGCATACGCCGGGCAGGTCGGTGGTAATCCTAATTGGAACTTTCCCAGCCACAAGCATGATGATTTAAGTGAAATTATTTATATTTGTGAAGGAGAGGGAACTTTTATTATTAATAATAAAAGTTATACTGCGAAAAAAGGAGATATTCTCATATACAATGCGGGGATTATACATGAGGAATATTCAAATCCATCCAATCCCCTCATTACTTATTTTTGTGGGATTTCC
Source organism: Neobacillus drentensis (assembly GCF_036966985.1). GTDB lineage: Bacteria > Bacillota > Bacilli > Bacillales > Cytobacillaceae > Neobacillus > Neobacillus drentensis_E. Next base: position 9,073 of record NZ_JBALSN010000138.1, on the reverse strand, counting down.
AATTTAGCAATTGACCAATTGAAAGAACTTTGTATTATTCCTTTTGAATTCGAACCGGTCATTCGCGAAAATCAATACTCTGATCAAATTGGAAGCTATTTTTCACATATATTTGAAGAATCCTCACTTAAAGGTGATGGATATGAAATCATTTGCCAAGGTCTATTAACATCTTCTATTGCTTTAATACACCGTGCTATAAGATTGCAAAACTTTAAGAATGAAGCACAGGATTCCAATTCACTTGCCCATCGAATTAAAGAATATATTGATAAAAATTATAAAAAGAATTTAAAGCTAGAAGACATTGCAGAGACATTATTTATAAACAAGTATTATCTATCCCATGTATTCAAAGAGCAGATGCAAATGACGCCAATTAATTACCTGATCAATCGGCGAATCGGAGAAGCTAAGAACCTTTTGGTATCAACCGAGTTAAAAATAGGGGAAATTGCGAGGATTATGGGTTATGATAACACCAATTACTTTACGTTACTTTTTAAAAAGATGACCGGTGAAACACCAAGACAATTTAAAGAGAACCATAAAAAAAATCTATATTATCTTGAGAATCCTTAAAATTAGTTTGCCTTTACATTTCTCAAAACCCGAAATTATTATAGACCTACTTATGCATATGAAAAAAAACGAAAAATTAAAGTTTCGAAATGAAACTTTAATTTTTTCGGTTTTCTAAGTAATCGATTAGTTGTATAAGTGTGTGGGACCTAGGGCCATCTTAACTGTTTCAATCACTCGATTAGTATTTGGCTCGAATGCAAAACATTGGGATGAAAGTTAATTGTGTCTTTATCAAGTAAATCACTGTCTAATACAACCTGTGTATGGTTAGTATTATCATTTATCAATCCGAAAGCACCGACTGCTCCAGGAAAAACTTTTTAATACTTATTCAATCTTTCCGGTGAACCAAAACTCAACGGGGTGCTATTAATAAGCTTAGATAAACTTTTCAAATCTACATCCTTATCTTCTGAAATAATCACTAAGAAATGTTTTTCCCCCCTTTTCGATTTCTTAAAAATAAATTTTTAGTATGTCCACCGGGAATAGTGATATCCAAATTACGGATTTCTTCAACTGTGAAAACAGCTTCATTTTCTTACCTTTCAAAGGGAATGTTTAGCTTTTCTAAAACGCCATATACACTTTTTCCCTGCTCTAGTTGTATCATATTGTGCTTTCCTCCTCTAAAATGGTATCAATTGGTTTCTTTGCCTTAGACCTTCCATCTGCGACAAGAATTGCTGAATACAAAACCAATCCAATTCCTAACACCTGCCATCCCCGTATATGTTCCCCAAGAAAAAGTACTCCAGTAACTACTGCAATGATAGGTTCAATCGTTGCTAAAATGGAAGCCTTACTAGCTTCTAAATGCTTCAGTCCTGAAGTGTACAAAACAAAAGCTGCAACCGTTGATACTAGCGCTAACAAAACCGCTGACATCCAAACATCTGCATATTGAAATTGATCAGTCTTTTTTATTATGTCACTTGTCAATAACATGAATATACTCGTATAAAAAAATGTGTACGTTGTAATGGTCAAGGCAGAATACCTTTGGGTTACAGGTTTACTGAAAATACTGTACAACGCATAACAAAATCCAGATAAAATCCCCATGAACAAGGTTTTCATATGTATACCTTCTTGGCCTAGTGGCAGCAGGCCTACAACAAATGCACACCCTGTAATAGCAAGAGCAAGTGCCCACCCTTTACGAATAGTCAGGGGCTCTTTAAAAAAGAGCCGAGACAGTATGGTTACAAACAGAGGACCTGTATATAAAAGTGTTACTGCAAGGGATAAACTCGATTGAGAAAAAACTTCAAAATAAAAAAAATTAAATAAAGCGACACTTAAAATTCCTGCACAAGCGAAAAAAATATGATCTTTTAATCTGGTACGTAACTGATCCCGATAAAATACTGTCATAACTAGAATTAAGATAACAAAGGTAAAAATACCACGAATGGCAACTACGTCCCAAGCCGTGAATCCGCGAGCATACAATGGGGCAATAAATAAACCAATAAGTCCCCAACATATCGCACCAGCAATTGTAATGATGTAAACTCTTAAACTCGTCAGTTTTTCCATTTTTGCACCTCTTTTTTCCAAAGGGAATGACACCGATTAATCACTTCGCCGTTAACCGAGTCAAACCCTCCCCAGAAACGAATGGTTTCTGCTGTTTCACAAACTTCGCTCTTTCTATTTTACCGCTTTTCCGATTAAGATGCTTTCCGGACGACGAGTAGTGCCTTTGTTTATAGAGCTGGATTCCGTTAAACTCATATTCTTTGTTTCCGGAGCCATGAATAGAGATAGTAGAAATCCAATAATAACAACGCCCGACAAATATACAATGTTACTGCTAAACCATAATTCGTCAAAATGACCGGGAAGAGAAAGGTGCCAATGACAGATGCATACCAATACTGAACAAACAGATAATGGGTACCAAACTGATGATGGTATATCTGGCCAATAAGTTATATCAACATAGAAAAGATCGAGACGGCCCTGCCGTCTTGTTTGCATTTTAACTTTCTATTAATTCAGGAATATTTACCTACAATTGGAAAATCATTTTGGTGCCTATTCCTCATTGTTAATCACTGAGTAATCAATGATAATGATAATCGATATCAATGATAATGGTTATCAATTAACTCAGGAGGTATGATTATGTTTATTCAATTTTTAAAGGAAAACCGTTTTGTAACAATGGTACTTACTGTACTCCGGCTCTATCTTGGCTGGCAGTGGTTAACTGCTGGCTGGGGGAAAATCTCTAGTGGCAATTTTGATGCAAGCGGCTTTTTGTTTGGAGCAGTTAAAAATATGTCTGGTGAACATCCTGCTGTGCAGCCTTGGTGGGGAAATTTTTTAAAAGAGGTTGCTATACCGTACGTCGATCTTTTTAATGTTATTGTTCCTTGGGGGGAATTTTTAGTAGGAATTGGATTGATATTAGGAATTTTCACTTCATTCTCTATATTAATGGGAATTACCATGAACTTTGCATATATGTTATCAGGAACGACAAGTACAAATCCACAGATGGTTTTATTAGGATTATTTATTCTTGCGGCGGGAATGAATGCAGGAAAACTCGGATTGGATCGTTGGCTTATGCCTTTATTTGGAAAATGGATTTATAAGAAAGCAGGAAATAAACAAATTTCCCAAAGTGCATAATGAAATTGTCCCCTTTCATCATTCGAAAGGGGGTTAACTATTTTTCAATAATAGAAAAGAAAAAGGACTACCATGAAAAAATTAATTGTTTTCAAATTTCTCTTGAAAGTAACTCCAGGCTGAAAGAGCCCCAGCCGAAATTATATCACCAACAAACGATATCAGACCAATAATTATATCCATAAAATATCAACCCCTTCGCTATGGAAATGGAATGTTGCAACATCTCTACTGTTTTATTTTAGGCTCTTTTTTTAAACTTTGTTGCTCCTGTACTTGTGGATTCAGACGGTCCTGATCAATCCAGGCTAACTTGAGTTAAAGTCGAAGACTTATTCTGACAGGGTTGGGCATAAAACCTTTTTCAAGTTTTCCACTTTGATGAAATGGATAATTTAACTCTTACACAAAAAAAAAAAATCCTAAAACCATTAAGATTTTAGGATTTTGTATGATGACCTGTGAGGGGTTCGAACCCCCGACCTCACCCCTGTCAATGGTGGACATACTTTATAATTATAAAAGTATAATTAAGAAAGTATTGTTTTCCTCGTCCTATATCCTAAAATACCAAGGATTATTGTATATATCGCTGTTAAAATTAAGCCAAGTATAGCAATCCAAAATAAAGATGTTATCTTCTCTTTTTGGTTAAGCACACTAATAACCTCCACCAATTAATCGTGATTATCTTGCACTTCTAAAGAAACTAAGTAAGCCATCAAATCACGAATAAATCTACACTCTCCCTTTTGTAATTTCAAATACACAAGGAAAATGGTAAATAGAATAATAAACAAGGCGAAAACTGATTAGTTTTCGCCTTTCTCTTTTTAAAAGAATTATCATTGAAACACAGGCTTATTGATCATTTTTTCTTTCGCCAGCCAAGCTCCACCAATAACCCCTGCGTTATTACCTAGTGTAGCAGTCACAATCTCGACACTTTGTGCCACTCTCGGAAAAGCAAATTTAACAAACTCCTCTTTCAACGGTCGCAACAAGGTATCATCAGCTTTCGAAACCCCGCCTCCAATCACAATTGTTTCAGGATTTAAGCCATTCGCTAAATTTGAAAGAGACAAACCTAAATGAAAAGCAACCTGTTCAACGACTCGGTTAGCAAGTACATCCCCTTCCTTCGCCGCATCAAAAACGTGCTTGGCGGACAAGGTTTGATGTATCTTATAATGTCGTAAACAGCTACTCTCATTCGAAGATACTAATTCTTCTTTTGCCAAGCGGACAATTCCTGTCGCTGACGCTACCGTTTCCAGACATCCTAATTTCCCACATTTACATGGGGCTCCGTTTTTCGGTACGGAAGTCATATGGCCAATTTCACCACCCGCTCCATTTACCCCATGTACAACCTCGCCATTAACGATAATTCCCCCACCAACACCTGTTCCTAAAGTAACACAAATTAAGTTTTTAGCCCCTTTGCCCGCACCTTTCCACATTTCACCGATTGCCGCTATATTTGCATCGTTGTCGACAACAACCGGCAGAGATGTTTCCCTCTCGAGGATAGTTTGTAATTGGAATCGTTCCCATCCCAGGTTCACCGCCACTTCAACGGAGCCGTCCTCCTCATTCACAGGGCCTGGCGCACCAACTCCGATTGCAACTAACTGATTTTTGGTTAGATTGAATTCTTTCAACTTTTCTTCAATAGATTTCGCAATGGATGCGGGTATGTGTTTGCCTTTATTACTAATGTCAGTATCGATCTCCCAACTACAAATAATGTCACCAGACAAACTGATAAATGCCATTTTAATCGTGGTGCCACCTATATCAACACCTACTAGCCATTTTTCTCCCATAACGATTCACTCATTCCCTTCATGTTTTCCTGCTCCGAAAAGCGGCATCTTTACAAAAGAGGCTCCTCAATTGAGAAGCCTCTTGTCGTAATTTGAGATTTGTGTAGCTAGAGCCAGCTAGGAGCAGGCATTCGCTTTTCTCATTATTTTACAGCTGCAGCTGTTTTTTCAAGATTAACCCATTGACCTTTTTCAGCAGATTCAAGAATCGCATCTGCGATTAATTCAATCTGGTAGCCATCATTGAAGTTAGGTGAGAATTCAGTACCCTCACTGATTGCTTTAAAGAAATCATATGTTTCAATGATCTTTGTTTCACCATAACCAATTCCTAGAGCAGGGATTGGCCATAATCCTTCACCGTATGGAGTAGCTGGTCCTGAGTAAACAGTTCTGAAGCCTTTTGCATCACTTGGATCATCAGCAAAGCAAACTTGAAGCTCATCACGGCGCTCATAGTTAAAGTATAGAGAACCCTTTTCACCATGAATTTCAAAAGTTAGGAAGTTGTTGCGGCCATGTGCATTACGAGTTGCTTCGATTGTTCCAATTGCACCATTATCGAATTTGACCATGGTGATAAATTCATCGTCTACATCAACAGCTGCTTTTGGGACATCGTTGCCTCCAGCTTTCACTGTACCTAACTTGTCGATGCCGCCAGTTTGAATTGGTCTTTCAGGAATCCATGTTTTTGTAATTGCATTTACATCTGTAATTTCGCCCACAAGGTAACGAGCATAATCAACCACGTGTGTACCGATATCACCTAGAGCACCTGATCCAGCGATTTTCTTTTGGAAGCGCCATGATAATGGAGAATTCGGATCAGCAGACCAGTCTTGTAAGTATGTTCCACGGAAGCTTAGAACTTTACCAATTCTTCCATCTTCAATATATTTTTTCGCAAGAGCAACAGCTGGTGTTCTTCTGTAATTGAAAGCAACTGCGTGTTTTACACCTGCAGCTTTTACTGCTTCTAACATTTCCTTCGCTTGTTCAGCGCCTAATGCTAATGGCTTTTCACAAATAATATGCTTGCCTGCTTTTGCTGCTGCAATCGCGATTTCAGCATGAGTATTGTTTGGAGTAACAATGTCGATGACATCGATTTCTGGGTTGTTAACAACATCTCTCCAGTCAGTCGCATAGTTGTCAAAGCCTAATCTTGCTGCCGCATCTTTAGCCAATCCTTCGTTTACGTCAACTACTGTATGGCGATGAGGAATTGCTGGTGCTGGCCAGAAAAACATTGGCATTCCTGCATATGCAAGTGAATGCGCTTTACCCATAAATCCTCCGCCGATCATACCTACGTTTAATTTTTTCATCTTAGTATCCTCCCACTATTATCCTCTTATTTTTAAAAAGTTTGATATTCCTAATGGATGAAACGTTTATGCTTGATTTACTTTATCAAATTGATTTAAATAACTGCGGCTGATTTTAGCCCCTTGTTTTGGATCTGGGTAGCTGTCTAACTCAACCGTAATCCAGCCATCATAGTTTGCCTCTTCTAATGCTTTAACCATTTCATCAAATTTTTGATGCCCTTTACCTAATGGTAAAAAATCTCCATTGGCATAATCTTTGAAATGCACATACTTGATACGATCCACATATTTTCTGATGACAGCCACAGGATTTCCACCGCCTGCTTCGATATGAGCTGTGTCTGGGCAAAGATTAATTGTTGTTAATGGCATTAATTTATCTAGTTGTTCAGGAGCCTGAACATTCGTTCCTAAATGAGGGTGATAACTTGCAACAAGATTATATTTTTCAGCAATTTTTACTACTTTATTAAGCGCATTACCAAGAGCGGTATAATCACTTTCAAGAATCCCGTTTGCACGTACTGCTCCGCCGCCGATCACAAGATGCTCTGCACCTACTTCTGATGCGAATGCCGCTACACTTTCGATTTTTATTAATTCTTCTTCTAAAATATCAGGGAAAATAAAGTTCCCGCCTGTATAAACACCAACCAAAGTTAAAGAATGCTCGTTCATCAATTTTAAAAACTCATCTTTTTTATCTTTATATTCCATTAAGTTGCCGTCGAAGATTTCAAAGCCATCATAGCCAGCTTCGGCAATATCCTTTAACGCCTCTTCTGTAGATCCGTAAGCAAGGTAGTAAGAGTCTTTAACAGAAGTAACACCTGCTGGATGACCAACTACGCCGCCCCAAGTATTTGTTTGATAACCTAATTTCATTTGATTACCTCCATATCTTTTGGAATTTAGTGTGCCATATTTCATCCTATAAAAACCGAGCAACTCACCTTTAATTATAGTAATCGATTACATTTTCTTTTTAAAAATTTCTCTAAACTTTCAATAATATTAAGATTTAATCCACTATTTACGGTTTAGCATAATGTAATCCATTACATTTTTGCATGCAGATGAACTGCCGTTTTTTAAAAGGAAGTAATGAATTAATCTCTATTTATTTCTAGTCAATACTATCATCAGACAAGAATAATAGATGTTGTATCGCTTACATGAATTATTGTAATCGATTACACCTAAATATGCAACCTATAATTTTATATTGTCACAATTTGCTCACTATAAGCTTAGGAGGAAAGGAAAACGTAAAAGTTGTTCCCTTTCCTTTTATACTATCAACATGAATAAATCTCTTTACAACCTTCAATCGGTTACGAATTTCATGAGCGATACCTATGCCAGCTTTTCAAGATGTTGATGATGATCCATAGTTAAAGCATTCAGATTAGAGGCTTGCAACGGAGCCACCATCAACTCGAAGGTTGACACCGTTTATAAAAGAAGCCTTGTTTGAAGCAAGGTACACAACAGCTGAAGCAACTTCCTCCACCGTCCCTGGCCGTTTCACTTCAACATTCGGACGATTTTCCTTAAGAAATTGCTGGATTGCTTCATCATGACTGATGTTTAGCTTTTGGGCATTATCCTTCAACAGGTCCTCAAGCATAGGTGTCATGATAAACGCAGGCGATACCGTATTGACAAGTATTCCTTCTGCGGCATATGCCTTGGATAAGCTTTTTGTAAAATTAATCAGTGCTGCTTTAGAGGCATTGTAATGAGGCATGAATGCGTCTGGTTGAATGCCGGATTCTGATGAAATGTTAATAATGCGGCCAAATCCTGTACTTTTCATAAAAGGAATAATTGCTTTAGTTACTCGTACAGTTCCAAAAAGATTGACGTCAAAAATATGCTGCCATTCGTCTATATCCAATGATTCAAAGTCATCAAATCCACTTGCAATCCCCGCATTATTAACGAGGATGTCGACGGTTTTAAAGCGATCAATAGCAGAAGCAACAAGATGGTCGACGTCTGCTTGTTTTGTTAAATCGGCTTGAATAGCAAGAACACTTCCTCCGGTTTTTTCGATTTCAGCCGACGCCTCATTTAACAATTCCGCGCCGCGTGCACAAATTACAACGTTGGCACCTTCTTCCGCAAACGCCATGGCAATTGCTTTCCCAATACCTTTACTGCTGCCAGTCACAAGTGCGGTTTTATTTTTTAATTCCAGATTCATTTTTTCATCCATTCCTTTCTATACAAACCTGATAAAATTGTAGTTACTAAATAAGGATTAACTCTAGCTGATACACAGCTCGGAGTTAATCCTTATATTTGTCTAATATTAATTTTTCACTGAAGCCTCAAATAATTCTGCATGGATAGGTTCAGCAACTATGGGTTCAACAGCATTTATGAATCTTTTAAAGTGAGGGGTTTCCTCATGGAGTTGAATCGCTTCTTCATCCTTCCATTTCTCAACAAAGATAAAGCTGTTTGCCTCTTCTGGATTTTCATAATATTGATAACTAATATTTCCGGACTCCGCTTGAGACGGTTTTGTTACTATCCTTGCCTCTTCCAAGAATATTTCACGATAAGGCGCATTCACCTTCATTTTTGCGTGAATGATAATCATTGTTCTTCCCCCTTAATGAGCGAATTTTTTTTAAAATAATTAACCTGCATGTTTTTCTAATAAAATCT
>NZ_JBALSN010000137.1:0-7442 GCF_036966985.1 Neobacillus drentensis | reverse complement strand
TTCATTTACGACAGGCTTTCCAGGCGCAGTTACGTCCTTCACCACTACGGTAGTTGCTTCACTTACATTTCCAGCCTTATCTGTAGCAGTAACAACTAATTCCGTTCCCGCTTTTTGGACCGGAATAGTCACAATTAATTGACTATCCTCTCCAACTGTTACTGTACCAATAACTGAGTCTTTTACTTTGACTTCAACTTTAGAACCTACCTCTGCTTTTCCTGTCACAGAGTTATCCTTGTCGGTTACTTCATTTACTACAGGCTTTTCTGGGGCTGTTTTATCTATTACTAGTACTTTGATAATCTCACTTACGTTCCCTGCTTTATCAGTTGCTGAAAGAACTAATTCCATTCCTGCCTTTTGAACCGGAATGATTACATTAAAGTGACCATCCTCGCCAGCAGTGCCCGTGCCAATCACTGTACCATTTACCTTCACTTCTACAGTTGACCCTGCTTCTGCTTGACCGCTTACCGAAGTATCTTTATCGCTTACTTCATTAACGACAGGCTTATCAGGTGCGGTTACATCTTTAACTACCACTTTTTCAGCTTGACTTACATTTCCAGCTATATCCGTTGCTGTGATAACTAGTTCTGTTCCTGCCTTTTGGACCGAAATGGTTAATTTAAATTCATCATCTGCGGCAGCAGTTCCAGTACCAATTACTGTACTACCTACTTTTACTTCTACTTTCGAACCTGCTTCCGCTTCACCTGTAACTAAATAATCTTTATCAGTAACTTCATTTACCTCTGGTTTTTCAGGTGCAATGACGTCTTTTACTAAAAGTCTGGTTGATTTACTCACGTTACCAGCCTTATCAGTAGCTGAAATATCTAATTCCACCCCGGCTTTTTGAACAGGGATATTGACAATAAATTTGCCATCTACACCCGTTTCTCCTGAGCCAATGAGTGTACCAGACCTTTTTACTTCAATTTTAGATCCTGCTTCTGCTTGGCCTGTTATCTTAGCGTCTTTATTATTTACAGCATTTACTTCCGGCTCAAGTGGTGCAGTTTTGTCTGTTACCGTGATACTCTGGTAAGGACTTCCGTTTCCATTTGCATCATAAGCGTATACATGAAGAATGGTTCCGGCTTCTTGTCTCGGAATATTAATGCTAAACTTCCCAGCTTCATCAGCCTTGGCCTCATAGGAAGTAGCTATAATAGTTACACCTACTGTCGCTCCTGCTTCTGCTTGGCCAGTGACTGAAAGGTCTTTGTCTGTTACTTCATTGACGATTGGCACATCCGGTGGGGTCACATCTTTTACGAAAATCTGGTTAATTTCACTTATATTACCAGCCTCATCTGTTACAAATACAGATATGGCAGTTCCAGCGGATTGAATAGGTATTGATACATTGAAGTTCCCTTGCTCATCTGCCTTCCCATTGTATTCAGTTAATCCATACTCAATTAGCCCTACTCTAACTGTAACATTTGCTCCTGCTTCAGTTGTTCCAGATACTTCTTGAGAGCAATCGGTTACTTCATTTACTTGTGGTGTGTTTGGAGCTGTTGCATCTTTTACCACCATAGTAACTGCTTCACTTTCATTTCCCCTAGCATCTGCAGCTATGACCTTAATAGTAGAACCTGCATCTTGAACTGGAATCGCCACTTGATAATTTCCATTTTCATCTGCAAACCCTGTACTCACCAATACCCCATATAGTGGTGAAGTATAGACAACATACACCTTTGCTCCGGCCTCTGTTGTTCCACTAACAGATGTGGATTGGTCATTAATTTCGGTTACTTTTGGTGCGGCAGGCGAAGTTCCATCCAATACAGTTACCGTTCTCACTTCACTAACATTTCCAGCGGTATCTGTAGCTGTTACTTCTATTACCGTTCCTTCCTTTTGTGCTGGAATGGTCACGATAAATTGTCCAGCTTCTCCAACAGTTTGGGTGCCGATGACTGAACCATTCGCTTTAATTTCTACTGCTGATCCAATTTCAGCATCACCTGTTACTGTAGTAGATTGATCGGTTATTTCATTGACAACTGGCTTTTCTGGGGCAGTTGCATCTCTTACCACAGCTCTTGTTGACTCACTTTCATTTTTAGCAATATCCGTTGACGAAATGATCAGTTCAGTTCCCGCTTTTTGAACTGGAATGGCCACGATAAACTTTCCATCTTCTCCAGCGGTTCCTGAGCCAATTACTGAACCATCCACTCTCATTTCTACTGTGGATCCAGCTTCTGCTTCACCAGTTACAGTAGTAGATTGGTCAGTTACTTCATTGACAACTGGCTTTTCTGGAGCGGTTACGTCCTTCACCACTACAATTTCAGCAAGGCTTACATTTCCAGATTTATCTATACTCGTAATAAATAATTTAGATCCTGCTTTTTGCAGTGGAATTTCCACAGTAAATGTACCATCTACTTCAGCAGTATCTGTTCCAACTATCATATCTTCAACTTTAATTTCAACTTTACTTTCTGGTTCTGCTTGGCCTGTGATTGAAGTGTCTTTATCGGTCACTTCATTTACCACAGGCTTTTCTGGAGGAGTCTTGTCTAACACTACTAAGCTAGTAGACTCACTGATATTACCAGCCTGATCTATTGATATTATGGTTAAGTCTGTTCCTGCTTTTTGAACCGGAATATCTATAGTAAAATTCCCATCTACTCCTGCTACTCCCGTGCTAATAACCTGACCATTGAATTTAACTTCAATTCTAGATCCAGCCTCTGCTTTGCCTTGCACAAAATCATTTTGGTCAGTTACTGGATTCACAATTGGCTTCACAGGTACAGTGAAATCCTTCACCGCTATAGTAACTTCGTGGCTCACATTCCCTACTGAGTCTGTTGCAGTGATAACTAAATCCGTACCTGCTTTTTGAGGCAGAATATTCGCTATAAACCAGCCTTCCTCATCAGCCGTTACTTTCGCAATGACAAAACCATTGGCTTTTACAATAATCGTTGACGCTGCTTCTGCTTGACCACTAACAGTATTATCTTTGTCAGTTACCTCATTCACGATTGGACCATCAGGTGCGGTTACATCTTTTACCACGATTGTTTCAGCATCACTAACGTTTCCAGCTTGGTCTATAGACGTGAAAACTAACTTCGTTCCAGCTTTTTGAACTGGGATGTGTATGAGGAAGTTTCCATCAGAACCAACTGTAGTCATGACAATCAGTTTTCCATCTGCTATTATCCTAATCTTAGAAGATGCCTCTGCTTTTCCACTAATAGAAGTATCTTTATCCGTTACTTCATTTACCACAGGCTTATCTGGAGCAGTTACATCCTTAACCACAACCTTTGTAGCTTCACTTTGATTTCCATAAGGATCATACGCATAAACACTAATCTCTGTTCCGGCTTGTTGTTTTGGAATAGCAATAAAGTACTTTCCATCTTCAGCTACTTGAGCCCCGCCAAGCCATTGACCGTATGCTTTTGCAACCACGTTTCCATTTGGTTCTGCGGTTCCAGTAATAATGATTTTATTATCTCCAACTGGATCAACTATAGGAGCGGCTGGCGGTATATTATCTACAACGGTTATATACCGTTCAACACGGGTAGTATTCCCTGCTTTATCCGAAACTGAATAAGTAACGCGATAAGTTCCTGGCTTACTTGTATCTACTGCCCCACCAGTTTGGATTAGCGATGTAATCTCCCCATCAACATTATCTGAAGCTACTACACCTTCTGTAGGTTCAAAAGTCGTATATATGTTAACAGATTTATCCTCAACACCTGTTATAACTGGTGATTGATCATCTGCCACATGAATAACAACTTTATAATACTTCGTGTTCAAGTTACTTGAAGTTACTTTTAAAATAAAAACATTTTCACCTTGTACAAGGCTCTGATAACCAGCACCTTCGACAAGAGCTTTCCTATCCTGTGTATCTGCATTTAAATAAACATACCTAACATGACTTGGCAGATAAGTAGTATAGGTCCCGATATCAGAGGAGAATTCATAATTGAATGAATACCCAACCCCATCGCTGCTAGCCGAGACGTTTGCCAAATTGGCGTTTGAAGGATCACTTATATAAAACACTTCTTCTTTCGAGTAAGTAATCTCATTACCCGCAAAGTCCACTACATTAGTTAACAGGCCGCTAACAATCCCTTTTTGTCCTTCTTTGATCTCATAATAGAGTTCGTATTGGTTCCCATTACTTCCCTGAACCTCACTCATGACATACTCTTCGTCGTTAATTCCGCCGGATAATTTAATTTTCACACCGGGTTTCACTGATTCAGTAAAGGTAGCAATAATATGAGCATAGTCCCCTGCTGCATAATCTTGATTTTCCGATTCAACTGATAAAAGGTCTGGATTAACCCCGTCTGCCTGAAACACGTTTCCTATTGTTGTTCCCGGCATTGTATTTCCAAATAAATCCTCAACTCCATTAAAGGCTGTATAGACTTGACCTTGGTCCCCATCTTTCACAACATATTCATAAGTAAATACAGTGGAGTTACTTCCTTCTACCTCGGTCATAGATAAACCCGGCAGGCTGACACCATTTACTAATGAAAGAGTAAAACTCGGTTTGACTGGTTCACTAAATTTAGCAGTTAATAAAACTCGGTCACCCGTTTTAGCAACAGACTGTGAAGCAGTAACACTGACATCCGGTCTAATGCCATCGACTGAAAATAGGTTGTTGCTCACATATTCCTTACTAAGACTATTATTGATATCGTAAGCTTCGGTAATATGCGCATTTACAGTTCCTGATATTCCTTCTGGGACTCTGTAGTTTGCAGTATACTGTTTACCGTTACTTCCAGAAACCTCATTCATAATTGTAGGAGCCATTTGTGCCCCTCCATCGAGTGACAGCTTGACACCATTTTTTATCGTTTCTGAAAAATTAGCCGTAATGGTAACATCATCACCCATTTTCGCTTTTTCTTTAGAAACAATCAGCGAGCTTACAGGGGCAACTCTATTTTGCTTTGTAAATACGCTTCTTTCCTTATAAGTCAGAAACCGTGATCCATTAGCAGTTTCTACATCATTAAGAGAAACATCAATGGCTCCCTCAAAGTGATTATATGGAACGGTATACGTATAGATATATTTCGTCCCGTTACTTCCAGCTACCTCCGTCATTTGAGTGTCAGCTAAGTATTCCGCCCTACCTAAAGCTAATTGAAATCCAGGTTTAACACTCTCATAGAAAGTAACGGTTATTGATACTTTATCACCAGGAGAGGCAACCGTTTTGGAAGCCCTTATAGATTGAAGAGGAATAACCCTGAAAAAATCATTCTCAGTTACGGCTTGATCAAAGAAATCCGCTGTCCCAGGGAAGTTAACATTTACAATTCCACTATCTGCCGGCTGCACTTTATAGGTGTATTCAAACTCTCCATCTGCAACCTGTGTCATTTCTTGATTAGCTAAATTAACACCGCCGTTTAAGGAAACAAGAGAATTAGAAACAGTATAAAAATTTCCGGTAGAAAGTTTAATTCTCACTTCATCATTGGGCTTTACAATTCTTTTGTTGATACTATATTGAGGTTTAAAGATTTCACTTGGCAGTTTACTAGAATCCGTATTAATGACGGTCCCATCTTTTTTCAAACCAAGAGTAGTTGAAATACCAGCAGAGATAGCATCGATATCTTTCCATTCCGTTATATTTAATTGTCCTGCTTGATTATTACCTACTGCAACAACAGTGCCGTCCTTTTTTAAACCAACCGATTGGTTGTATCCTGCGGAAATAGCCCCAATATTGGTCCAGCCGGATACATTAAGCTGACCGTATTTATTATTACCAACAGCTACTACAGTTCCATCCGATCTTAACCCCAGAGAAAAATCTAAGCCTGCAGCGATCGCAATAATATTTCTCCAACTACTCACATTAAGTTGGCCATAGCTATTGTTACCGCTGGCTACGACGGTACCATCTCTTTTTAAACCGAGAGTATGACCGCCAAAAGATGAAACTTGGACTATATCCGTCCAATCAAGGCTCATAGAGCCGCCATTTACTGCTCCAACCACTGTTCCATTCTTCTTTACACCAACAATATGAGACTCACCTGCAGCTACAGATACAATATCCGTCCATCCCTTAACGGTATCCCAATTTCCTTGCCCTGCTGTAATAACAGTCCCGTCTTCTTTTAAGCCAACAGAGAAAAACTTTCCTCCTGTGGCTTGAGTAATATTTCTCCAGTCATAAACATTGGATTCTCCTTGTTCGTTACTTCCCGATGAGATAACGGTGCCATTTGCTTTTAAACCAAGATATTGATACCAACCTGTATCTATAGAAGTGATTTCATTCCATACACTTTGTCTGGGAGCCTGTCGACTGTAATAATTTTGTGTTGTGGATACAGTACCATCACTATGTATCCCTGCATAGGTATACCATCCGGCAGATATCGCAACAACATTCTTCCATTGACTAACATCTTGTTGGGCATAATTATATTGGACATCCCCAACTAACACGGCCGTTCCATCACTTTTCAACCCCATAGTGACAAAACCTCCAGCAGAAATGGAAACGATATCCTTCCAACCATATACATTTGTTCGCCCATTAATATTGTTTCCTATAGCGAGAACGGTACCGTCACTTTTCAATCCAACTGTATGCTGGGTTCCAGCAGAAATGGAGACGATGTCTGTCCAATTGCTGACATCGATTTGGCCAAATGTATTTAAGCCAGCTGCCACTACCGTCCCATCTTGCTTTAAGCCAACAATATGAGTTCCACCAGCAGATACAGATACGATATCTGTCCACTCCCTTGCCTGATTTTGACCAAGCGATGTATCACCCGTGATGACTACAGTTCCATCCCTTTTTAAACCTGCGGTAAAATATTGACCAGCTGATACTTGTACAATATCTTTCCAACTACTAACATCTAATTCACCATAATTATTGGTTCCAGCAGCCAGTACAGTTCCATCTTCCTTTAAACCGACAACATGCTCATAACCAGCAGAAATAGACTTAATATTGTCCCAATTTTTCACTTCCAACTGTTCATTGTTAGAGGAACCCAAAGGAAGGACTTGTCCATTCTCCTTTAAAACGAAAGTAAAATAATCATTAGAATCAACCATTCCTTCAAACTGCTTAAAATCCTCTCTTGTAAGATTGGACTCGGCCTTTGTCACATTTTCCCTGAGAACACTTGGTAACCATTCAAAGGGTAGTAAATTAAAAAACATACAAAATAATAGTGCTACACTTAATATTTTCCTCATTCATATTTTCCCCTTTTAAAATCGTATTCTGATCTTTCTAGTCCGATATTCTCCAAAATTAAAATAACTTTATAGTTATTAGATCAATACCTTCACTTCTATTAAAATCGTTTATTCATCTGCCGAATGACATAAATCTTCCAAATGATAAAATAAATTATTATATTATCTTATTT
>NZ_JBALSN010000136.1:0-4693 GCF_036966985.1 Neobacillus drentensis | reverse complement strand
AAATCTTCCAGACAAAAAGCAGTTACGCCTTTTATTCCTTACCGACAAACAAAAATAATTCTCCCTAACTATAACAGAAGGTTATCTACAATGCAAATGCATTCAAGGAATTTATTATTTATTTTGTAAAATATTGTAGGTAATCAGCCCTAGTCCTTTGTCCTCGCGGTGCCATAAATTTGAATTTAACTTTCAATTATTATAGAAAAATCAACCATAAAAATTATTTTAATATAAGTAAAAATGATGAAGACACATGCATCCATACAACTATTTTTTAAAAAATACATCCAAACTAAATCAAATATTTCGATTGTTGTAAACTTTAGTGTGGTAATTTCATACTTTTTAGAAGGAGTTGTTGTTTAAGGAAAGCAGGTGAATAGATGATTAAAATTAATCAGCAAACCGTTCACGTGGGCGATCTCAGTGACATCCTTACAACGAAAGAACAGAAAGACATTCTTACTAAAATGGACAAATCCAAGGAAATATTTCAGTACCAGTCAATACGTCAACTGGAATTTGTGCTGCTGTTTAGAACAAAGACGCTTAAGGCAGCACGAGATCTAAATAATAGTAAGGTACAGTTTACGACCTTTGAGTATGCCTTTTGCAATAAAAAGTATTGGACTCGTTTAAATAATGGCGGTTTCCTCCTTAAGCCAAACGTAAGACCAACAGAGGCCATTCTTGATGTCATAAAGAATGGAAAGCTTTATGCGTTTGATTGTTCAACAGGAATTGCGATTGTCTTATACCTTGCTGCCCTTTATACCATTGGAAGAAGAAAGTTTGACATCCTTTTTAACGGTCTTCTCTTATTGGATTGGCAATTTGATAACGATTTAAGGCTTACTCAAAAATATGGGGATGATTTCATACCCGGTGACATCGTGCATTTTAATAATCCAGACGTCAATCCCAATGAATCCCATTGGCGTGCCGAAAATGTGATTTTTATGGCAGATGACCAATACTACGGCCATGGCGTCGGTATTAAAAAGGCAGACACCATCATTACCTTCCTCAATAAAAAAAGAAAGCCAAACGCACGGATCCCTGCCTATCTCATGAACCTTATCACCAGACCCGTTTTGTCTAACATTTATCAAACATAATAAGACCGCTGCCAATTAAGCAGCGGTCTGTTTGTTGTATAAAAAAATTGGCTAGTTTTTTATCTGTTCCAATATAAACGGATCCTTGATTTTCTTATCCTCCGCTAACATGAGCACTTTTGAAACAATTTCTACGGTTTTAGGATCTTCATCCATGAAAGGCAAGAAAACTCGTCCGCGCTGCTGCGAGTGAACCGGAACGATGTAAATGGCACCTGTTGCTTGTTTATACACATTCGCACTGCCTAAATGAACGCTATATTCACCCAGACTTCCTTCGATCAACGCAAAGTTACCCTCGATTCTTATATTTTCCAATTTCATTAATCGAGCCGACTCCGCAACAATGACCCTCCTCATTTCAATCGTCGTTAAGCTTGCCTCAGGGTCAACCCCACCGACATGGGCAATACTGACAACCAAATCAATATCTCGCATGGTTTCCGAGAAAATCAACTTCGGAATATTTTTTATTTCAAGCGGCTGATAGGTTAGACGGTCGAAAAATTCCACTGTTTCCATGGTCGGGTACTCGATATCCGAAGGAGAGAACCAATCCGCTAAAGCATTAAGTTGTACAATAATATTTTCTTTGTAATAGACTTTTTGTAAGCCAACTTCATAACTAGTCGTCCACAAGCGATTTTTTAATAAGGCTACTGTTTTCTGCGGTTGTATTTGGTGACCCGCGTATCTTCGAGTTCCCGTTCCAGCCGCTAGTTCGTCCTGATTCGGTAAATAGAGTTCTCGAAATACCTGCTTGAATGGCTGCTTTATCTTCCGTGCAAATATGTCCCGCTGAAACTCACTCCAGTCCCCGCTTTCATAGAGATGGACTGGATGAGCGATGAAAATTTCATCGGTGTCCTGGATCGAATACTTATTAACCTGCTCAACCCCAATGAGAGATCCGTCTTCAAAATAGCCTAGATGATTCTCCACCTTTAATACCAATGAAGTCATCAATGGTGCCAATACTGGATTTCGCATCATCGTGAAAATTTCATCTAAAACAAAGCTATTTCCTAGCTCCATCGAACGTTCTAATTCTTCTTTTGCTCGTTTATACTGCTCTCTTAAATCGGCTTTATATTCTTTTAATACAGTTACATATTCGTGTTTCTTGTACTTAGCTGGTAGAGATTTTAGAACTTTATTAGCTTTCACAACTTGGATATCTGCACGTCCATTAGCGTCAATCACTAATTGTATGGTTAAATCATCAATCGATTTTGGCTCAAGATATGGCGTAATCTCTTCCATTTTCTTTGCTTCCATCGCCCACTTCAGTCTTGTCACATCCTTGAAACCTGCATTTCTGGCGAGGTTATCAAGAGCAATCGTGACCGTTTTTGCTTCGCTCGCGCGGCGTTGTGCACCAAATTTCTTACTTTCCTGTAAAAATTTTTGGAGGAATACATACCTGTTTAGAACATCTTGTTCATTTTTCACAGGAATCAAACTATAGCTTAACACCTGGTCCTTTGTTCTTTTTTCCTGAACAATTTTTTCCGTGTCTTCAAGATTCAATTTTCCCAAGGCCGCGTCCGCAAACAGTTGTGACCTGCGGTGATTGGCACCTGCCGAGATGTATTTTGCACTCTGATAAAGAATTTGGAAACGTTCTTCTCCCAACTGCTCGTAACATTCTTTAAACCAACGGATATCAAAGGCACCATCCTGGAATTCTTGCGGTGAAATCGGCGAATAATGTGCGACGATTGTTTCTTTTTCCTCAGAAAAAGTCTCATTAATATGGGCATGGAAATACCAGGCGGCACTCCTCAAACCATCCCAATTTAAGTACTTAGAAACAAGATCAAGCCATTGCGGTGCATACATGGCTGCCTCTACTAACCTTTTTTCTGAGATCTTCTTTCCTTTTAAGCATTGATGGAGTTGTTCGTCACTTTCTCCCTCTTTCGGATAACTAGTTTTTAATAAGTGCGAGAACACTTCCTTTTTTAAACGTTTACTGTCATATCCATAAATATAGCCGCGTACGAACGATTCTTTATCAAGGCCTACTAGGATTTGAACAAAAGTTTCGATCCCTTCCTGTTTTTCAATTCCCATCACGAGGGTCGTTACATCTGTCTGAAGATCCCCTCTTTTTAGCTCTATTTCTAAAATCCTTTGAACTACTCTATCTTTTATCGCCTTCATGTATGGATACTTTTTTATCACATGACCCTTGGGATTGGTTAATTCTGAGAGATAGTCTCTACTCGTTTCCTTTCGACCAGAAAACTCTCGAAGGATCACCTGTTCATCGATAAGTTTACGGTCAAGGGCTTTGGCTAGATTTTCAATCATGGGGAGAAAACTTTCAAAATTAGCGATCGTATATAACTGATAATGAAGTTTGAAATAAACATCAAAATCCTCATCATCACTAATAAATTGTTCTCCCCATTCCAGCCAAGGTTCGGCGAGAAAATCTAGCAGCTTATATTCGGATTTGAGCCTCTCTTCTGGAATCGAATGCACGAGATAATTTAATACCGAACTAATAATCTCAAAAGAGCTTTTCGAATTCTGACTGATAAAATAAGCATCGATCAGCGTTTCTACTTGGGATCGATAATTTAGGTCCTCGATAAAGTGATTCATCTCGTCCATTTTTTCGATTGGCAAAATTTCTTCTAAAAATGCTTTCCTCCAGCCCTCTACCCTCGGATAATCCATTACGTCCCATACATCCAGCATATTGTGGTAATAGGTGTAAATTCTGTGTGAATGGAGGTAGTATGCCGTCTGAATGAGTGCTGATGTCGGTATATCTTGGCCATTAAAATACTCCTGCCAAACTTCGGATATCGGGAAATCCCCGAGTTTCTGTTGTTCCTCCTCATGGTAAGGGCACCTTAATTCCTCGCCAATATGCAATGTGTCCTTGGAGCCATCAAACCACTCGACTTCATATTCGACCTGACGATGTTCATGAACTAAAGCGTCTAAACCCTGGAGAAACTGTTTGATCGTATCTATTGATGAATGAAAAAGGTTATTTAACTCTAGTTTAGGGTGCTCGAGTTCGAGGTTTACTGGATGATTGGGATCGTATAATCCAAACCCATTTCCAAGGTTGTAATCCTCTTGTAAAAACAACTTTTCAATCAATATTTGTTCTTTTGAGGTTGTTTTCATTTGAACGATTTTATTTTTAAACATGGTAACCAGTCGTTCACGTTCTCCCTGGTCATTAATTTCGGTTAAGAGTTCAAGTGCACCCACACGTTGCGGCTCCGCTCTACTGGTTAATAAACGCTCAATCGATTCAGCTAATTCATCCCTTGAAAGCCCTAGTAATATTTGAATGGCCCCTTGTCGTAGTGCGCCCGTTTTTAATTTTAAAATCCCTTCAACTTTTTTGATCTCATCTGGTAGAAGGACGATTTTTTTTATGTGCCGAAGAGCAATTTCGCGATTCTTTATACTTTTATCAGCAAGACTTGCAAATAGAAATTCACGTTGGGTGTGATCACTGTCATCTTTTATAAAAAAGGAGAGGAGCTCTTCTCTTAAATCTGCACTGAGCTTATCCTTCCATTCGATTAACTGTCCAAGCC
>NZ_JBALSN010000135.1:14261-25719 GCF_036966985.1 Neobacillus drentensis | reverse complement strand
TATTTAAGCCTTTTTTAATAATAATTACTAGTTAAGCGGAATTTCTCCGTCTATTTATCAGCTGGGGGCTTAACCTGATTCCCCAACCGATAAGTGCGTACCCTCTGTCCTAAATGCGGGAATCAGCAGCTTTTTATCGATGCTTATAAAGATCAATCAATAATATGAACCTATTTTTTAGAGGAAATGACTCTAATTGGGCATTTGCGATAATATCTTTATAAAATGTTGATATTCCCTTCGATCGTTATTACCGCTGTTCCAGCTACTTCAATGATTGGTGCATTATTTTCGGAATGAACCGTTATATATAATGTACCTGGTCTGCCAATTGCGTGGCCTTGACCAATTTTAAGATGATGAGTTTGTTTATTTGAAAGAAGTCCTTCTAAAAACAAATACCCGGCTAGGGCGCCATTTGCTGCACCAGTTACTGGATCCTCGTTGATTCCGATGCCAGGGGCGAAATCCCTTGTATAAATATCAAACTCCCCATTTGTATCAAAGGTAAATAAATGAGTGGTTGAAATATTATGCTCCCGATTCATACTGCCTAACTCTTTTAGTTGCGGCTCAGCTAAATCAATCGCTTTACGTGTTTTCACTGGAACAAGCAGATGCCAGTTTCCGGTATTGCTTAGTTTAATTGGATATCTTTCATCCAGATCAGTTGTTTGAATACCAGCTAGTTGGGCAAGTGTGTCTTTATTGATTTCAATTTCTTTGACCTTTGGAGCGACCTGAGTCATTGAAATACTTATCAATTGATTGTTTTCTTTTATCCAGTTTACCGGAATCAATCCTACGTTGGTTTCAAAAACAATCTGATCAGTTTTATCTAACCAATTGTATTTGGTTCCAAGTAACCAGGAAAGGCCAATTGTTGCATGACCGCAAAAATTGATTTCCTCCAGCGGTGTAAAATATCGCACTTTAAAATCTGCCTCAGGATGAGACGAAGGTAATAAAAAAACGGACTCTGGAAGGTTCAATTCATTGGCAATTTTTTGCATGTCTTCCTCACTTAAATTTTCCGCATGGGGAATGACCCCCGCGGGATTTCCACCAAACGATACATCCGTAAAAGCATCAATATGGTAAACCGGGATTTGTTTCATGTTACTTCTCCTCCTTAAACTTTTGTACTTTAATCATATGCACTACTTTTGTATAAGTAAAATGAATATTATGAATTGAATACATGAGAAATTCTCATTAAAATTTATCTCAAAATTAAAAACGTGCCCCTATTTTAGGTAAACGGAGGAGGAAATCATGACTGTTTTTCAATTTAAAGTATTTCTTAAGGTTGTAGACACAGGTAATTTTACGAAGGCTGGTGAAATTTTAGGACTCACTCAATCTGGAGTCAGCCATAATATATCTACTTTGGAGTCAGAACTGGGGATTATTCTTTTAAATAGAGGAAGAAATGGAGTTTCATTGACGGATGGTGGGAAAAGGATTATTGGTCATATGAGAAATATTGTATCAGAGTCGGAACAGATTAAACAAAAGACGGCTGCTATTCTTGGGATAGAAATGGGTAAAGTCAAGATTGGAAGTTTTCCAAGCGCTTCAGCTAAATTATTGCCTGGCATTATATCTTATTTCAAAAGCAGGTATGAAGGGATTGAGTTGGAGCTATATGAGGGGAGCTATGACGAAATTAGTGAATGGATAGAAAATGGAGTAATTGATATTGGCTTTGTTTCCTTGCCAGTTAAAAGGTTGGAGACGATTCCTCTTTTAAAAGATAAATTAGTTGTGCTAGTACCTAGCGGTCACCCATTCCATGACCATAAGTCCGTAACCATAGAGCAGTTATCGCAGGAACCCTTTATCATGCCAAAGGCTGGCTGTGAAGTGCTGATCAAGGAAAGGTTTCAATCCAATGGATTAAAGCCCAATGTTCAATTTGAGGTAGAAGATAATCAAACCATTATCTCATTGGTTCATGAGGGACTTGGGCTAACTGTTGTTCCTCAATTAACATTACCAAACTGGTTAACACAAGTTTCTACTGTTGAACTTGTTCCTGAAACCTATCGAACTATCGGATTGGCAGTAAAGTCTATCAAGAATTGTCTGCCTGCTGTAAAAGAATTTATCATTGCCTCGCAGAAATTGGTGAAAACAAATAGCGAAAACTATCTCTAGGAATACAAGATTCCTAGGACATTGGAGAGCGAAAAGTTAAAAAGTATTAGAATATCCTAATAATACTGTAGGAAGCTCAAATCAATCCAATATGTATATAAAAACTGCACCCGATTATTAGGGATATCTATCAATTAGGTGCAGTTTTATTTTTTGCTCCCACATTCAAATGAGGGGTTTTTCAAAAATTATTTCAAAATAGGCAGCAGCGCCATATCCGGAAGTAACTGGAGCGAATAACTGGATGAATTTCCAGCCATCCTTCGCATGATTAGCGATGATTTCATGATAATCTTCCTTCGGCATATTGTTCCATTTACTAAGTTTAATTTTTACTAGTTTATATTCGTACATGACCTAAACCTCCATTTTTCTTTAAAATACGTATGGAATAACAAAATTGCTTATAAACAGAATGGCAATCAAATATAGCGCAGGATGAACTTCCTTCCCTTTCCCTATTAAAAGCTTCATCAATGGGTATAGAATAAAGCCGATAGCCATGCCATCTGCAATGCTGTACGTCAATGGAATCAGTACAATAATTAGAAGTGCTGGGAAACTCTCTGTTAAATCGTCCATTGAAATATGAACAATGTTCTGGAGCATAAGTACACCGATTAAGATTAGAATGGGAGATACCGCACTGGAGGGAACCATTTTAATCACTGGAATAAACAAGATCGAAACAAGAAACATAAACCCAGCAACAACGCTGGTTAAACCAGTTCTTCCACCAGCGGTAATCCCCGCTGCAGCTTCTACTGATGAAACGGTAGGACTCGTTCCAAAGATTCCAGCAGATAAAACCGAAACAGCAGTTGCCTGGAGTGATTTTTTACTGCTCTCAGGGCGGTTTAACATCTTGCTCTGTCCATGGATCAAGCCGATATTTTCAAAGACAACCACCATTGCAAATGAGATGGAAGTTAGCCAGAATACGATATTACCTGCTTGTGCCCACGAAGCCTTCCCAAACACGTCAAAGTATTCATGGAAAGATGCCATTGAAAAAGCAACCCCATCAAAAGTGGCTCCCCCAAGCCAAATCGATAATAACGAGGTAATCATAATACTTAATAAAAGATTTCCTGGTACATTTTTAATAAATAATAAAACCGTAATAATCAAACCTATAAATGTTGTGATGACTGAGGGACTGCTCAAATCCCCAATGGCAAGCAGGGTGTGCTCAGAGTTCGTAATAATACCAGCATTGTCAAACCCAATTAAAATCAATAAAATTCCTATTCCAATGGTAATGGCTTCTTTTAAGGAATTAGGAATGGCGGACGTAATTACTTTCGCCATTGGTGTAAAGGCAATAGCAACAAAGATCAGCCCTGAAACAAAAGTCATAGCCAACGCTTCCTGCCATGTAAATCCCCCAGATTGAACGATGGTATAGGTAAACATCGCATTGAGCCCCATACCAGGAATGAGGAGAAGAGGGGTATTACTCCATAATCCTGCAAGTATACATCCAAAAAAACTAGTTAATATTGTTGCAATGATTCCCGCCTCCATCGGAATACCAGCTACTGCCAAAATCGTTGCGTTGACAATAATAATGTAGACCGCGGTTATATATGAAATAAAACCTGCAGAAAATTCCTTATGAATTGTCGTACCATGTTCATGCAATTTAAAAAAACGTTCCATATTAATCCCCTTTCTAACCACCGATGAAATCGATAGTTATCATATCATGGACTTATACTATTCGAAAAATATATAATTTATATAGAAACCATACATTTTTTATATAGTAGGAGAAATCAATGGATATTAAACAATTACGGTATTTTATAGCAATAGCTGAGGAAAAGAATATTACGGCCGCTGCTAATCGGCTGCATATGTCTCAACCACCACTCAGCATACAGTTGAAGCAATTGGAGGATGAGCTGGGTGTTAGATTAATCGAGCGAAATGGTAAGAGTATGGAGTTAACTGATAAAGGAAATGTGCTCTATAATCGTGCTTTGCAGCTTGTGAACAGTGTGGAAGATCTAAAAAATGAGTTACAGGAAACAGAAGAGGGAAAGAGGGGCGTTCTCGCGGTGGGGATCAATACCTTACCGGTTACTGGGTTTCCAGAAATAATCCAATCCTTCCACAAAAAATATCCCCTTGTTTCTGTAAAAATTGTTCAAAATGATTCCCTTTATTTAGCGGAAATGGTAAAAACAAGGGCTATTGAAATGGCATTTGTACGGCTTCCACTTGAACATCGTGGCTTGACTTATCATCATCTAATTAATGAGCCCTTTGTTTTCGTAAGCAAGAAGGAAACAAACATACAGTCTTTAGTAGAAATTTCCCGCATGCCCCTAATTATTCCAAGTTCTGAGGGCCTAGGCATCTATAATACTATTCATGAAGCGTTTTCTAGACAAAAACTTCAACTAACAAGTATCGCGGAATGCTCTGATATGCAAGTATTAATGGAAATGGTTAAGGGAGGGATGGGAGCAACAATCGTGCCAAAATCTGTTCTAGATATCTATGGAAACAAAAGTCTCTACTCAACACCGATTAAGGATGCAAATTTGACCTCTTCTTTAGGCGTCATTTGGCTTGAACATCATTTTGTCTCAGCTCCTGTAAAAAATTTTTTTGAGCTGGTCAAGGAATCATATAGGCTTTCGCAGCCTTAAGACATCTTGATCTGGTTTCCTGAAAAATAATAATCAAAAAGTGATCAAATTTGACAATAGATTTGATATCTTTAGCAATCGATGATGATGAAGGTTTTAAAAAAAGAATCCCCTGGATTTATCCATGGGGAGAAGTTAATTTAGGTAGTATTTATCTCTAAAAGACGTATCAGCAATCTTGTCTACATAAAATTCATCGTTCAAATATTTGACCACAGAAACACTGCAATCATGTCTGTTGACAGGAGAGCAGTTGCGGGAGTTTATCGTCGATTATTTAGGTCCGACTTGTGAGAAACATGGTTTAGACACAGAGATTTGGCTAGGAAAACGCCTTCACAAAAAAAGAGCTAAAAAATCACTTGAATTGCCAAAAACGCCTCCAAAAATCAAATTTGAAGGCGTTTTTGGCGTTTATGCACTAAAAATGCCCTCAAATTTAAAAAATGGAAATTCACTTTACCTCGCCAAACTCGATATTGTACAAGTGCAGAGGATACGGGCCGTCACCTAATTCCCGTGCAAAGGACAAGGTGATGAAAAGGTGTCATAAAATATTCACATTCTATTGAATAACCTATGACCATTTTCTTCATTTATTTCTATATCAAATTTGAAAGAATTTTATTAGAAGAAAGGCAGTGGTTGAAGATGGCAAAGTTTAGAATGGTACGTACTGATTTTTGGAAGAATCCGATTGTTTTAGAGGAAATGACTCCGGAGGACAAATATTTTTACCTGTATCTTCTTACCAATCCACATACGACTCAAATTGGCATCTATAAGGTTACCCAAAAACAAATGGCATTTGATTTGGGCTATTCGATTGAAAGTGTTCATGTATTAATGGAACGATTCACCCTGCATCACAAGCTGATTCGTTACAGTCCTGATACGAGAGAACTGGCGATAAAAAACTGGGGGAAATATAACCTAGATAAAGGCGGGAAACCGATGATGGATTGTATCTATTCCGAGTTAAAGGATGTCAAGGATCTCTCACTTATTCAATATGTTTCGGAAGCCATTCCGAAACAGGAAATTCGCAGCATATTTGAATCTTTTTGTGAGCCAGAAGAAATAGTTTTTGGCAAGGAAGTTACCTACAAAAATGAAAATAATACATATCTAGTACCTGAATGTAGAGAGCATGACGATACGTTGACGCCTCGGTCTACGATACAGGGGCAAAAAGAAGAAGGAATTAATAATAAAGTTAATAAAAAACAAAAACAAGAACCTATGTATCCAAATAAAGAGGAAAATCTAGACATCGAGAATCCATTACAGAATCATCAAAAAGATGTGAAGGAAATAGTTGAGTTTTGGGATAACAATGGATTTGGTTTTACAAACGTTAATGCGAAGCAGCAGCTTTTGTCCTGGTTAGATGATTCTAGCTTTTTACAGCCGAAAGAGGTGATTATAAAAGCGATGAATATTGCGTGTGCCAATAACAAGCGAAGGCTGAGCTATGTGGTTGGGATTCTGAAAAACTGGAAATATGACTCATTACTGACCATAAAAGAAATTGATTCCTTTTATGAGAGTCAAAATTCCGCATCAAAGCAAAGCCGAACTAGTAAGTCGTTACCTGCCGGAAGAGCGATTCCCGGAGGATTTGTACTTGACCTTACGGCGGGTGAAGAGTGTTGAGCATCGCCGAAAAAACGTTTTTAGAAAGCTTGATGAAGGTGGATTATTTTCTTAAGGATACCATCCTCCAACATGGCAGCTGGAAAGTACACGGTATAAAGAAATCATGCTAAGAAGGTAGAGTTAGGCCGGGCTGGTAAGAAACAAGGCATTTATCGTGCTTTTTTATATGTAAACGAGTTAGGTAAATAAATTAAAAAAGTCCTTATCGATACATAAGGACTTTTGAAACTAGAGTTGTCTTGCTCCAAGATAGCGAGATTTCCAGTAAGAGATATTCATATTGGAAATTTCAACTCCTCGGGAACCAGAATGAACGAACTTACCATTTCCCACGTAGATTCCCATATGTGAAGGACCTTTTTTATACGTTTCGTAATAGACAAAATCGCCAACGGATAAAGTAGACACAGGTTTCATCTTGTTCCAATATCCAGCAACAGTCTGACGAGATACGGATTTTTGTTTGTTGATCACATAGTAAATAAATCCACTGCAATCAAAACCGCTTGGAGTAGTTCCTCCCCACTTGTAAGGGCTGCCAACCACAGTTTTAGCGTTTTGAATCAACTTGTTTTTATTAATGGTAGACACTGCAGGTTTATTTGCTGCGGGAGCTGGAGCAACAGGTGATGTTACAGTACCACTACTAATTTTTAATTTTTGACCTATTCTAATTAGATCCGATTTCAATCGATTCCCCGCTTTTAATTGTGTCACAGTTGTCCTATACTTCTTCGCGATTGATGACAAGCTATCACCGGATCTTACCGTATATACTAATGAAGATGGACTAGTGCTAGATTTAGTCACGACCTTGCCTTTTTCAGGTATGTATATACTTTGACCTATTTTGATTCTATCACTTGATAATTTATTAGCTTTCTTAATCTCTGAAACTGATATTTTATATTGCTTTGAATACTTTGATAAAGTATCCCCACTTTTAACTTTGATTGTTGCAGCCATGGCTGACGTACTATATAAAGAAGTCCCGAATACGGTAGCTGTAACGAATGCTATAATTTTCTTTTTCATTTGTATCCCCTTAGTAATCGTTTCTTTTACTAATTTTAGTTTACATATCACTTGAATAATTTGCTATAATTTGTCGAAATCGTAAAATTAATGTAATAACTTTGTAATAAATTGTAGTTAATCAGATATTGATAGCTTGTTAAA
Organism: Neobacillus drentensis; assembly: GCF_036966985.1. GTDB lineage: Bacteria > Bacillota > Bacilli > Bacillales > Cytobacillaceae > Neobacillus > Neobacillus drentensis_E. Next base: position 18,061 of record NZ_JBALSN010000135.1, on the reverse strand, counting down.
AGGAACCTCAAATAGCCATAAGCCGCCTAAAAGGTATAGGAATAGAGGTAATCATGATTACCGGGGATAATCATCAGACAGCAAAAGCAATAGCTGGACAAGTAGGTATAGAATATGTAATTGCTGGGGTTCTTCCTGAAGGAAAGGCTGATGAAATTAAGTATAGAGTTGGTATGTTTCACTTTTATAAGGGGGTGCGTTACCGGAAAGCCCCAATGAGAAAAGGCTCTGACCAAGGGGGAGTCGTCAGAGCCTTTTTTCATTGTGATTTTGGGATATTCTTTTGGGAAGAATTTCATACTATATGGCTTATTAGTACTTATACTAGTCCATCTAAATATCTTAATTTGTATTATCTCTAAAAGAAGTGTCAGCAATCTTGTCTACATAAAATTCACCGTTCAAATATTTGACCACAGAAACACTGCAATTGTCATGGTGAGTATATCTGCTCATTTTTGCTAATTGCATTAAATAGTTGCCGATTGTGACTCCATGTGAAAATACTAGAATATTTCCACTCTCGTTTTTATGCTTATGAATGATTTCATCGATAGCAGAGCTTGTTCGTGAAAAAAGCTGTGAGTAGGATTCCCCCTCAGGTGCTGACATATTTAAATCGTTAAGACTAAATAATGTCTCTAGGATATTCCCATATTGAGCTAGAATTTCCGTTTGTAATAGGGATTCCAAAACCCCAAAGTTCATTTCCTTTAGACGAGGATCAGTAATGATGGGGATATTTCGATGGCCAATGGCATGCCTAGCCGTATCTACTACTCTCTGACTTTCACTTGCGTATACAGCTTTAAATTCGATATCAGATAAACCAATTCCTAAAGATTTAGCTTGTTCAATTCCTTTATCCGTAAGAGGTGAATCACAAAATCCTTGTAATCGTTTCTCTACATTAAAAAGGGTTTCTCCATGCCGAACAAAATAAAGCTTCACTTCTTTTTCAGAGGACATGCGTAACCACCTGCTTTGTATTGGATTTAAATGATTGATAAAATGAATTTTACCACACCTTTCGAGGAGTTTGTAATTAAATACACCAAGCATTTCCAATCTAACCAGAGGTAGGAGGTATATTTTTTGGAAATGTTTGAATGGATAGGAGATTTCGTTTTGGAAAAAGTATGGGCAAAAATAAATGCAGTTTTAATCGCAGATGATCCAAAGACATTTGTAACTAGAAGAATATCAGAAGCAAATCTTAAGTTTGGGGGGATTCTTGGTGACCGCCACTTTGGAATTACAAGTAAAGCTGATTCGAGGCAGCCGATGTATCCAAGGGGATCTGAGATTCTAAACCGCCGCCAAATAACGATTGTGTCTGTGGAAGAATTAGATAGGATTGCCGAAGAATTAGGTGTTGAATCTGTTCTGCCTGAGTGGTTAGGGGCTAATCTCTTGATAAAAGGATTCCCGGGATTAACAAAACTCACCATGGGCTCACGAATCCTTTTTCCAAGTGGGGCAGGATTAATATGTATGGGGGAAAACCAGCCTTGTACCTTACCTGGTGATGAAATCCAAAAGCATTATGAAGATCATGAGAAGTTATCTCTCCGTTTTGTACGGGCAGGATATAAGCAGCGGGGGATTGTATGTGCAGTTGAAAGACCCGGAATGATTCACGAAAATGATGAAGTCCAGGTATTGGTTAATGATTTTAAAAATCCAATGCAATAATTGGCTAGGATTGACAACAAATCAATAGGACTGGTTTATGTTAATTATTCATGTATAAAAAGGAGTTTAGTGGTACTGGTTATTATTCCCTACTATAAAAAAGGAACGGAGAAAACCGTTCCCTTCTTGACTAGATGCTGATTCCTGCTTAAAGTTTTAATTACTTAGTGAATTTTAGTTTAATATCACCATGATAAGGTATATGCTCAACAGTTATAGTTATATCTTTACCATCTTTATCTTTCCCTTTTCTTTTATAGGTGAATTTATTTTCATTAAGCTCTGTTAGTTCAAGAACGGCACCATACTTCATCCCTAGGGAAACATGGGCTCTGATCTTATTTCCATGTACGACATCGAAATAGCCGTAATCACCGCGGCTTTCACCAGTCTTAGCATCAAAAAATTCATATTTATTTGTCTTATCATCGTATTTGGCAAGACCTAAATAATTAGAATTATAACTGGATACATCGTTGCCCTTTTCATCCAATGCCACGGTTCCTTGCCATAGGGTGCCTGCTAAAATTTTATCCCCATCAATGTTTGTCACTACTTCTCCTGTAGTTGTTTCCAACTTCTTATCCGGATCAGTAAAGGAGAGTTCTGTTTCTTTATAAGGAATATGATCAACAAATACCTCTACATCGTTACCATTAGCATCTTTACCCATTCTTTTATAGGTAAACATATCTTTTTTTAGCTCTGTTATTTTGACAACAGCCTGGTAACCCATCGATTCTGAAATTAATACTCTATTCTTCCCATCGTTGGTGATAAAGAAAGTTCCTTTATCGCCACGACTTTCTTTGGTGGTTTTATCAAAAAATTCATATCTCGATGTTTCATCGTCATATTTCGCGAGACCAATAAAGTTTGCATTATATTTTGTTAAGTCATTATTATCTTTATCATATACCTTTGTTCCTTGCCAGTTTGTATTGCTTAGTATACTAGCCAATTTCTGCCCTTTGGTTAACTTATTTTCCTTTTTACTATCTTTAGCTTTTTGTTCTTGCTTCTGTTCACTTTGATTTGCTTGTGCAATGGTGTTATAACCTGTTAGTAATAATGTGAACCCGAGTACTATTGAGGATAATGTTTTTACTTTTTTATTCATTTTGTAGTCTCCTTATTTCATTATTGTAGTGTAATTAATAGTAGTATCTATAATTTATAGTAGAAATATGGCTTATTTTTATTTATTGAGGCTTATACGATCCTGTTATTTCGCCCGTGCATTTAACAAAATTTGTACAATCTCTTTAAATCCTTTTGCTCGTGCGTGTTGTAAAGGTGTCACATTCTTATTATCAGGAATGTTGACATTTGCCCCATGATCTATTAGCAATTGCACTGTTTGCTGCTGTTTTTCGTCACCATTACCCAAAATAATCGCTTCTAGTAAAGCTGTCCAACCTAGATTATTTACATGATTAACATCTACATCAGTACTGGCAAGAAGTTCTTTAATAACATCCACATAACCATGTTCAGAGGCAGGGATTAAAGCAGTTCCTCCATACCGGTTAGTTACAGATGGGTCGGCACCTGCTTCAATCGTAAGTTTAAGAATTTCTATATATCCTTCTGCACCAGCATACAGGAAGGGGTTATTTTTCATGTCGTCCTGGATGTTGACATCTGCCCCCGCTTCAATTAGGATTTTTGCATTCTCTACATCATTGTTATAAGTCGCAATCATCGTGGCAGTTCGCCCTTGGGAGTCCTGTGAATTAATATCAATACCTTCCTCAATTAATCTTCTTATGGTGTCCGTTTCTTTGTGTTCTGCAGCTTGAAATAATTGTTGATTCACTTCTAGCTCTCCTTTTCGCTCATTTTGCTGTTTATTTGGATCTACAGCGTTTTCAGAGACACATCCCTGAAGAATGAAAATACATCCAATGAATATTGTCGGCCACCTCCACATCACAAGCTCACCAGCCTATCGTTAATTGTTACTTAAGTTATGTTAATGCTTAATCTTAAACTCCCTCTAAATAATTTCTTAAAAAAAGATAAACTTTTTAAGAAAATTTTTTAATATCCATAAAAAATACCGCCACCTTTGTGACGGTAACTAAAACAGATTATTTAATTTA
>NZ_JBALSN010000135.1:0-14203 GCF_036966985.1 Neobacillus drentensis | reverse complement strand
CCCGGCTCCCCAAACAGTTTCCAAGAATTTCGGATGTGAAGGATCCCTTTCAATTTTCCCTCGTATTTTCCTGATATGAACTGTCACTGTTGAAACATCTGCTGCTGATTCTAACTCCCATATATTTTCATATAGCTGTTCTTTGCTTAATACTTGATTTGGATGCATTACAAGAAACACAAACAAATCGAATTCTTTTGTTGTGAACGGAATTTCTTCTCCGTTCATATGAACTTTGCGCGCTGACTTATCAATGGATATTCCATGAACGAAAATGGTATTTGATTTAGCTTGATTTCCTGCTAAACGTTCAAAACGCTCTAAATGTGCTTTCACCCTAGCTACCAGTTCACTTGGACTAAAAGGTTTGGTAATATAATCATCTGCCCCTAAACCGAGACCTCGAATTTTATCGATCTCGTCTTTTTTAGCGGATACAAACAAAATAGGAATATTTTTAACAGCGCGTATTTGTTTACATATCTCAAACCCATTTACACCTGGGAGCATAACATCCAAAATAATTAAATCATAATGATTTTGAAGAGCTAGTAGGAGACCTGAATCACCCTCATGATGAATTTCAACATTAAAATGATTAATTTCTAGATAGTCTCTTTGCAGTTCTGAAATACTAACATCGTCTTCAATAAGCAATATCTTTTTCACAATACATCTCCTTTCTTCTTTAAGGAAAAGAAGATACTTGTACCATTTCCTACCTTGCTTTTAGCCCACATTTCCCCTCCATGCTCTTGAATGATATGTTTTGCGATCGCAAGTCCTAAGCCACTTCCGCCTGTCTGAGAATTTCTAGATTGTTCTGCCCGGTAAAAGCGATCAAAAATGTAAGGTAAAGCAGCAGGCTCTATCCCTTGTCCATTATCCTCTACTTGAACAGTTACGTCATAAATTCCTTCATTTAGAGAAATGGTAATGTTCTTTTGGTCCTTATTCATATATTTTACACAATTGCTAATTAGGTTGGCCAATACGCGTTTTAATTTCTCCCTATCTGCTATTACATTTATCGGTTTGTCCATAAGATGAAGGTCAATTTGGATCCCTTGTTGGAGTAAATCAAGATAAAGGTCTTCTACGTAGTCTCTCATATATTTATCCAATTCGACGGTTTCAAAAGTAAAGGGCTCTTTTTTTAGATCCAGCTTGGAAAATAAGAACAGTTCATCTATCAATGAATCCATATATCTAGCTTTTTGGTACACAGTTGATAAATACTTGTCCATCTTCTGTGGAGTATTAGCTACGCCATCTTTTATCCCCTCAACATATCCAATAATTGAAGTAATAGGAGTCTTCAAATCATGCGAAATATTGGACAATAGTTCTTTTCGATTTTCCTCATACTGAATCTGGAGATTTACGGACTCTTTTAATTTAATTCTCATATCCTCAAACGTTTTATTTAATTGTCCGATTTCATCATTCGAAGCGGCTTTGATTTCAAAATTTAGATCTCCTGATTTTATTCTCTCTGCACCTTCTCTAAGAATTGAAATAGGCTTGATGATGCTGAGTGAAACCAGATAGTTCAAAAGTCCAATAATCATTATAAACAGAACTAGCAACAGACCGAATAAAATTGGAAACAACTCCCGAGTCAATTCGGCATAGGAGCTTACCTTTCTTAAAACAAAGATACTTCCTTTACTATTATCCGGAAAATAGAAATCAAACTTCACATACGTAAAAAAGGAATCTTCAATTTTAATCGTATCTCGTGTGTTAATATTCGTTGCTTCAAATCCGGGAAGAGATTTAAGTAATGCATGCCCATCAAGAGTGGGGGAAGCGTACTCTATGTTTTGATTTTTTCTTACGACAATTTTAATGCCTTGTTGGTCAATCTTTTTCAGGTTCTCTTGAATTAGAAGCTGCGTAGGGTTATTCTTAGCCAACAGCTTTAAATCAAGAAACACACTTTCCTCTATTGGAGTTAATGGCTTTTGAACATAGGATTTTTTGTAAAAATGCTCGATGGATTTAACATCACCTGTTATCGAAAAAATAAGTAAAAAACCGGCTGCTAAAAATAAAATGATAGAAATAAGGATTACCCCAACGTAGGACAGCAGAAACCTCATTTTAATTGACATCATATTCACTCCAGTGTACATCTCTTCCTCATTCTTTAATAGAAGTTCAACATTTTTGGCTTGTTCTTGAATGGGAGATACTGTTTGCAAATGTACCATATCATATAATCCTTAAAACTTTCTAAAATAAATATGAAAAATCCTTAAAACATCTAACAATAAACGGCTTAAATAATAGGTTTAGGATAAGGAAGATCTGTTGTATATATAGGGATTATTTTTAAACTTACCAAGAACATAATTTCTTATTAAAGGAAACTGCTTCTACATTGAAAATGCATTTTTTTTCTTTTTAAAATTGATTATTAAGGTGTGGTTTTTAGAAGTGAAAAACCTCATTTAGATACGTCACTGTGAACCTTATCATTAGTAAATGAGGATATTAGCCCAATACCTCTCCTTAAGGTTGGGGATCAGGTTAAGCATCCGATTTATAAATAGACGGAGAAATTTCGCTTAATTTTTGAAAAGTATAAAAAATGGCTTAAATAGACGGAGAGATTCCGCCTATTGAATCGAAAAACATGAAAAGGGGGGATTTTGCTTTGCATAATCGGAAAACCTCCCCTTATATACCTCGAAACGAGCTCCATTCTGCAAATAACCGGAAGATCTCCGCTTATTTACCTCTGTTGGTTACTTGATTTAGGACAAGACTTTATTTAAATGTGATTTTTATAGAATCCAATAGAACCCCATTTTGATGCGTTTGGAGAACCTTATCATAAGTAAGTCAGGAAATTACCCAAATGCCTCTCCTTAAGGCTGGGGAGGCTAGGACATAATAAGTTTTATTAACGGAAATAGAAATGATAAGAATTGTATTGTCGAAGTATTAGGAATTTAGATTGACAATTTTTAGAATTCTATTAAACTAAAAATAGTTCTATCCTCAAATTCTCCCTATATTCTTTTAATATTAGCTACTCCGCAAGTCTATATTTGTTTTACTTTCTCTAATTGAAGCCACATTCAACCAATTTTTTCACTCGCATTTACACTCATTAATTTTATGAATCTGTCCACAGTTCAACTGAATAAATAATCGGGATGATTCATTCGTGGCGTCGAATAGTATGCTATAGATGCCCATGTTGTAGACGTTCTGCATTTAAAGCTGATTAGGCCTTTGAAGAAAACACCAAAATTTGATAGTAGGAGAAATTGAGGAAAAAATGGTTTCCAAATTTATAAGGTTTGGCCACTAAATTTTGTTTAAATCGTATAGTGGCTTAGTACTGTAAAAGGCCAGACCATTGGATAGGAGTAGGGGATGATATGGGATTTGAAGAAGAATACCAGGCCTTTATGAATGCTCACTTGCAAGCAAGAACCGGTGAACGGTTGCGACGCTTACAAGAAGGTCATAACCAGGCTGAAAGGTTGTTTTTGAAGCAAGTGTGGTGGCCTTTATTTTACCATTTTCGGTATCTTCATCCAGAATATGAAGTCGACGATTTCAAGGATGGCAAAAGGTATTTGGATTTTGCCTATATTCGTCCCGCCATCCGGATTTGCCTTGAAGTCGACGGGTATGGCCCTCACCTAAAGAACATAAGCAGATGGCAATTTTCCGACAACCTTGAACGTCAAAACCAGTTGGTGATTGACGGATGGACCGTGATCCGCTTTTCTTATGACCAAGTTAAAGAGAATCCTCGTCGATGTCAACAGATTGTTCAGCAAGTGATTGGCCGATGGCTGGGGGATGAACTGGACCAGACATCTCTTTCCATTGTCGAGAAGGAAGTGCTTCGGCTGGCAATTCGAAAAGGAGAAGCCATATCCCCTAAAGAAGTTGAGATGTGTTTGAAGCTAAGTGACAAGACGGTAAAAAAGGTACTTTCTCAACTAGTCGATAAAAAGATGCTGATTCCCGCATCTGGGATCATGAGGATCCGCTCTTATCGGTTGGGGGATCAAGTTAAGCACCCGATCTGATTAATAGACGGAAAAGTTTCGCTTAATTAGTGAATATCATCAAAAATAGCTTAAATAGGCGGAGAGATTCCGCCTATTGAATCGAAAAACATGAAAATGGGGGATTTTGCTTTGCATAATCGGAAAACCTCCCCTTATTTACCTCGAAACGAGCTCCATTCTGTATCTAACCGGAAAATCTCCGCTTATTTTACTTCTGCTGTTTACTTAATCAAGGACATGACTTCTTATTTAAATGGAAGTGAGATGAAAACCATCGCGAGACGGATTTGTTATTATATGAAAGGGTGCCTTGATTTTAGCATTCATTTTGTTATCTCTAGAAAACCTCATTTTAAGCGAGATTTTCCTTTTCCTTTCTTGTCAATTTTTATGGTAGGAGTATATTTAAGTTGTATGGAAGAAAAGCTTAATGAATACATAGAAAGTTCATCGCAGGAGTAACAACGATCCGAAATGCGGAATGGTGAATGGGAAGGAGACTACTATTAATGAACAACAAAAATAAAACGGTTGTCCGTTCGATGGATGTATTAAATTTATTTATAGAGCATACCGAATTATCCTTTCAAGAAATTATTAATCTATCGGGGATACCGAAAACTTCAGTCTATCGAATGCTCAGGTCGTTAGAGGAAATGGAGTTCTTGGAAAAAGGAAGTGATTCGAAATACCGACTTGGACTCTTGTTTCTCAAATTTGGTCATCTGGTTTTGGGTAGGATTGATTTACGTAAGATTGCCTATCCGTTTATGAATGAATTGCATAATGATGTGAAGGAAGCAATTAACTTGATTGTTAGGGATGGAAATGAAGCGATCTATATTGAGAAAATTGACACAAAACAAAAGGTTCGTCTGTATACTGCGATAGGAAGGAAAAGCCCCCTCTATGCTGGTGCCTGTCCACGGGCTATCTTGTCCTTTTTATCTGATTCGGAAGTGCAGGCATACCTCGAATCAATTGAGCCCAAATCGTTTGCAATCGGAACAATTACTGACAAAGACAAAATTTATGAAACAATAAAACAGGCGAGAATAGATGGATTTACAATCAGCCATTCTGAATTGGAAAACCATACATCTGCCATTGCCGCTCCGATTTTTAATCACAAAGGAGAAGTTGTTGCGGGCATAAGTATCGCAGGTATCGAAGCAAATTATCAGGATGAGAACATTGAGATCTATGCAAAGAAGGTAAAAAACGTTGCAAAGGAAATATCAATGCGTTTAGGCTTTACAGAATAAAAAGAATAGGGCGGTCTCTGCATCAATGCTTTTTGATGTCGAGACCGCCTCGTTCCTTCTATATAATCTACATTTTAAACTTCTTGTTTTACATGACACGTTTCAAGGAATTTCGTGTTGAAGTCACCGCTTAAAAACACGTCGTTTTGCAGCAAGCCTTGATGGAATGGAATGGTAGTGTAAACCCCTTTAACCTCAAATTCGTCAAGTGCACGTTTCATTTTACGAATGGCTTCCTCTCTCGTTTTACCATGTACAATCAATTTTGCTATCATAGAATCATAAAACGGCGGAATGGTGTACCCTGTATAAACAGCCGAGTCAATGCGGACACCCAATCCTCCAGGAAGGATATATTCTGTTATTTTTCCAGGCGAAGGCATGAAGTCATTTAGGTAATTTTCAGCATTTATCCGGCACTCGATTGACCAGCCCGAAAGCTTGATATCTTTCTGTTGAAGTTGTAACGGGAAACCAGAAGCAATGCGTATCTGTTCCTGAACCAAATCGACACCTGTGACCATCTCAGTAATTGGGTGCTCGACTTGGATACGGGTATTCATTTCCATGAAATAGAATGTGTCATTTGTATAATCGTAAATAAATTCAACCGTACCTGCCCCAACATAGTTGACCGCTTGGGCTGCTTGAATAGCTGCTAACCCCATTTTCGCGCGCGTTTCGGATGAAACTGCTGGGGATGGAGATTCTTCAATTAGCTTTTGCATTCTTCGTTGGATCGTGCAATCACGCTCGCCAAGATGAATGACGTTACCAGCCATATCAGCTAAAATTTGAATTTCAACGTGACGAAAATCCTCTATAAATTTTTCTAAATAGACACCTGGGTCACCAAAGGCAGTTGCTGCTTCCTGCTGTGTAATTTCAATTCCTTTTTTTAAGCTATCGGCATCACGTGCAACACGGATGCCTTTTCCTCCGCCACCGGCTGTTGCTTTAATTATCACTGGAAATCCAATTTTTTCAGCGATCTGGAAGCCTTCCTCAAAATCCTTAATAATGCCGTCAGAGCCTGGGACGATGGAAACGCCGGCCTCTTTCATCGTCTGCCGAGCAACGTCTTTTATACCCATCTTGCGAATGGAGTCTGGTGATGGACCGATAAAGACAATACCACACTCACCACATAATGCAGCAAATTCAGCATTTTCAGCAAGAAATCCGTAGCCTGGGTGGATGCCATCGACACTAGTCAACGTTGCAATCTTAATGATATTCTCGATGTTTAAATAACTGTCCCTAGATGGTGCAGGTCCAATACAATAGGCTTCATCTGCTATTTTCACATGGAGTGCATTCCTGTCTGCTTCTGAAAAGACAGCAACCGTTTTAATGTTAAGCTCCTTGCAAGCGCGGATAATTCGGACAGCAATCTCTCCTCGATTAGCAATTAATATTTTTGTAAGCATCTCATTCACTCACCTTCACGGTAAACAATGGCTGCCCATATTCAATAATTTGTCCGTCATTCACTAAAATTTCGATGATTTCCCCGTTGACATCAGCAGGGACTTCGTTTAATAGTTTCATAGCTTCCAAAATACATACAGTTTCGCTTTGGGCAACCATCGCCCCCACTTGGACGAAAGGCTCTGCGTCTGGGTTTGGACGCGCATAGAATGTTCCGATCATTGGTGATTTAATGACATGTAAGCTGCTTTCGGCCTGGTCAGCGGTATTTACCGTAAGATCGGCAACATCTAAAGAGGGAAGTGGCAGTACAGTATCAGTATTCATGTGTTGATTTTCAAAGTTTGGAACCAAGTTTTCTGCCCCTTGCTTTTGGTAAAAAAGCTTAAAATCCCCTTTTTCTAGTTTCATAATGTCAATAGAAGATTGTTCAATGATTTCCATGAATTCTTTTAATTCGTCAATTTTCATTTGCTCATGCCCTCTCATTTATGAAATGCTTTAAAATGAATGCCCATCGATAATTTCCGCAGCATCTGTTCTTGCTTTATTAATTCTAATTCGGCTTGTTCAAGCGAAACTTCCTTGAACTGAATGTTAGCGTTCGGCTGCATCTGTGCTAAACAAGGTAGATCAGTAGAAATGACTTGACCGATTTTTGGATATCCTCCTGTCGTTTGTCGATCAACCATTAAAATAATGGGTTGTCCGTTTGAAGGGACTTGAATGGTACCGTACGTGACCCCTTCTGATAACAACTCAAATTTCTCTGATAAGCTGAGTGATTCGCCTTCCAGCCGATAGCCCATCCGATCAGCTTGAGTTGTTAATCTATAGCGCTTTGAAAAAAACGCATGTTGACTGGCCAAATCGAAACGCTCGAACTCAGCACCATGTAAAACCCTAATCGTTTGTGTTTTATTGAACGTCAAAAATTCTATATAGTTGACAGACCATTTAAAATGGGTAGTCATTCTTTCTAGCTGATGAACGAATGTCTGACTTAGTCGATTGAGGTCTCCACATTCAAACACATCCCCTTTTTGTAATGCTCTGCCTTGAAGTCCTCCAATAGCCGCACGAAGATAAGTGCTTTTACTTCCCATAACTTCGGGAACCTCTATTCCGCCAGCGAATGCCACGTAGGCCCTGCACCCATTCATGGCGGATTTAAATTGTAAAATAGAACCTTTGCGAATCAGGACCGGCCGCCACATTGGTGCTTTTTCTCCGTCAATCGTAGGCTGCAGGTCTCCTCCTGTAATGGCAACTAACTCATCCGTATCAAATTGGAGTGTTGTCCCAAAAAGTGTAATTTCAAGTGCTCCTTCGCCTTCGTCATTTCCGACAAGTAAATTTGCAACTCTAAGTGAAATAGGATCCATTGCTCCACTCACGATTACCCCGAATTTTTGTGAACCGAATCTCCCTAAATCTTGAATCGTAGTCAATAATCCTGGATGAAGCACTTTAATGCTCATTGTTTCATCTCCTTATAGGCAGCATACTCTTCAGGCGTTATCGGTACATAGCGGATTCTATCTCCAGACTGTAACATCGTTGGAGGTGAAAGTTCTGGAAGAAACAAATCAAGCGGAGTACGGCCGATAATTTGCCATCCCCCGGGTGTTTCCAGCGGGTAGATGCCTGTTTGTTTACCAGCAATTCCAACAGATCCCGGCGCGATGGCAAGACGGGGTGAATCCTTACGTGGTGTGGCAATTCTTTCATCCATTCCACCCATGAACGGAAACCCCGGTGCAAAGCCAATCATATAAACTAAGTAATCATTTGAAGAATGAATTTGAATTACCTGTTCAACAGAAAGTCCATGATAACTTGCTACATACTCCAAATCTGGACCAAACTCTCCTCCGTACAGGACTGGGATTGTTATCAGCCGTTGTTCGGGTGTTTCAGTAGTCCCTAATTTATCCAGTAACGCTAATATAAAAGAGCTGACTTTTTTGTAAGGACTTGATGCTTCTTTGTCTGTGCGGGACAAATAGACGGCAACAGGATTGTAATATATTGTCAAACTATTATAAGAAGGCACAGATTCTATCAATCCTGTAAATGGCTCTTTTTCTAATAAGTTGGAAAGATTTTTCACTTTTTCATGGATGGCTGGGCTGATTCCGTCGCCTAACTGAATGACTAGCGCAGAATCCCCTAAAGGCCTTATGTTCGTATTATTTTTCTGATGGGCCATAATAAACAGCTCCTCGAAGTTTCGAATTTCGGTACTTAAGTTCTGTTAAACGGATATTACAAATATTATAGTTTACATTCAAATTTAAAAGCAAGTCTAGAAATATAGAATATTATGATATTTACAATTTTCATATAATTTCGCAAACTATATATTCAACTAAAAATATTTATGCTAGAATGGGTTTAAGTTTCAAAACTAAGGTTCCGAAATACGGAACATATAAAAGCGCTTATTCAGTAGACGAGTGATCAATGGAGGGGAGAAATATGTTTCAAGTGGATTTGAATTGTGATTTAGGGGAGAGTTTTGGCCGGTACAAGCTTGGGGAACAGGAAGAAATATTGAAATACGTTACATCTGCAAATATTGCTTGTGGTTTTCATGGTGGAGATCCAAGTGTTATGAGAGAAACGGTGAAGATGGCCATTTCCAATGGTGTCAAAATTGGAGCTCATCCTGGTTTGCCAGATTTAAACGGATTCGGGCGAAGAGAAATGGCGATTACTCCTCAAGAAGGATATGACATGGTTGTGTATCAAATTGGGGCATTGCAAGGGTTTTTAATGACGTTCAATGAAAAAATGCAGCATGTAAAACCCCATGGTGCTTTGTACAATATGGCGGCAAAGGATCCAAAACTTGCCGAAGCCATTGCACAAGCGGTTTATGATGTATCTCCCTCATTGATATTATTCGGCCTTGCCGGCAGTGAATTGACAAAGGCAGGAGAGAGGATCGGTTTACGAACGGCACATGAGGTATTTGCAGATCGCACGTATCAAGCGGACGGGTCTTTGACGTCGCGTTCACAGAAGGATGCGATGATTACCGATCAAGAACAATCGGTCGCGCAAATTGTGAAAATGGTGACAGAAGGAAAAGTAATATCTCAGCAAAAAACAGAAGTTTCGCTTCGTGCAGATACCATTTGTATTCATGGTGATGGAGCACACGCATTAGCCTTTGCAAAATATATTAACGAAACATTAGATAAGAAGAATATTACTGTAACTGCAATCTCTAACTTGGAGGTTTAATATGGAAAATCCTAAATTTGATGTTATACAAGAAAATGCCAAAGTGACAGGGAAAAAGAAGGTTAGTAGAAGTGTCTTACTCGGTGCCGCCTTTTTAATGGCAACGTCATCGATTGGGCCTGGATTTTTGACACAAACGACCGTATTTACACAACAATTGGCTGCAAGTTTTGCATTTGTTATTTTAATTTCATTATTACTAGATATCTTTTCGCAAATGAACATTTGGAGAATCATTGCCGTTTCAGGGTTGCGCGGGCAAGAGATTGCCAACAAAGTGTTCCCTGGACTCGGAGTTGTTTTGGCCATACTTATTGTAATTGGCGGTTTGGCATTTAATATCGGAAACGTAGGTGGTGCTGGATTGGGTCTGAATGCCATGCTTGGCTGGGATCCAGTTACAGGTGCCGTTATTAGTGCACTGTTAGCAATCTTTATTTTTGTCGTGAAAGAAGCAGGTAAGGCAATGGACAAATTCGCTCAAGCTGCAGGGGTAGTAATGATCCTCCTCATGCTGTACGTGGCATTCACGACAGCACCGCCGGTTGGAGAGGCGATTGTGAATACGGTCATGCCGGAAAAGATTAGCATGTTTGCGATCGTTACGCTTGTTGGAGGTACGGTAGGAGGATATATTACGTTTGCAGGCGGACACCGTCTATTAGACGCGGGTATCAAAGGTGTTGAAGCATTGCCAGCAGTGACGAAAAGCTCTGTTACAGGGATTCTCGTTACTGGTATTATGCGTGTGGCATTATTCTTGGCTGTTCTTGGGGTTGTAACAAAAGGACTAGCGATTGATCCAGCGAATCCGCCAGCTTCTGTGTTCCAACTAGCTGCAGGTAACGTCGGTTATCGTATGTTTGGTGTAATCATGTGGGCTGCGGCGGTAACATCTGTTGTAGGGGCGGCGTATACGTCGGTTTCATTTATCCGCACATTTCATCCTGCCATTGAGAAATACCAAAATTGGGTCATTATAGCATTTATCGTTATTTCAACAGCCACGTTTGCCGTTGTTGGAAAACCAGTAACGATCTTGCTTATTGTTGGAGCGTTGAACGCTCTTATTTTGCCAATAGGTTTAGGTACATTATTAGTTGCTGCATACAAGAAAAGTATTGTTGGTGAGTATAAGCATCCGCTATGGTTGACGATTACGGGCGGTTTTGTGGTGGTGGTCATGGGCTATTTAAGTGTAGTGACATTGATTGAACAATTACCATTAGTTTTTAAGTAATTTTATAAGAATCCAATATGGGAGGTAGCTTAATGGGGAATTATGAAATGTTGGAGCCGCAAGAAATAAGAGAGTTGATTCGGAAGCAAGAGATTACTGGACCGACGGCAGGAATGTCAAAAGGGAATACACAAGCGAATTTGGTTATCTTAAAAAAAGAGCATGCCTTTGACTTTTTGCTTTTTTGCCAGCGGAATCCGAAGCCATGTCCTTTATTGGACGTGACGGAGCCTGGCTCCTATGTTCCTGCTATGATTGCCAAAAGTGCAGATATTCGTAAAGACATCCCGAAATATCGTATTTACCGAGACGGTGTTTTTACAGAAGAAGTCGCAGATATTACTGAGTACTGGGAAGACGATATGGTTGGCTTCCTGTTAGGCTGCAGCTTTACATTTGAAACACCACTCCTTGAGGGCGGTATTCCGATCAGACATATCGAGGAAAACTGTAACGTTCCGATGTACAAAACGAATATTAAGTGCCAAAAAGCAGGCATGTTTGAGGGGCCGACAGTTGTTAGTATGCGGCCAATGACACCAGAGGATGCAATCCGTGCCGTTCAGATTACGTCGCGTTTTCCAGCAGTACACGGTGCACCAATCCATATCGGGGATCCTAGCCTAATTGGCATCAAGGATATTTCAAAACCTGATTTTGGAGATGCTGTACCATTTAAACAAGGGGAGATTCCGGTATTTTGGGCATGTGGTGTAACTCCTCAAGCGGTTGCGATGGAAAGTAAGCCCTCGATCATGATTACTCATGCACCAGGATGCATGTTCATCAGTGATATAAAGGATGAAGAATTGAGTGTTTTATAAAACGTATTAGTAATATTTTTATAGTAAAATAGAAATGTAACTCTAAAAGTAGGGTGTGCAAATTATCTTACTAAAGTGAGGCGATGCATTAGTGCATCGTCTCTTCGGACTTTGCAGTTACAATTTCGACATGCTTTTTGTCGTTAAAAAGGGGATGTAGATGGTGTTTACAAAATCGACTGCTGCGCTTCTCGTCCTCATTTTGATCTGGGGCGCGAGCTGGCCAATCAATAAATTAGCAGTACCCTACTCACCGCCATTGCTTTATGCAGGGCTGCGTGCACTTTTAGGAGGAATCCTGCTGACAGTTATTATTTGGAAGACAAGAAAAGCGATAAATTGGAGGGAAAACTGGCAGAAGTACTTTATAGCTGCTTTCTTTAACACTATCCTTTTTTTCGGGCTTCAGACGGCAGGATTGCTCTATTTACCGGGTGGGCTGTTTTCCGTTCTTGTCTATTTTCAACCGATTTTACTGGGCCTTTTCGCTTGGCCGTTACTTGGTGAATATTTATCGCCAGTCCAAATAATAGGTTTGCTGCTAGGATTTGTTGGGATAGCGGTTGTTAGTGTGGATGGTCTGACAGTCCATATATCACCAATCGGAGTTACGCTTGGGTTACTAACTGCTGTAAGTTGGGCGTTCGGAGTGATCTACGTTAAGAAAGTAAGCAGAGAAGTAGATTCGTTTTGGATGGTGGCGCTTCAATGTATCATTGGTGGTATTTTCCTCCTAGGTACCGGATCTGTGTTCGAAAGTTGGTCTGCCATCGAATGGAATCGATATTACATATCTGGTCTCGGCTTCGGTGCGACCATTGGCATACCATTGGCATACATCCTTTACTACAGTCTTGTCAATGCTGGTAAGGCAAGCAAAGTTGGTTCCTATACGTTTCTCGTTCCGATTGTTGCTGTTCTTCTTGGAGTGATATTCTTAGGAGAAACAGTGACATATCCACTGATTATTGGGATGCTGCTAGTAGGAATAAGCATTCATTTTGTGAATTTCCGGTATAAACCTAAATACAAAAAAGGAATCAGTAAGAATTAAATATTTGTATACCGACCACCGCCGTATCGTACGTATCTTTAATAAAAAAAGGATGCTTGAATGCATCCTTTTTTGTGGAGTGTGTTAGTTAAGTGAGTGACGATGGGTTCTTATTTTTTAATTAAGCCGAATAAAGACTTTGGGATGTGTACGGTGACCGTGTACTTTTAATAGAATTACAGTCCAAGGAAAATTCAAGCGCATAAAAAAGGGCTGCAGATGGATCTTCAGCCTTTCTCCATTTGAGATGTTAAAGTACTGTCCTTAAAGGAATGTCTTATGACATCGCCTCGGCTAATGATTCCAACTAATACTCCGTTCCGTTCGACAGGTAGTTTTTTTATTTGCTTTTTTCCTAAAATTGAAGCGATAGTTTCTATTTCTACATCCCAGGACACTTTGAAAACCTTTCTTTTGGCAATGCTCATTACATTTAATTCTAGCAGCTTTCGTATTCTTTGCTCAAAATCCTCATGATCGTCATTGATAATGAAAATGAATTGGTGGGGATCAATGAATCGATACTGATGCTTGCCGATATACCGCATGATATCCCCATCACTAATATAGCCCACAATTTCATTTCTTTCGTTAACTACTGGTAGTCCACTGATACGATTTTCAATGAATTTTTCGATTACATAACGAACTGTGTCCGTTTCCTTTACTTTTTTCACTGGGCTGATCATTATCTCATAAGCTTTCATCATTCTCCATCCTATTGTATTCATTAAATTCAAAGATCCTTAGGGAAATGCTTTAGCGAGCGTTCTCAATGAGTGAATGCTTCGTTTGAAAAATAAGATTTGTTCATTTATCCCTATGTTTATTTAGGCTCCTTATAAAAACCTTTTTTAAGTAATTCAATCTCCAACGAAAAGGTTTTCATAATATCATTAATCTGCAGTTCCTTCGCGAAAGCATGGGCGAGATTTTGGAACGAAACGGCCATCAGAATTTTAAAAATGTGGTAGAGTTCTTCCTCATTCGATATGTTTAAATTATCGGAGTTAATTAAGTGGATAATTTCAAAAAATTTGCTTTTTCTTCTTTCCCCATACATATTCTGAGTGAATGTTTTTTCGATTTTATAATTC
>NZ_JBALSN010000134.1:893-7797 GCF_036966985.1 Neobacillus drentensis | reverse complement strand
TTTATTTAATCAAACGTTCCGAAAAAGAATTATTTAATTATTATCTTAATCAGAAAAAAACAGGTAAAGCATTAAAAATGGCCAATGTATTGATAAATGTTAAATAGAACAGGAAAAGGCATGTCACATACTACTGTTACATGCCTCGACTTACTCATTCTTCTTGGAATAAGTATGCTTCTAAATATTACAAATTTTATTAAGATTTTATTAATAGTAAGAGAGTGAGGTACATTAAAATCATAAAAACTAAAAAAGAAAATATACTTGATACAAAAATAATAGAATGATTAGAAGGTATGTAGATCCCCTCTTGGATTTCCCTTCTTTTCTTTCTGTATTGCCATGTAGACAATACGCAAATAATAAAGCAAATCACACATGCAAAAATTCCAAGAATGATAACTAAGGTATTAATAAATGGATTCGAGCTAATTTTACTTGTAAAATGCAAGGAAGTCGTTAAAAAACCTACTCCAGCAATAGATATCGCTGTTCGAATCCAGGCAAGGTACGTTCTTTCATTTGCTAAATGCTGCTGTGCATACTTTACACTGTCTCCTGAAGACTCTTCTATTCTATATAATGCTTTCATAAGGAAATGAATCCTTTCTGCATATAATTTATTCTTGTAAAATAATTATTCCTGTGATCGAGCCGAAAGCCACTTATCCCAAACTTCAGCGAATACCCCGGTCAAGACAAGCGAAACATGTCCACCTTCATAAACCTCATAAGTTTTATCCTTACTTGAAACAAGGTCCATCACCGGAAGACTTTGCTTCTCTAATATAATTGTGTCACGTGAGCAAGAGAAGACAAAAAGCGGGCAGTTTATATTCTTTAAATCCACCTTCCTGCCCCCAATCACCAATTCTCCCTTTAAGAGTTTGTTCTCTTGATAGAGATCGTTGAACAGCTGTTTGAATGCAGCACCTGCAAACGAAGTAGAGTCCTTCGTCCACTTATTCATTCGGCGCCACTTTTCTACATATTTCTCATCATGTGCACGGGTGACCAGATTGATTTTAGAACCTGCAAAACCCGGTGAAACCATTCTAAATATCAAATACATAATTTCTGTTGGAATGGTCCCATGTGCATCGGCAAAACGGTCAAGATTTAGCTGCCCTTTTTGTAGAGCTTCCAGCAACTTATCAGGAAAGATGCCGATACTAAAATCGATTGGAACGGCTGCAAGTGATAAATTCTTAATTGGCAGTTTCGTTATGGAAGCCAAAATGGCTGCAATGGTTCCACCCAGACAATAACCGGCAAGGGATATTTCCTTTGCACCTGAATGTCTTAAAGCACGTTTAAGGGCGTTCTCTAAATAATCAATGATATAATTATCAAGAGTGATATCAGAATCTTCTAGCCCAGGGGAGCCCCAATCCAATAAGTAGACATCATAGCCGCGCTCGGTAAGTCCGCCTATAACGCTGCTTCCTTCCCCGATATCAAGAATGTACGCCTTATTTAACAAGGAGTAGACTAGAAATACGGGGATGGCATGTCTTTTTTCCTTTGCAGGATGGTACCATAAGGTTGCTTTACTTTTCTTCCAGACAGTCTGTCTCGGTGTAGGTACAATCTCTGGCTTTGGCTCGGTCATAATTTTATAAAGCTGGTTCCACCGTTTCGTTTCTTTTTCTAAGTTTAAGAGCGGAAAAAGGTTCGTTCCTAATGTTTTCATTTTGATCACTGCTCTCCTCGATGTTATTTAATTTTATTTGTACCGGTGAGCACTAGATCTTTATCCTGCTTTTTTTCCGGTTCTTTTTTCTGCTTTTTCTGCTCTATTTCGATGAGACCTCTCTCTATTTCTTTCCGCAATTCCTGAAGGTCATCATTCATTTTTTTGGCTTCCACTACCTCTTGGGACATCTTTTGGAATTCATTCTTCATTTGCATGACAATTGTTAATATCTCTTCGAACATTCCTACATTTTCTTTCGTAATGGAGCTTACACTGTCTTGTAATTTCCAAATTTGTTCTTCTAAAATATCAATTTTTTCTTCTGTCTGAATAGATAGCTTCGCGGCATTCGCGACATCTTTCTTTGTCGGGATATTCATTAGTGACGCAAAAAGCTCTTGGTTCTTTCTAAGTCGCTCTAGGTAAGATGAATAGGTGTTAAGGCCGAAACTTGCTGTGCGAACAAACTCTTTGTTGTCTGTTAGGTTATATAATAGGCCAGTTAATTGTTTGTCCCACATTTCACTCAATTGGTTAAATCCAAAAGATGAATCAAAGATTTTTTCGTTTGACATGTTGTTGTTCTCCTTAAATTAAGAATTTGTAGGTTATTCCGTTTTTTCCATATATTTATTTAGCGGGAAAATAAGTTCTTTGAATTGTGTTGCAAACTGATTAACTAATCCTTTTTGATATTCATAGAGCGGATTTCCAGCTTGTTTAACAGTTTTGATATATTGCAATCTTCCTTTTTTCCTAAGATCAATATATTGATCCATCATTTCTTGGTATTTCTCAATCTCCTGGCAATTTGCAATGGTTTGAGACGGAGTAATTAAGAGAGACAATACTCTCTTTTGAATCTGATCCATTTGCGCATTAATTTCCTCATAAGACTGAATTGGAAAGAAATGCTGCAAGGTGGTAGTTGACATTAAAAATTCATCTCGTGCAATCTTTTCCCATTCAGTCAATTCCTTTGTAAATTGCTCTACTATTGCTTTTATATTTCCCTGATTCCGTTGTACACTTTCAGAGCATCTTCTCAGCTCTTTAAAAAAGACTTCGTCGCGATGTTCAGCACACTTTGCCCATTCATCTAATTCATGAATTGCATATCTCCCAAGCAAGTCAAGGCTAGAAAGCGATGCTTCATTTTCGTCTTCGACATTGATTTCTTCGCCCTGTTTTCCCTCTAGTAATGGTTGATCTACCGTTTCTACCGTTTCGTCAACTTCTTGTTTTTGCTTTTGCGTTATTGTATCTTCCAACGATTCTTTTAAATTATCTTTTTTTGCAGCCATTTTACGCACATCCTATTAAAAATATATTAAAGATTTTGGTTTAGTTTGAAATCTGGGTTATTAATTAGTCCAGTGAAATAATCTCTTAGAGGTTCACTGTTCTTTTATCATTCTCTGTTGAGACTCGTTGTTTTGGCTTTCCGAAAAGGAACATGAACATAGCTGTAACCACCAAAGCAACAGAGATTCCATAAATGGATGCGCTAAAACCCACTGCTGGATTTGCACCTGAAGCTTGAATGAGCTTTCCAAAAATGATGGGAGCAAAAATACCTGAGGATGTCATAATTCCATAATAAGTACCTGTCATAACACCTCTCCGCTCTGGAAGTAAACTAATGATTACTGTAGGATTAAGGTTTGCAGCTGTAACTGCTAATGTATACACTATAGAAAGGACGATGATGATCGAACCCTTCCCAGAAACAAGGGGATATATCGCGTAAAAAATGCCTGCTAGAATCAGACTACTGGCAGAAAAAAGAATTCGCGACTTCCATAAATTTAGAGTTTTTTTGTATATTCGATCTGAAATGATTGCCAGTACTAATGAAATTATAGCGCCTATTAATCCGGAAATAGCAATAATTTTTCCAGCTTGTTGTTCAGTGAACCCCTTAACTCTCATTAAATAGGCGGGATTAAAGGTAAGTCCAAAGACAATAAAAGAAAAGCCGATACATGCCGCTAAGGATGTAAAAATAAAAATAGGAGATCGTAACGCTTTCCAGATGTCTTTCCTATTTGTCTCTTGTTTGTTTTTCTGTATACTTCCCTCTTCTTCAAACGGAACATCTGATGTCAGCCGTCCGAGCCAAAGCCAACCAATTAACCAGACAAAGCTAAGAATGCCAGAAATAAAAAACGTTTGTTTCCAACCATAATTTGACATTAAAAAAACCACTATCGGAGCTGTAACAGCTATGCCCACAACATTGCCAAAATTTAAGATTGATATGGCTAATCCACGTGATTCCGGTTTAAACCATTTACTAATATGACTGACAGCAGTTGCTTGAAAAGGACCTTCTCCTACACCTAGTAATACTCTAGTAAATAAAAGTAGTGGAAGGCCTGAAACAAACAGCACCATTGATTGCGAAATGGTCCAAATAATCGCCATAACAGCCAATAGCTTTCCAGTTCCATAACGGTCTGATAAAGAAGCCCCTAATATTCCAGCTAATGAAAACAACCAAAAAAAACTGCTTCCCACAATTCCAAATTGAGAGAAAGTTAGATTCAAATCCTTCATAATATGAATTCCGGCTAAACCTGTAATGGATTTATCGGCAAAATTAACAATAGACATAATAAAAAGTGAAAGTAAAATAATCCATTTCGTCCAACTTTTCATTCAAACTCCGCCTCTCATCAAATATATTCATTTTTTCGATAAAAATTAGCAATCATATCTAAGGAGAAAAAACACCTGCTATGCCAGCCTTTATAGCGAGCAAGATTGAACAGGTGCTTATTGTGAAAAAATTGAATCATAAATGATTTTTCTCAGTTAATTAAGGTGTTACGATATTTGGTAACCGGTCGAACTCATCTAAAAGTGATAAAAATTCATTCAATTTTGTTTGGTCACCAGAGATGATTAATTTACCTGCTGCTACGGCTTGTTCTGGTGAAAGCAGGCCAAGTCCAATTCCATAGAATGTGAATTGATCAAGAGCTAAGGAAACATCTGGATCAGCATTTAACTCACCTGCTTTATATATTAAAACGGAATTTTCTAAAAAAATTGTATATTCTTGATCGGAATTTGATAACGTTACATTCAACGTTATTGTTATACCATCAGCTTTTGGACCGTTTAGTTTAACAGCTATCAGCTTTAAGAATTCATCTACTGGCATATTTTTAATGACTCCAGAAACATCTAATGGCGAATTATCTTTATTAATGCCATTTCTTAGTTCGGATGCACCAACAAGATAAATATTACGCCAATTGGCTGATTCTGCTTGGTATCCTAATTGTTCGAAAGCCATAGCTAATAAATTTTTTGCATCCGAATTTTCTGGGTCAGCCATTACGACATTTTTTAATACTTGAGCTACCCAGCGATATTCACCATTATCAAAGTCATCTTTTGCTTTTTGCAAAATGGTAGCTGCTCCACCCATGTATTCTACATATTTAAGGCCAGCTGCCACTTGTGGTAATGGATCTAAATCTGAAGGATGAGCACTATAATAACCTAAGTAAAAATTGTAAATTCCCTTTGAATTATGCTTTAACGTACCATAATACCCACGATTCCCCCAATAAGTATCCAATGCTTTTGGAAGTTTGATTGTCTCAGCTATTTCATCCATCGTATATCCGTGATTGGCTAAACGCACTGTCTGATCGTGCATATATTTATATAAATCACGTTGCATTTTCAGATGGTTTAATGCCTGATTCTTACCCCAAACAGGCCATGCATGGATCA
This sequence comes from Neobacillus drentensis, assembly GCF_036966985.1. Lineage (GTDB taxonomy): Bacteria > Bacillota > Bacilli > Bacillales > Cytobacillaceae > Neobacillus > Neobacillus drentensis_E. Next base: position 2,348 of record NZ_JBALSN010000134.1, on the reverse strand, counting down.
TGAGCAAGGCATCAATCTCTTCATCTTCAAATAAATCGATTGTTTTATCGAGAGAATTAGCCCAATGTAAGGCATCCCGAGTCTTTGCTCCTCTTACCGTATAAATTTGATGCATCAATTGATTAGCGTTCTCTGATACAAATAATGCTTTGTACTCTTGGATATAAAAATGCATTTCAGCTGGTGCTTCTGTGTTTGGAGTTAATAGAAATTGAAAGGTTACCCCATCGATTTCCATCGTTTGGATTTCGTTTTCAATTTCAACCGTAGGCAGCGCAAAACTCATTGTCCCGGAACTCATCGTATTTCCTATTCCTATAGATACAGAACCCATCGTGCCATCTGGGATATTCTTACCAAACTGATACTCTGCACGACGCGCCATTATGGTACCTAATAGAGCATTTTCACTTAATGCTTCTTTGGTAAAATGTTGGGGAACTATGATCGGAATGGTAGGATCTTCCGCATATTTTAGAACGGCTTGAATACCGCCAAAATGGTCCGCATGACTTTGACTAATAATGATAGCCGAAACTGGCTTTCTTGGACGATGCTTATAATATAATTCCATTGCAGCTTCAGCAGATTCAGTGCTTCCTAATGCATCACAGACAATGACTCCTTGTTTACCTTCAAAAAAGAAAGTGGTGGCGATTGATTGTCCACGAATTTGATAAACCCCTTCTACAACTTCAAACAAACCAGAGATAGTCTGTAATTGTGCATTTCTCCATAAACTTGGGTTAACTGTTTCAGGAGCAGTATCGTTTAGAAATTCTAACTTATCGATGTCCCAGACGACTTCCCCAGAATCATCTTTAATAATTGTAGATTCTAAAGGTGCAATAAAGCCTCGGTTTGCATCTACGAAATCCTGTAAATCATCAAAATTTAGATATTCGTACACTGCTAAATTTGCCTTTTTTGTAAAAGAAGTTGCGGACATAGGTTGAGTTGAAACTTTACTTTTCATACAAACCTCCATGAATTATTATTTTAAAATTCAAAAAAAGGAAAACACTTTTGACTACCTGGCTATAATGTCAGTTCACCAACCAAACATTAAGAGGAGGTTTTCAAGTGTTTTCCATATAAGTAGATTGCCAGATTATGAAATGTAAAATTTGCGCTTTACATCTTGTAAACGAGATTAAGCCTTTATCGCAGGTACCTCGAAAACTTCATTTATTACTTTGGTGATAATCGTGGCTGGTATCTTATAGAAAACTCCGGCAGGGTCATTATGAACAGCTGGTACCAAATGTTGAAGTGTCTCTTCGTTACATTCAAATTCACCAAAAGTGTCTGGCAAATTCACTGCTTTGCGGAGATCCCTTATATATTGGACAACTTCCTCTAAACATTTTTCGGGTTGTTCTGATGGATTTGCTATACCCAACGCTTGGGCGAACCCCGTAATTCTTGGCAAATAGTACGTCGGCAGGGACTCCA
>NZ_JBALSN010000134.1:0-763 GCF_036966985.1 Neobacillus drentensis | reverse complement strand
CTACAATCATTCGAATCGATTGAATTGCATAGGCATCTGTCATCGGATTGGCCTTTTGTGAAAAATAAGCCTCCACTGCATGAGTTAATGCATCAAATCCTGTAAAAGCAGTGATTTTAGGAGGAAGACCTACCGTTAAATCCGGATCCAGAATTGCCATATCCGCATTGATAAATGGATGAAGAAGATTTGTTTTTATTCCAAGCTTTTCATTAAGGATAACGGCTACCGGTGATACTTCAGCACCTGTTCCCGCCGTTGTCGCAATAGCTACATGCGGAATAAAAATATATTGGGCTTCTGGCCACCACTCCATCACATTTCCGGTAAGAAGGGAATCACGTATATCATCCAAACCTTTATGGAGCATCCACTTGATCCCTTTTACAGTATCTAAAACGCTGCCGCCGCCAAGAGCGATTAAGGAATCACCGTTGCACTCTTTAAAGAAACGAGCTCCGCGATTTATAATTTCCCCTTTTGCGTCCTGTTCGATATCTTCAAACACTCCAACCAGCTCCGGTGTACCCGGCATGATTTCAAACAATTCTTTAATTTGAGCTGTAATTCCGGCTTGGGTTAAACCCTTATCCGTGAAAAGTACTGCTCGTTTACCCCCAAGCCCTTTTATCATCTCAGGAAGCAAAGTTCTTGATCCCGCCCCGCTATTTACAACTGTTCGAACAGAAAATTGAAAAAATGATGTCGACATAGAATCACCCTTTATTATTTTTGTATAGGCTAGGTTAAAGTTGCCTGTTGA
>NZ_JBALSN010000133.1:0-37572 GCF_036966985.1 Neobacillus drentensis | reverse complement strand
CTCTATTGTCTACCCTGGCAATTCCTTTTTCTCTTGCTTAGTCGTCAATGACATCTTCTATTCACTCGTTATTTCTTCAATTTCTCATCCTAAAGTTGTAGTAAAACTTCAAGCTTTTTTCCGAAGGCTGATTTTCGAGATCCCTGTATGCTTAAGACATCAAGAAACAAAGGGAGAGATGGATATGAATAATAAAGTTGTGATGATTACGGGAGCGTCTAAGGGGTTGGGCAGAGCGTTGACATTGGCTTTTGCAAAGGAAGGAGCTAAACTTGCGATTTGCTCAAGGACACCAGAAAAGCTCTTAAAAGTGAAAGAAGAAGCTCAAAAATTAGGTGCTGAGGTTCTCGCGGTTACCGCGGATATTTCTAAATCACGGGATGTGGAACGATTCATCGCTATGGCCGAGGAGGAATTTGGCCACATTGATGTCCTCATTAATAATGCATCTATCCTTGGCCCTAGCCCAATGCCTTTACTGCTCGATTATCCAGAAGAAGATTTTGCGGAAGTGCTGCGAGTAAATGCTGTTTCCCCATTCCTTGTGACAAGAAGAGTCATTCCGGGGATGCTTGAGCGGAACGAAGGATCAATTATCAATGTAACTTCCGAAGCTGGGCATACGGGTTATGCAGGATGGGGCGCATACGGAATTTCTAAATTCGCGGTTGAAGGTCTCACTCAAACGTGGGCGGATGAATTAAAGGAGACAAATATAAGGGTAAACATGGTCGATCCCGGTGAAATGGACACTGACATGCATCAATCGGCCGTCCCCGACTGTGATTATCCATTAGCTAAGCCGGAAGATGTCATCGAAATTTTTCTTTATCTAGCATCAGAAAAGGCAGCAGCAATCAATGGCCAGCGCTTTGAGGCCCAAGCAGAGGAGGGATTGTGATGGCAACAAGAGCTTTAGATTTTTATCTGCCTAATGAATTAAATGCTTCCCTTCCCCCTGAAAAACGCGGTGTACGAAGGGACCATGTCCGGATGCTGGTTCTCGATCGGACTACAGGAGAAATCAGGCATGATCACTTTTTCCACTTAGCAGATTATCTCCAACCCGGGGACCTGCTGATTGCCAACAACAGTCGAACCATCCCTGCGGTTTTACACGCCAGTTGGATACGAAACAAGGATTCCGTCATACCCCATGTAGAAGTGCGACTGGCTAGACGATGCCGCCAAGATCTATGGGAGGCATTAATTGTTGCTGCACCAGTCAAACCGGGTGATATGCTCGAATTTTCACCAGACTTGTCCGCAATGGTAATTGCCGAAAAAGGGAATTCCCCCTTAAAAATCATTGAATTTACGAAAAAAGGAACGGAATTATTTAATTTGATTTATGCCCTCGGCGAGCCAATCCGTTATGAATATATCGAGGAGCCATGGGAACTCGATTACTATCAAACCGTTTTTGCCAGTCATCCCGGTTCCGTAGAAATGCCCTCTGCAGGCAGAGCGTTTAGCTGGGAGTTAATATTCAAATTGAAGCGACAGAATATCCAGCTTGATTTTATCCAATTGCATACCGGATTAAGTTACTTGCTTGATGATTCCTATCATCAAACACCTGAAGAAAATGTCGAGGAGTACCATATCTCTAAACAAACCATGGAACGGATTCTCGCGACAAAGGCCGCTGGCAAACGAGTCATTGCGGTTGGCACCACCGTGGTTCGTGCTCTGGAAAGTGCGGCCAAAAATGGAGTCCTTTCGGGCACAACCAATCTCTATATCGACCAGCAATATGCTTTAAAAATAGCCGACGGAATCATTACGGGTCTTCATGAACCACAAGCGAGCCACCTTGATATGCTTTCCGCCTTTGTTTCAGAGCTGCATTTGCTTCAAGCATATAACCATGCCATCCACGCAGGTTATTTATGGCATGAGTTTGGAGATATGAATTTAATCTTATAATCCGAGGAGGCACCAAACATGCGTTTTCACCATTATGGTCTTGAGGTCGATAATCTCGAGGAGTCTGTAGCTTTCTACAAAAAGCACTTAGGGCTTCAAGAAGAATGCCGAATTTTTTTCATGGGGGAAATAATTGTGTTCCTTACTGCCGGTGATTTTAGGCTGGAACTGATCTCCAATCAACATGAAGAGAAAAATGCACATTTATGCTTTGAGGTAAATGATCTTAGCGAAGCCCTAGAGCTATTTAATTCCCATCAAAAAATCGAGGGTCCTTACAAGTTAGAAAACGGATGGGAGACTATTTTTTATGAAGGGCCAAATAACACCGTTATTGAGTTTCTGCAAGTATAGCCTGTTCTATGACTTTTTGACGTCATACTTCCATCCGATAAGCTATAATTACAGTAAATGCAGACAGTGGAGGGGAATATAATGTCTGAGGAGAATAAAGATATTGGCATTTTAAAAGAAATCGCTGAGTTATTAAACGAAGGAACAGATACAAAGGACGTTTTATCTGGAGTGCTGAAAAAACTCCTCCAAGTAACTGGTTTACAAACTGGATGGATTTTTTTAATGGATGAGCATGGTACGCATCACCTTGTAGCCGACGAATTTCTGCCCCCTGCTTTGGCAGCTAACCAAAAAGAAAGAATGTGCCAGGGTGGGTGTTGGTGCGTCAATAAATACAACAATAAAAAATTAACTAAAGCAACGAACATTATGGAATGCAAGCGAATTGAAGAAGCAATCGAAGAACATGCTGGTGAAACTTGCGGGCTGACCCATCATGCCACCGTCCCGCTCGGAGCTGGAAATGAACGATTTGGGATTTTAAATGTTGGGTCGCCTTATAAGACACATTTCAACAAAAATGAACTTGCTTTACTTGAAGCTGTTGCTTATCAAATTGGCACAGCCTTAAAGCGAATTAAACTTACCCAGAAGGAACAGGAAACCGCACTTGTTGCCGAGAGAAATCGGCTGGCAAGGGATCTTCATGATTCCGTTAATCAGCTGTTATTTTCCCTCAGCTTAACAGCAAGGGCAGGAGTGGAAATGACTGAACAAGAGGATGTGAAACATACGTTCGGATATATAAAGGACTTAGCTCAGGAAGCGCTTGGGGAGATGCGAGCATTGATATGGCAGCTACGGCCGCTTGGGCTAGAGAATGGCATCGTAAGCGCCTTGAGAAGTTATGCTGAAATGCTTGGCCTAACCATTCATACCGAGGTTACAGGAGCAGCGAGCATTCCTGGGAAGGTCGAGGAAGCATTGTGGCGCATCGGTCAGGAGGCGTTAGCTAATTGTAAGAAGCATTCCCAGATCACTGAGGTCAACTTGATGTTCCATGCCGCTAAGGACCAAGTTGTGATGGTCATCAAGGATCAAGGCTGCGGCTTCCATTTTAGCGAAAATGTAGAGATCCCCACGCTTGGACTTAAAAACATGAGAACACGGACAGAATCACTTAACGGACAATTTTTAATAAAGAGTAAGCCAGGAAGCGGGACAGAGATAGAGATCCGCATTCCTTTTTAGAGAGGAGAATTCACATGAGTATACGCATCCTAATCGTTGATGACCATCATGTCGTCAGAAGAGGCCTGGTCTTTTTTCTTCGAACACAAAAAGACCTTGAAATTATCGGGGAAGCCGCTAATGGCAGAGAAGCCATTGAACAGGCCCAAGTATTAAAACCTGATATTATCTTAATGGATCTCATCATGCCGGAAATGGACGGAATCCAGGCAACAAAGATCATAAAAGAAAAGCAGCCTGAAATTAAAATCATGATGTTAACCAGTTTTTCCGACCAAGATCATGTCATCCCCGCGCTCGAAGCTGGTGCTTCTGGGTTCCAATTAAAAGATATCCAGCCTGATGAACTGGTCACATCAATTAAAAAAATCATTAGCGGAGAAAACCAGCTTCATCCGAAGGCTACCTCACATTTACTCGCAAATTTGTCCAATAAAAACAAGCAGGAAAAAAATTTACTAGAGGAATTAACCAAACGGGAGGTAGATGTGTTAAAAGAAATCGCGAAAGGAAAAAGCAATAAAGAAATTGCTGCCGCATTATTTATTACCGAGAAGACGGTTAAAACTCACGTATCGAACCTTTTAGCAAAGCTTGAGCTGGCAGATCGGACACAAGCCGCCCTTTATGCAGTTAAAAACCAACTAGTCAACTAAAGCGGATGCGGGGAAGAACTCACATCCGCTTTGTTTGTAAATTAAATTGAAATGAATTGAGCAATATCTTTATCATTTTATACACGCCTTTAATAGGATGAATTAAGCTTATTAAGGATGTGTTTTTATGGAACAAATGCCTTACCAAATTCAATCATATTTTTTAGAAATTAAAAAAGCTAATCTACAAAAACTTAGAAAAGATATTTGGAGCGATACCCCTGTTCCTGCCATTTTACAGGTGGGGGATACCCGCAATAATATTGCTATTTGCTACCGGGGATCATATACCCGGGAATTCCGAAAAAGATCATATATGGTCAAGTTCATGGAACCAAATACATTTTCTGATGCCCATGTCATTCACCTTAATGCCGAGTACAGAGATCCCTCACTCTTCCGCAACAAACTTTCTCTCGACTTTTTTCAGGACTTAGGGGTCTTATCTCCAGAAAGTCACCATGTCAATTTAATAAGGAATGGCTCTTTAAAAGGGGTGTATCTACAACTTGAATCTGTGGATGAAATATTCTTGAAAAAAAGAGGACTCCCTTTAGGTCCGATTTTTTATGCCGTAGGTAATGGCGCCAACTTTTCTCTGTATAAAAAGGGAAAACGTAAGAAATCCCTTACTTCAGGCTACACAAAAGCCTTTGGGAATGAATCTGATGATAAATACCTTATTGAACTAGTAAAGCAAGTCAATAACACACCACTCACTGATTTTCCACGGATCATTTTCAAATTAATTGACATAGAAAAATACGCACGGTGGCTGGCAGGCGCGGTCTGCACCATGAATAATGATGGATTTACCCATAACTATGCCCTGTATCGTAATAGCAAAACAGGCTTGTTTGAACTCATTCCTTGGGATTATGATGCCACCTGGGGCCGGAAAGTTAGCGGCGGTATTATGGAGGTTGATTATGTTCCTATTGGCGGCAAAAAAACGAACCATCTTTCTTTTCTTCTTCTGCAAGTACCTGAATTTCGTACACTTTACAGAAACATATTAGAAGAAATCTTGGAAACTAAGTTCACTGTACCCTATTTAACAAATAAAATTACATCCCTTCATCAAACTTTACGTCCGCATATCCTTCGTGATCCATATAAAAAGAAGGAAATCGAATTATTTGATGGGGAAACGGAAGTGATTTTTCAATTCATTCACGACAGATCTGCCTATTTGAAAAAGAGACTCAAGTATTTAAAATCATGACTAGGTTGGCTATATTGGTAAAACATAACCACAAGAAAAAAAGACTCCCAAACCAAAAGGTTCGGGAGTCTTTGATACGTAAAAATTAACGTTTTGAGAACTGAGGCGCACGACGAGCACCTTTAAGACCGTATTTTTTACGCTCTTTCATACGTGGATCACGAGTTAATAATCCAGCGCGCTTTAATGTTGGACGGAATTCAGGGTCAGCTTGTAATAATGCACGAGCAACACCATGACGGATTGCTCCAGCTTGACCAGTGTATCCACCACCGCTTACGTTTACAAGAACATCGTAGCTTCCAACAGTTTCAGTAGCTACTAATGGTTGTCTTACAACAACACGTAACGCTTCAAATGGGATATAATCTTCGATTTCACGACCATTAACAATAATTTTACCTGTGCCTGGTACTAAACGCACACGTGCGACAGAACTCTTACGGCGACCTGTACCGATATATTGAACTTGTGCCAAGTTAATTCCCTCCCTCTTTATTAACCGCGAAGTTCGTAAACTTCAGGTTGTTGTGCTTGGTGCGGATGTTCGCTGCCAGCATATACGTGTAATTTTTTGATCATTTGACGGCCAAGAGAATTCTTTGGAAGCATACCTTTAACAGCAAGCTCGATCATTTTCTCAGCATAGTTAGTACGCATTTCTAGAGCTGTTCTTTGTTTTAAACCACCTGGGTGATTTGTGTGACGGTAGTAAATCTTGTCAGTTAATTTCTTACCAGTAAGTTCTACTTTAGAAGCGTTAAGAATGATTACATTATCACCAGTGTCAACATGTGGTGTAAAAGTTGGTTTGTTTTTACCACGTAAAATTGATGCTACTTCAGAAGCAAGACGTCCAAGAGTTTTGCCCTCAGCATCAATTACGTACCATTTACGCTCGATAGTGTTGGCATTTGCCATAAACGTTGTACGCATGAGTTTCCCTCCTAATTTAAATCCATTAAAGATTATTGTTTTCGCACTTTTAAAGTAATTAGTGTTCTATTCTGTTCCGGGAATGAACATCTATTACCCTTGTGCGGATAAGTTTTTAGTCATATATTTTCAATCACGATGAAGACTTTCCGGGGCTTTATCGTGGTATTAAAAACACGCACATATAATATAATAAATTCTTCAGCCCTATATGTCAAGAAAATGTTACACCAGGTTGTGTTGTATTAGAAATTTATTTTTAAAATATCTATTCATAAAATACTTCCCAAAGGTATAAACCATGTCCAGGAGCAGTTTTTCCAGCGAACTTGCGGTCTTTCTGCTCCAGAATAGTTGGGATATCCTCTGGGGGGCGATCCCCTGATCCAACTTCTAATAAAGTTCCCACTAAAATACGAACCATATTATACAAAAAGCCATTTCCAACAAAACGGATCGTCAATAACTCATTCTCTAGTGAAAAATCAATCGCTTTAATCGTTCGGACTTTATCTTCCACTTCAGTTCTTGCGGCACAAAAACTAGTAAAGTCATGGGTACCTAGGAAAGATTCACTCGCCTGTTCCATTGCATTCAAATCTAAAACATATGGATAGTGATAAGCAAATTGCCGCAAAAAGGGATCCCTATTTGAAGATAAATGAAGCTTGTAACGGTATTCCTTACCTTTTGCGTCAAAACGGGCATGAAACGACTCTTCCACCGCAACAGTAGAAAGAACAGAAATATCATCTGGAAGGAGTGAATTTAACGCTCTTCCCCATTTTTCCTCCGGAATATGGAGCGGTGAATCAAAATGAACAACCTGTCCTTTTGCATGTACACCCGCATCTGTTCGTCCAGAAGCGAAAACCTTCATTGGTTCACCCTTATGCATTTTTGTTAACACAGATTCTAAAACAGACTGCACAGTCCGCTTATTAGGCTGGACCTGATAACCGGAAAATCCAGAACCATCATAGGAAATGATACATTTATACCTTGCCATAGCTTCGCTCCATTATGAACGTAATAAGAATAACAAAATAGTTACAAGAACTAAAAGGACCATCTGAAGGGAATCAGCCTTTTTCCAAGATAACTCTCGATACTTTGTTCGTCCTTCCCCGCCTCGATAGCCTCTTGCTTCCATCGCGATCGCTAACTCCTCTGCCCGTTTAAATGAACTGACAAACAAAGGGATTAGCAGTGGAATGACGGCTTTGATGCGTTCCATAAACGGCCCGCTCGCGAACTCTACGCCTCTGGCAATTTGCGCCTTCATAATTTTATCCGTTTCCTGCATAAGTGTGGGAATAAATCGCAGTGAAATTGACATCATTAACGCCATCTCATGAACAGGGAAACGAACTTTATTTAAAGGATGTAGAAGTGTTTCCAGACCATCCGTAATCTCAATCGGAGTGGTTGTCAGTGTCAACAAAGAAGTCATTAGAATTAAGAAAAAGAATCGTAAGGAAATAAAAATCCCTTGTCTTAACCCTTCCTCATAAATCTTAACTGGCCCTAGTTCATATAAAAGGGCACCTTCTTTTGTAAAAAACAACTGTAGAATAAATGTAAAAAGGACGAGCCAAATAACTGGCTTCAACCCACCATACAAAAAGCGCACGGGGACTCGCGACAATCCGAGCATAAAAAAAGTATAAATACCAATAAGTGCATAGGTTACCACATTATTTGCCAGAAAAATAATACAGACAAAAAGAAAGATAATCATTATTTTAGAACGGGGATCCATCTTATGAAGAACCGAATCGGCCGGGACATAGCGCCCAAAAATCATTTTATCCATCATAAGCGAACACCTCTACTTAACACCTTAGTGACAGCAGCAGACAGTTCATCAATGGTTAGGAACATTTTCTCTAATTTAATGCCTAATTTGTCCTCAAGTTTCAGTTGAAACCGAACCACTTCGGGAACATCCAGTCCCATTTCAACCAATTCAACAGGTGCTGAGAAAATCTCTTCCGGAGTCCCTCTTTGAACAACCTTCCCTTGCTGCATAATGACAATTTGGTCTGCATATCTTGCAGCATCCTCCATACTATGTGTGACAAGTATGGTAGAAAGCTTTCTTTCTTTATGAAGAGCGTAAAACATATCCATGACCTCTTTACGGCCTCTAGGGTCTAACCCTGCCGTTGGCTCGTCCAGGACAATAACATCGGGTTCCATAGCAAGTACACCTGCAATTGCCACGCGCCGCATTTGCCCCCCCGAAAGATCAAAAGGGGATTTTTGAAGGACTTCTTCGCCTAAGCCCACTTGATGTAAGGCAATCCGTGCCCGTTCCTTTGCATCACTCTCAGAAACGCCAAAATTCATGGGCCCAAACATAATGTCCTTTTCAACCGTTTCTTCAAACAATTGATGTTCAGGGAATTGAAAAACGATCCCAACTTTTTGACGGATCTTCTTCAAATTCTTATTTTTTTGCCCAGCCTTTATTTCGTTATCACCAATCACGACTGATCCTTTTGTTGGCTGCAAAAGAGCGTTTAAATGCTGGAGGACGGTGGACTTTCCTGAGCCAGTATGACCAATTATAGCCATATACACCCCTGTCGGAATATCAATCGAAACGCCCGCAATGGCCAATCGTTCAAAAGGAGTATTTGCTTGATACCGATAATCTACGTGCTTGAGCGAGATGTCCATAACTCTGTCACCAACTCTTCTTCCGATAAATAGTGTCTCGATAGTTCAATACCCTTGTCCCGTAACGATTTCGTCATTTTTACTGAAAAAGGAATATCCAAACCTAATTGAACTAATTGTTCATCCATGGAGAAAATTTCTTCAGGTATTCCTTCACGAAAAACTTCCCCTTTATTCATCACAATAATCCGATCCGCCTTGGCTGCCTCATCTAAGTCATGTGTAATTGAAATAACGGTTAAAGATTTCTCTTCTTTTAATAATCGAACCGTCTCCAATACTTCTTCCCGACCCTTTGGATCAAGCATCGATGTTGCCTCATCCAATATGATAATCGAGGGCCTTAGTGCAAGAACACCAGCTATTGCCACACGCTGTTTTTGGCCTCCAGATAGATGGTGGGGCTCTTGATGTAGAAACTTATCCATCTTGACCCTCTTTAATGAATCCTCGACTCTTTTAACCATTTCGTCTCTAGGTATGCCATTATTTTCTAAACCAAAAGCCACATCATCCTGTACAGTCGTACCAACAAATTGGTTATCAGGATTTTGAAAGACCATCCCAATTTTTTTACGGATATCCCATATGGTTTGTTCATCAAGCTTAATACCACACACATGTATTTCTCCAGATTGAGGAAATTGCAGACCATTTAGTAGTTTTGCCATTGTCGACTTCCCAGAACCATTATGACCGACAATTGCCAGCCATTCTCCCTCATATATATCAAAGGAGACATTATTAAGAGCATAGCGTTCTTGTGTATCGTATTGAAAAGATATTCCATCAAGAGTCACAATTGGATTTTTCATCAGGATATGCCTCCTCTCAGCTAGACTATTCTCTGCTCATATTTCTTGTACATATAAAAAAAAGCCTGCACCTCGTCCCTATGCAGTAACGTCATAACTGCAAAAAAGGAATTTCATAAAAGAAATGGGAGGAGGTGCATGAGCTAGACGAGTCGTAATTCAAATCACACATCCACAGATGCGGCAGAATAAAAGCTTAATTAAATCTGTCCACCAAAGGAAGACGATCAAACTTTTTTATTTCTCCAACTAGTTGGAGTTACGCTCATCGTAACACTCTTTTGGGCTTGGGTCTAACATGATATAGAGTTCATTTACAGAAAAAGGGCAAAGAACAAGTTTGTTACAAAACTGTCCAGCGCCCTTGTTGTCTGTTGATTACTATTAAACTAACTCGATAATAACCATTGGTGCACCGTCACCGCGGCGTGGTCCAAGTTTCATAATACGAGTATATCCACCTTGACGCTCAGTATAACGTGGAGCGATATCAGCGAAAAGTTTTTGTAATGCACTTGTATTGTTTTCAGCATCAGCAACTTCGTTACGTACATATGAAGCAGCTTGACGACGAGCATGTAAATCACCGCGTTTACCTAAAGTGATCATTTTTTCAACAGTCACACGAATTTCTTTCGCACGAGTTTCTGTTGTTTCAATGCGCTCGTTGATAATTAAATCTGTAGTTAAATCACGTAGCATAGCTTTACGCTGTGCACTAGTGCGTCCTAACTTTCTGTATGCCATGAAGGGTTCCCTCCTTTGTTGAAGTCATAAGTCGGATATTTAGCAAACGATTGACTAGTCGTCTTTACGTAAGCCTAATCCAAGCTCTTCTAGTTTTGCCTTCACTTCTTCAAGTGATTTGCGGCCTAAGTTACGAACTTTCATCATATCTTCTTCAGTCTTATTAGCTAGTTCCTGAACAGTGTTGATACCAGCACGCTTTAAGCAATTATAAGAACGAACAGAAAGATCGAGTTCCTCAATAGTCATTTCAAGGACTTTTTCCTTTTGATCTTCTTCTTTTTCTATCATAATTTCTGCATTTTGAGCTTCATCGGTTAAACCTACGAATATATTCAAATGCTCAGTCAAAATTTTCGAACCAAGAGCAATTGCTTCTTTTGGTCCAGTGCTTCCATCTGTCCACACATCAAGTGTCAATTTATCAAAATTAGACATTTGGCCAACACGTGTATTTTCTACATGGAACATTACACGTGATACAGGTGTAAAGATAGAATCAATTGGAATCACACCAATAGGCTGGTCTTCTCTTTTGTTTTGTACAGCTGGAGTGTAACCACGTCCACGTTTCGCTGTTAAACGCATGCGAAGATGACCATTTGACGCTAAAGTTGCAATATGAAGATCTGGATTTAACACCTCAACATCACTATCGTGAGTGATATTGCCAGCTAAAACAGGTCCCTCACCTTGCACATCAAATTCTAGCGTCTTCTCTTCATCAGAGTAGATTTTTAAAGCTAGTTTTTTAATGTTTAAAATGATGGATGTTACATCCTCCACGACGCCTTCAATTGTTGAGAACTCATGAAGTACCCCATCGATTTGAATCGATGTAACCGCGGCACCTGGGAGTGAAGATAATAGGATACGACGTAAGGAGTTACCCAAAGTGGTACCATATCCACGCTCAAGTGGCTCTACGATAAATTTGCCGTACTTGGCATCGTCGTTGATCTCAATCGTTTCGATTTTTGGTTTTTCTATTTCGATCATCAAATAACCCTCCTTCAAAACGTCGAAACTTCAAATTAGCTTGTATACTAATTAAAGTCCCCATGTATACGTTCCCGTTTTGTGCACAACAACTGGAATAAATCTTCTGTAAGAGTGCAAAATTTTAATATCATATCCCATTATAGACATATGATACAAAATCTATACAGAAAAATTAAACACGACGACGTTTTGGTGGACGGCATCCATTATGAGGAACAGGTGTAACGTCTTTGATTGCAGTTACTTCAAGACCAGCAGCTTGAAGAGCACGGATTGCAGCTTCACGTCCTGCACCAGGTCCTTTAACTGTAACTTCAAGAGTTTTCATACCATGTTCAATAGAAGTCTTAGCTGCTGTTTCAGCCGCCATTTGTGCCGCAAATGGTGTAGATTTACGAGAACCTCTAAATCCAAGCGCACCTGCACTTGACCATGAAATTGCATTACCATGTACATCAGTAATAGTTACGATCGTATTGTTAAAAGTTGAACGAATATGAGCAATACCAGATTCAATATTCTTTTTAACACGACGTTTACGTGTATTTGTTTTACGTGCCATTTAAATTACCTCCTTTGCCGATTACTTCTTCTTGTTCGCTACAGTCTTACGAGGACCTTTGCGAGTACGAGCGTTGTTTTTCGTATTTTGTCCACGAACTGGTAAACCACGACGATGACGTAATCCGCGGTAGCAGCCGATTTCCATTAAACGCTTAATGTTAAGAGAAATTTCACGGCGAAGGTCACCTTCAACTTTTAATTTGTCGATGATGTCACGGATTTTGTTTAATTCGTCTTCTGTTAAATCACGTACACGTGTATCTTCAGAAACACCAGCTTCTGCTAATACTTTTTGTGCAGTGTTTTTACCAATTCCATAAATGTATGTTAAAGAGATAACTACACGTTTTTCACGTGGAATATCTACACCAGCAATACGTGCCATAGAAAATGCGCACCTCCTTCAAAATTAACCTTGTTTTTGTTTATGTTTAGGGTTTTCACAGATAACCATAACTTTGCCGCGTCTACGGATAACTTTACACTTTTCGCAGATCGGTTTAACAGATGGTCTTACTTTCATTATTATCCTAACCTCCTTAGTAGTACGGAGTGCAAGCATTATTTAAAGCGGTAAGTAATTCTTCCGCGTGTTAAGTCATATGGAGAAAGCTCAACAGTCACTTTGTCACCCGGAAGGATCCGAATGAAATGCATTCGTATTTTACCAGAAACATGCGCTAGCACGGTATGACCATTTTCTAATTCTACCTTAAACATTGCATTCGGCAATGTTTCAATGACTTTACCTTCAATTTCAATTACATCATCTTTGGCCATCGATCTCGTCTCCCTTCTCAATTCAAAAATTGTGAATTTAATACAATACAACTCTTCTTATTCGTACACAAATAGCAACCTTATAATATTAACATATTGTTCTTCTTCTGTCCGCAAGTAAATTCTACATAATTAGGAATAAATTAATTCCTCATGTAAGTCTTGCCCAACTCTCGGTCCTACATACTCCGTACAATAGAAAAGCGATTTGCTTTCACATACTTTTGAATCTTAGTGAAGAGATGGTCGAGAGTCGTTCGTACGGATTTACTTATGGTCATTAATGTAATTCCCCAAGTAATTGCTCGATATCAGCGAATACCTTGTTAATATCCTGCTGACCATCGATTGTACGAAGATATCCTTTAATTTCATAAAAAGTTAATAATGGTTCTTGTTGTTTGATATTTACGTCTAAACGATTTTGAACAGTTTCTTCATTATCATCCGCTCTTTGGTATAACTCTCCGCCGCAGCGATCGCATACACCCTCTTGTTTAGGAGGATTAAACTCTAAATGATAAGTAGATCCACATTCTTTACAAATTCGACGTCCAGTCAAACGAGCCATTAATAATTCTTTATCAACATTAATATTAATTACATAGTTGATTGTTTTATTTAAATCAACTAATAGATTTTCCAACGCCTCTGCTTGAGGTACAGTTCTAGGGAAACCATCTAAAAGAAAACCTTTTTGACAATCTTCCTTGCTTAAACGCTCACGAACAATGCCGATTGTTACTTCATCAGGAACAAGTTCGCCTTTATCCATGAATGATTTCGCTTGTAGACCTAGTTCTGTTCCTTCTTTCATCGCTGCACGGAACATATCGCCAGTGGAGATATGAGGGATGCCGTATTGCTCGACGATTCTTTCAGCTTGAGTACCTTTACCGGCACCTGGAAGCCCCATTAATACTAAATTCACACGTGTTCCCCCCTCGTGCTTTAAATGGGTTTTAGGGAGCTTGGGCCCCTAAAACCTTACTTAATAAAACCTTTATAATGACGTTTAACTAATTGTGCTTCTAGCTGCTTCATCGTATCAAGTGCAACACCGACGACGATTAACAAACTAGTACCACCTATTTGAGCTGATTGCGGAAGGTTAGCTATTGAAATAAATAACATTGGCAATACCGCAATGACAGCAAGGAAGATCGCACCGACAAAAGTTAAACGATATAAGACACGCGTTAAGTATTCTTGCGTACTCTTTCCTGGACGAATTCCAGGAATATAGCCGCTTTGCTTTTGTAAATTTTCCGCTGCTTGTTCAGGGTTAACTTGAATAAAAGCATAGAAATAAGTGAACGCGATAATTAATGCCGCATATAAAGTCATCCCGATTGGATGAGAATAATCAAAGACCTTAGTAATCCAAAGTGTTACATCATTCGTTGGGAAGAATGAAGCAACCGTTCTAGGCGTTACAATAAATGAAACGGCAAAGATAACGGGAATAACACCCGCAGCATTAACTTTTAATGGCATGTGAGTGGATTGTCCTCCAACTGGATTACGTCCAGCAACTACGCGTTTTGCATATTGAATAGGTATCTTACGATTTGCTTGTTGGATAAAGATAACACCAACTATGATAGCAATAACCGCAAGAGCGATTAGAATTACCGTAACAATACGTAAGAATAATGCTTCCCCAGCATTCTCAAATTGTTGTACATAAATTTGATTAATAGTGGATGGCATACCAGCAACGATCCCGGCAAAGATGATAATAGAAATCCCATTACCAACACCTTTTTCAGTAATCTGTTCCCCTAACCACATTAAAAATGAAGTACCAGCTGTTAAAACAACCGCAATCAATAAATAAGTACCAATTCCAGGATTTTCAATCAACTGACCACTAGCTAAGTTATTAAAACCGTAGGACATACCTAATGCTTGGATAAACCCAAGAACGACAGTAAAATAACGAGTAAATTGTGCAATCTTACGACGGCCAGATTCACCTTGCTTTGACCATTCTGTAAACTTCGGTACAACATCCATTTGAAGAAGTTGAATAATGATTGAAGCTGTAATGTATGGCATGATACCCATTGCAAAGATGGAGAATTGCTTTAATGCTCCACCGCCAAAAGTATTTAATATACCGAACACACTTAGCTTATCTTGGTTAGCTAGTACATCAGCATTTACATTGGGTACTGGGATAAATGTACCTAATCGAAATACGACTAACATTAAAAGGGTGAATATAATCTTACGTCTTATCTCACCCACGCGCATAAAATTGGAGAATGTCTGGAACATTAGATCACCTCAGTGTTTCCACCAGCAGCTTCGATAGCTTCCTTAGCAGCAGAGGAGAATTTGTGAGCTTTTACAGTCAACTTTTTCTCTAGTGTCCCTTTTGCAAGAATCTTGATTCCTGCTTTTTCGTTACTTACAACGCCTGATTCGATAAGAAGTTCTGGAGTAACTTCTGTACCTTCAACAAAGCGGTTTAAAGCATCAAGATTTACAATAGCATATTCCTTACGGCTGATGTTTGTAAATCCACGTTTTGGTAAACGACGGTATAAAGGTGTTTGACCACCTTCGAAACCTAGACGTACACCGCCACCAGAACGAGCATTTTGACCTTTGTGACCTTTACCAGCAGTTTTACCTTGACCAGATCCGATACCACGTCCTAAACGCTTGCGCTCTTTGCGAGAACCTTCAGCAGGCTTTAATTCATGAAGTTTCATATTGGCACCTCCTTATGAAAGAAAACAATCAATTATTGTTCTTTTACTGTAACAAGGTGAGCAACTTTGGTAATCATACCGCGAATAGCAGCGTTATCTGGGTGCTCAACTGTTTGATTTAATTTACGTAATCCAAGAGCTTTAACTGTTTCGCGTTGATCGCCTGGACGGCCAATCAAGCTGCGAGTGAGGGTAACTGATAGTTTATTCGCCATTTTATTTCCCCCCGTATCCTAACAGTTCTTCTACTGATTTACCACGTAGTTTTGCTACGTCTTCAGCACGTTTTAATTGTTTTAAACCGTCAATTGTAGCTCGAACCATATTAATTGGAGTGTTTGTTCCTAATGATTTAGAAAGAATGTCAGCAACTCCGCCTAATTCTAGTACGGCACGAACTGGTCCACCAGCGATAACTCCTGTACCTTCAGAAGCAGGTTTTAGAAGGATTTCACCAGCACCAAAACGTCCAATTACTTGGTGAGGAATGGTTGTTCCAACCATTGGTACTTCGACTAAGTTTTTCTTTGCATCTTCGATGGCTTTACGAATAGCATCAGGTACTTCTTGAGCTTTACCAGTACCGAAACCAACGTGGCCGTTTTTATCGCCTACAACAACAAGGGCTGTGAAGCGGAAACGACGTCCACCTTTAACAACTTTCGCAACACGGTTAACCGTGACTACGCGTTCTTCTAGTTCAAGTTTGTTTGGATCAATACGACGCATCTTTTTGTGTCCCTCCTTTGTCTATTAGAATTGTAAGCCGTTTTCACGGGCAGCATCAGCTAATGCTTGAATACGTCCATGGTATAGGTATCCGCCACGGTCAAAGACAATAGAAGAGATACCTTTTTCTACAGCACGTTTAGCGACTAATTCTCCGACCTTTTGTGCAGCCTCAACGTTGTTTGTAGATTCTAAACCAAAGTCTTTATCTAAAGTAGAAGCACTTGCTAAAGTTACTCCGTTAATGTCATCAATTACTTGAGCATAAATATGTTTGTTAGAACGAAACACATTTAGACGTGGACGAGCAGAAGTACCGCTAAGTTTCGCACGAACACGAGCGTGTCTTTTCTTGCGAGTAGCGTTTTTATCTTGCTTCGTAATCATTTACGTCACTCCTTTCGTTTACCTATGCGGCATTACTTACCGGTTTTACCTTCTTTACGACGAACAAATTCACCTTCGTAACGAATTCCTTTACCTTTATACGGCTCTGGAGGACGAACTCCGCGAATATTTGCTGCTAATGCACCAACACGTTCTTTGTCAGTACCTTTGATAACGATCTTTGTGTTTGCAGGAACTTCGATTTCAAGTCCCTCTTCAGCTTCGATCTCAACTGGATGAGAGTATCCAACGTTTAATACAAGTTTATTACCTTGCTTTTGGGCACGGTATCCAACCCCGATTAACTCAAGGCCTCTAGTGAAGCCATTAGATACACCTTCAACCATGTTCGCAAGCACGGCACGAGTAGTTCCATGTAATGCGCGGTGTTCTTTCGCATCAGAAGGACGAGTGATTGTTACAAGATTCTCTTCCACAGTGATGGTGATATCAGTGTGGAATGTACGAGTAAGTTCACCTTTAGGTCCTTTAACTGTTACAGTATTGTTATTTAAAGTAACTGTTACTCCTGCTGGAATAACAATTGGTTTTTTTCCTACGCGAGACATTTAGTGCACCTCCATTCATTCAAAAGCTCAATTACCAAACGTAAGCTAATATTTCTCCGCCGATTTGTTTTGCACGAGCTTCTTTATCTGTAATAACACCTTGTGATGTTGATACTAATGCGATACCAAGACCGTTAAGAACGCGTGGCACCTCAGTTGATTTTGCGTAAACTCTAAGTCCAGGCTTGCTTATGCGCTTAAGACCAGTAATAACGCGTTCGTTACTAGCACCGTATTTTAAGAAGATACGGATGATACCTTGTTTGTTGTCTTCGATAAATTCGACGTCACGTACGAAACCTTCGCGCTTTAAAATTTCAGCGATTTCTTTTTTCATATTAGAAGCAGGCACTTCTAACTTTTCGTGACGCACCATATTCGCATTACGAATGCGAGTAAGCAAATCAGCAATTGGATCTGTCATGACCATTATTTTTACCTCCTTCCCAGACTTGGGTTTTACCAGCTAGCTTTTTTGACACCAGGAATTTGTCCTTTGTATGCTAATTCACGGAAACAAATACGGCAAAGCTTAAATTTACGATATACAGAGTGTGGACGACCACAACGTTCGCAGCGTGTATACTCTTGTACTTTGAATTTAGGCGTGCGTTGTTGTTTCGCAATCATTGACTTTTTAGCCACGTTTTCGCCTCCCTTATTTAAGGATTACTTTTGGAATGGCATTCCAAATTGAGTTAAAAGTTCACGAGATTCTTCATCAGTTTTTGCAGTCGTTACGATAACGATGTCCATACCACGAACTTTGCTTACTTTATCGTAATCAATTTCAGGGAAGATTAATTGTTCTTTAACACCTAGAGTGTAGTTACCGCGACCGTCAAATGCTTTTTTAGAGATACCACGGAAGTCACGTACACGAGGTAATGAAACGGAAACTAATTTATCCAAGAATTCGTACATGCGTTCACCGCGAAGAGTAACCTTAGCACCGATCGGCATACCTTCACGAAGACGGAAGCCAGCGATAGATTTTTTCGCACGTGTAACGACAGGTTTTTGACCTGTGATTGTTGAAAGTTCTTCAACCGCGTTATCTAGTGCTTTTGCGTTTGCAACTGCATCACCAACGCCCATATTCACAACGATTTTCTCAAGTTTAGGAACTTCCATAACTGATTTATAGTTGAACTTGCTCATAAGAGCAGGAGTAACTTCTTTTACAAATTTTTCTTTTAGGCGGTTCACTTATTGTACCTCCCTTCTAAATTTTAAACTATTTATCTAAAACTTCACCGGATTTTGCTACGCGTACTTTCTTGCCATCAACCGTTGTGGAACCTACACGAGTCGGGTTACCAGTTTTAGGATCGATAGGCATAACGTTTGATACATGAATAGGAGCCTCAAAGCTGATAATTCCGCCTTGTGGATTCACTTGAGAAGGTTTTGAGTGTTTTTTCACAATGTTTACACCTTCAACTAGTACACGGCTATCTTTAGGATAAGCAGCTAGGATCACACCTGTTTTGCCTTTATCCTTGCCAGAGATGACTTTTACTTGATCACCTTTTTTTACATGCATCTGTGCGCACCTCCTTAAAGGCAATTAATTTTAAAATTATAATACTTCTGGAGCAAGAGAAACAATCTTCATAAAGTTGTTGTCGCGAAGTTCGCGGGCAACAGGTCCGAAAATACGAGTTCCACGTGGGCTCTTATCATCTTTGATAATTACACATGCGTTTTCATCAAAACGAATGTATGAACCGTCAGGACGACGAGCACCGCTTTTTGTACGAACGATAACTGCTTTAACAACGTCACCTTTTTTAACAACGCCACCTGGTGTTGCTTGTTTTACTGTGCAGACGATAACATCACCAATACCAGCAAATTTGCGACCTGAACCACCAAGAACTTTAATCGTTAGTACCTCACGAGCACCAGAGTTGTCAGCAACTTTTAAACGTGATTCTTGTTGAATCATGTGTGTAACCTCCCTTCGGAATGAAGCTTAATCCGAACAATTAAATAATAACTGCTTTTTCTACAACTTCAACTAAACGGAAACGCTTAGTAGCTGAAAGCGGACGAGTTTCCATAATACGAACTACATCGCCGATTTTTGCTTCGTTTTGCTCATCATGAGCTTTATACTTTTTAGAGTACTTAACGCGTTTACCATATAGAGGATGCTTTTTTTGTGTTTCAACAAGAACTGTTACAGTTTTATCCATCTTGTCAGAAACAACGCGTCCTGTGTAAACTTTACGTTGGTTACGTTCACTCATTGTGTGAACCTCCCTTCAATAATCACTTGTTAACGTTGATTTCTCTTTCACGAACAACTGTTTTCATACGAGCGATCGCTTTGCGTACTTCACGGATGCGAGCAGTGTTTTCAAGTTGTCCTGTCGCCAATTGAAAGCGAAGGTTGAAAAGTTCTTCTTTTAAAGATTTTACTTTTTGTTCAATTTCAGCAGTGGTTAGGTCACGAAGTTCATTAGCTTTCATTTGATTCACCACCAATTTCTTCTCGTTTTACAAACTTACACTTAACAGGAAGTTTGTGCATTGCAAGTCGAAGTGCTTCACGAGCGATTTCTTCTGAAACGCCAGCGATTTCGAACATGATTTTTCCAGGCTTAACAACAGCTACCCAGCCTTCAGGTGCCCCTTTACCGGAACCCATCCGTACTTCTAGAGGTTTAGCAGTGTAAGGCTTGTGAGGGAAAATTTTAATCCAAACTTTACCGCCACGTTTCATGTAACGTGTCATCGCAATACGTGCTGCTTCGATTTGGCGGTTCGTAATCCATGAAGCTTCTAAAGCTTGTAGGCCGAATTCACCGAATGTCACTTCTGTACCGCCTTTTGCGTTTCCACGCATGTTACCACGGTGTTGACGGCGATATTTTACGCGTTTTGGCAATAACATATTATTTGCCTCCTTCCACAGATTTCTTCTTAGTAGGAAGGACTTCTCCCTTATAGATCCATACTTTTACGCCAAGCTTACCATAAGTAGTATCGGCTTCAGCAGTAGCATAGTCGATATCAGCGCGAAGTGTATGAAGTGGAACAGTTCCTTCGCTGTAATGTTCAGCACGAGCGATATCTGCACCGCCAAGACGACCAGATACTTGTGTTTTGATACCTTTTGAACCAGCGCGCATAGCACGTTGAATTGCTTGCTTTTGTGCACGACGGAAAGATACACGATTTTCTAATTGACGAGCAATATTTTCAGCAACTAATTTCGCATCAACGTCAGCTCTTTTGATTTCAAGGATATTGATGTGAACTCGTTTGCCAGTTAATTGATTTAATGCTTTACGAAGTGCTTCAACTTCTGTACCGCCTTTACCAATAACCATACCAGGCTTAGCTGTATGCACTGTTACGTTTACACGGTTTGCAGCACGTTCGATTTCTACTTTAGAAACAGAAGCATCTTTTAAACGCTTCGTGATGTATTCACGAATTTTAAGGTCTTCGTGTAAAAGAGTAGCGAAGTCTTTGCCTGCGTACCATTTAGATTCCCAATCACGGATGATTCCAATACGCAAACCGACAGGATTTACTTTTTGACCCACGGCTTATCCCTCCTTCTTTTCTGATAATACGATTGTGATGTGGCTAGTGCGTTTGTTGATCTGGCTTGCACGGCCCATAGCGCGAGGACGGAAACGTTTTAAGGTTGGTCCCTCGTCAACGAATGCTTGTGCTACAACTAGATTGTTAACGTCCATTTCATAGTTGTGCTCAGCGTTTGCCATAGCTGATTTTAATACTTTTTCTACGATTGGAGAAGCAGCCTTAGGAGTGAGATTTAAAATCGCCACAGCTTCACCAATTTGCTTACCTCGGATTAAATCAACGACTAAACGTGCTTTACGAGGAGCAATACGAACTGTTCTTGCAACAGCTTTAGCTTGCATTTGGATGCCCTCCTCTCTTAACGTCTTGTTTTCTTGTCATCATTACCATGACCCTTGTATGCACGAGTTGGAGCAAACTCTCCAAGCTTGTGTCCTACCATGTCTTCAGTAACATAAACAGGTACATGTTTACGACCATCATATACTGCGATAGTATGGCCAATAAATTGCGGGAATATTGTAGAACGACGTGACCAAGTTTTAATAACTTGTTTGCTTTCAGTCTCGTTCAACTTTTCTACCTTAACCATTAAATGATCATCAACGAATGGTCCTTTTTTTAAGCTGCGACCCATGAAGGAACCTCCCTTCGTGACTGTTCTACGGTTCTTTCTTTGAACCGTAGGAATATCACGTTATTTTTTACGACGACGTACGATAAATTTATCTGATTTGTTTTTCTTTTTACGAGTTTTGTACCCAAGAGTTGGTTTACCCCATGGAGACATTGGTGATTTACGTCCGATAGGTGAACGTCCTTCACCACCACCGTGTGGGTGATCGTTAGGGTTCATTACAGATCCACGAACAGTTGGACGTTTACCTAACCAACGAGAACGACCTGCTTTACCAATGTTGATTAATTCGTGTTGTTCATTACCTACTTGGCCAACTGTAGCACGGCATTCAGCAAGAATCATACGAACTTCACCAGAATTTAAACGTACTAATACGTATTTACCTTCTTTACCAAGTACTTGTGCGCTTGTTCCAGCAGAACGAACTAACTGGCCGCCTTTTCCTGGTTTTAATTCGATGTTGTGTACTACTGTACCAACAGGAATGTTTGCTAATGGAAGTGCATTACCTACTTTAATATCTGCCTCAGGGCCAGACATTACTTCCATGCCAACTACTAGGTTTTTAGGAGCTAAGATATAACGCTTTTCTCCATCCACGTAATTGATTAATGCGATATTTGCAGAACGGTTTGGATCATACTCAATTGTAGCAACGCGTCCTGGAATGCCATCTTTGTTACGTTTAAAGTCAATTAAACGATATTGACGCTTGTGGCCGCCACCTTGATGACGAACAGTTAACTTACCTTGGTTATTACGGCCGCCTTTTCTCTTAATTGGAGCTAAAAGAGATTTTTCTGGAGTGCTAGTTGTGATTTCAGCGAAATCAGAAGTAGTCATTCCGCGACGACCATTGGAGGTAGGTTTGTACTTTTTAATCGCCATTTTATTTCCCTCCTCTTCTTGATAGGTTCTTATGCTTCAAAGAATTCGATTTCTTTGCTATCAGCAGTTAATTTTACAATAGCTTTACGACGTTTGTTTGTGTAACCACCGAATTTTCCCATGCGCTTGAATTTACCTTTGTAGTTCATGATGTTTACTTTCTCAACATCTACGCTAAAGATTTCTTCGATAGCATCTTTAACTTGTGTTTTGTTAGCTTTAACATCTACTTCAAATGTATATTTTTTCTCAGCCATTAGGTCAGTAGAACGTTCAGTGATAACGGGGCGCTTAATGATATCGCGTGCATCCATTATGCAAGCACCTCCTCTACTTTTTCAACCGCTGCTTTAGTCATGATTAACTTCTCATGATTAACAACATCTAATACGTTAATTCCATCAGCAGTTACTACTGTAACACCAGGAATGTTGCGTGCAGATAATGCTACATTTTCATCAAGATCTGCAGTAACGATTAACGCTTTTTTCTCAACAGATAAACCATTTAATACAGTCTTGAATTCTTTTGTTTTCGGTGCATCGAAAGTTAAAAGATCTAACACTAAGATGTTCTCTTCTAATACTTTAGAAGAAAGTGCAGATTTGATTGCTAAACGACGAACCTTTTTCGGTAATTTGTAAGCGTAGCTGCGTGGTGTTGGACCGAAAACAGTACCACCTCCGCGCCATTGTGGAGAACGGATAGACCCTTGACGAGCACGTCCAGTTCCTTTTTGACGCCATGGCTTACGACCACCGCCGCGTACTTCAGAACGAATTTTAGTTTTATGAGTTCCTTGACGTAATGAAGCTCGTTGCATAACAATCGCTTCGAATAATACGTGTTGGTTAGGCTCAATACCAAATACAGAATCATTAAGTTCGATGTCTCCAACTTGAGATCCAGTTTGGTTCAATAATGCTACTTTAGGCATTCTTTTGTTCCTCCTTTCTAAAAGGGTGACTATGCTTTAATTGCACCTTTAATTTTTAATAATGCTTTTTTAGCGCCTGGTACGTTACCTTTGATTAAAAGTAAGTTACGCTCTGTATCTACCTTAACGATTTCAAGGTTTTGTACAGTGATTTGTTCTCCACCCATACGTCCTGGTAATAATTTACCTTTGAAAACGCGGTTTGGAGCAACAGGTCCCATTGAACCTGGACGACGGTGATAACGAGAACCGTGAGCCATTGGGCCGCGTGATTGTCCGTGGCGTTTGATTACACCTTGGAAACCTTTACCCTTTGAGATTCCTGTTACATCTACGATATCTCCAGCAGCGAAAATATCAACTTTGACTTCTTGACCAACTTCATAGCTTGCTAAGTCATCTCCGCGAAATTCGCGAACGAAGCGCTTAGGAGCAGTATTAGCTTTAGCAACATGGCCTTTTTCTGGTTTGTTAGCTAACTTTTCACGTTTGTCTTCAAAACCAACTTGAACTGATACATAACCGTCAGTTTCAACTGATTTCTTTTGAAGAACTACGTTTGGAGCTACCTCAACTACAGTTACAGGAATTAAGTTACCATTACTAGCAAATACTTGAGTCATACCAATCTTTCTTCCTAAGATTCCTTTGGTCATTTAAGTCACACCTCCTAATTTATTTGTGATTTATTTTGATTAAAGTTTAATTTCAATATCAACACCAGATGGTAAGTCTAAACGCATTAACGCATCAACAGTTTGTGGAGTTGGGTTAACGATGTCGATTAGACGCTTATGTGTCCGTTGTTCGAATTGCTCACGTGAATCTTTGTACTTATGAACCGCACGAAGAATTGTGTAAACAGTTTTTTCAGTTGGCAACGGAATCGGACCAGAAACTGCCGCACCAGAACGTTTTGCTGTTTCAACGATTTTTTCAGCAGATTGATCAAGGATTCTGTGATCATACGCTTTTAAACGGATACGAATTTTTTGTTTTGCCATTATTTTCCCTCCTTTATTCGCCTATTTTTGAAATAGACATTCTCAGTGAAAATTTCCCTCACACACTCGCCATGGCAAAGCGGCCGGGTGTGTCAGCAACCTTTCACATCATCGCAGTCAAAGACCAACATTGTCTATTATACATAAAACATAAAGCAAACGCAACACTTATTACAATTTTTTTCTTTATGTTTCTGTTTCGAACACTTTTCCTATTATAGCGGCTGATATACACTTTTTCAACAGTTATTATCAATCTCCAGAAATATCCTAAATACATATGATGAAAATTGTATTGGCCGTTGACGAGCTAACGTTTAAAACTATTTATATATAGAAGAAACTCGGATTTTTCTTAATTTTATAAACAGGTTTTTGTTTGTTTCATGTTTGAATTCAGTTTTTAAACTCATTAGGATTTTGTTCCAAGTATTTAAGAGTTAAGTTCAGCTTTATAGGATCTTCTTATTGACCTTAACAGAGTTTTCTTTGCCGGTACAAGCCTCATAAACAGTTCTTATTGACCTCGTCTGTGATTTTAAATTCGATAGAGGCTTTATAAACCCTACTCATTAACCTCATCTGTAATTTTTCAGCCACACCAGGCTTTATAAACACTTTTTTTTCATCACTAGGTTATTTTAATATGAAATGTGTTTTATCTATCGCAATATTCAATATAATGTGCTTGTTGTTGAAATTGAATAATATCTGTCATATGAATAATTCCAAATACAAAAAAAGCAGATGGATCGTCATCCATCTGCTTTCATATCTTTGATCAATATCCACTCAGCACCAAAGGAGCTGCAGTTTCAAATTACTCAGTGATTGTAGTGATTGAACCTGAACCTACTGTACGTCCACCTTCACGAATAGAGAACTTAGTTCCTTCTTCGATCGCGATTGGAGCGATAAGTTCAACAGTCATTTCGATGTGGTCGCCAGGCATAACCATTTCAGTACCTTCTGGTAACATACAAATACCAGTGATATCAGAAGTACGGAAATAGAATTGTGGACGGTAGTTAGAGAAGAATGGTGTGTGACGTCCACCTTCTTCTTTTGATAACACGTAAACTTGTGCTTTGAACTTTGTGTGTGGAGTGATTGACTTTGGTTTAGCCAATACTTGACCACGTTCGATATCTTCACGAGCTACACCACGAAGAAGGGCACCGATATTGTCTCCTGCTTCAGCGAAGTCAAGAAGCTTACGGAACATTTCTACACCTGTTACAGTAGTAGATTTTGGCTCTTCAGTGAAACCAACGATTTCAACTACGTCACCAACTTTAACTACACCACGCTCAACACGTCCTGTAGCAACTGTTCCACGACCAGTGATTGAGAATACATCCTCAACAGGCATCATGAATGGCTTATCAGTGTCACGAGTTGGAGTTGGGATGAACTCATCAACAGCGTTCATAAGTTCAAAGATTTTTTCTTCCCAAGCAGCGTCGCCTTCTAATGCTTTAAGAGCAGAACCTTTGATAACTGGAGTGTCATCGCCAGGGAAATCGTATTCAGATAATAGATCACGAATTTCCATTTCTACTAATTCAAGAAGCTCTTCGTCGTCAACCATATCACACTTGTTCATGAATACAACAAGGTAAGGTACGCCTACCTGACGAGAAAGAAGGATGTGCTCACGAGTTTGTGGCATTGGGCCATCAGTTGCAGATACTACAAGGATACCGCCGTCCATTTGCGCAGCACCAGTGATCATGTTTTTAACATAGTCAGCGTGTCCTGGGCAGTCAACGTGTGCATAGTGACGGTTATCAGTTTCATACTCAACGTGTGCAGTAGAGATTGTGATACCACGTTCTTTTTCTTCTGGTGCACCATCGATTTGATCGTATGCACGAGCTTCTGCTTTACCAGATTTAGCAAGTACAGAAGTGATTGCAGCTGTTAAAGTTGTTTTACCATGGTCAACGTGTCCGATTGTACCAATGTTAACGTGTGGCTTTGAACGGTCGAATTTAGCTTTACCCATTAGGAAATCCTCCTCTAAATTATAAAAATTTAATTATTATTATTTTATGTAAGCCGTGAGTAAGGTTGTCCCAAACCCACGACTTCCACTTCTTACATAGTAGTTATACTTTAACAAAGGATGAAAATCAATTATTCACCTTTATTTTTTTTGATGATTTCTTCAGAAACTGATTTTGGTACTTCTTCATAGTGATCAAAGTGCATGGAGAATACTCCACGTCCTTGAGTGCTAGAACGAAGTGCAGTTGCATAACCAAACATTTCTGAAAGTGGAACCATTGAACGAACTACCTGTGCATTACCACGTGCCTCCATACCTTCAACACGACCACGGCGAGCAGTGATTTGTCCCATGATATCTCCAAGATATTCTTCTGGGATAACTACTTCTACTCTCATCATCGGTTCAAGGATAACAGGACTACACTTAGAAGCAGCATTTTTAAGTGCCATAGATGCAGCAATTTTAAACGCCATTTCAGAGGAGTCAACATCATGGTATGATCCGTCAAATAGTCTTGCTTTAATATCAACTAGTGGATATCCAGCAAGAACACCACGTTGTAGAGCATCTTCTAGACCAGCTTGAACTGGAGCGATGTATTCACGAGGAACAACACCACCGACAATACCGTTTTCGAATTCGAATCCTTTACCTTCTTCGTTAGGAGAGAATTCGATCCAAACGTGTCCGTATTGTCCACGACCACCAGATTGACGTGCGAATTTACCTTCAACTTGTGCAGATGCACGGAAAGTTTCGCGGTACGCAACCTGAGGGGCACCTACATTAGCTTCAACTTTAAATTCACGACGCATACGGTCAACGATGATATCAAGGTGAAGTTCACCCATACCAGCGATGATAACCTGTCCAGTTTCCTGGTCAGTGTGTGCACGGAAAGTTGGATCTTCTTCTTGAAGCTTTTGTAGTGCAGTTGTCATCTTGTCTTGGTCTGCTTTCGATTTTGGTTCAACTGAAAGTTGAATTACTGGTTCTGGGAATTGCATAGACTCTAAGATAACAAGGTTTTTCTCGTCACATAGAGTATCACCAGTAGTTGTATCTTTCAAACCTACAGCAGCAGCAATGTCACCGGCATAAACCTTAGAGATCTCTTGACGGCTGTTTGCATGCATTTGCAGGATACGTCCGATACGCTCACGCTTGCCTTTTGTAGAGTTTTGGACATATGATCCAGACTCTAGAGTACCAGAGTAAACGCGGAAGAACGTTAATTTACCAACATAAGGGTCAGTCATAACTTTAAATGCAAGAGCAGAGAATGGCTCTTCATCGCTTGAATGACGCTCAATAACTTCTTCTTCATCATCAATAGCATGACCTTTGATTGCAGGTACATCTAATGGAGATGGAAGATAGTCAATAACAGCATCCAACATTAACTGAACACCTTTGTTTTTAAATGCAGATCCACAGATAACTGGGAAGAATTCAACATTAACAGTACCTTTACGAATTGCTGCTTTAAGCTCTTCTTTAGTGATTTCTTCTCCACCAAGGTATTTTTCCATTAATTCTTCATCTAACTCAGCAACTGCTTCAACTAACTTTTCACGGTATTCTTCAGCTTGAGCCATGTATTCTTCTGGAATCTCACGAACTTCGATATCAGTTCCTAAGTCATTTCCGTAAAATACTGCATTCATTTCGACTAGGTCAATGATTGCTTCAAACTGATCTTCAGCACCGATTGGTAACTGAATTGGGTGTGCATTTGCTTGAAGACGGTCATGGATTGTTCCTACAGAATATAAGAAGTCAGCTCCAATTTTGTCCATCTTGTTTACGAATACAACACGTGGTACACCGTAAGTTGTTGCTTGGCGCCATACAGTTTCAGTTTGAGGCTCAACACCAGATTGAGCATCAAGTACAGCTACTGCACCATCAAGTACACGTAATGAACGTTCAACTTCAACTGTGAAGTCTACATGTCCTGGTGTATCAATGATGTTTACACGATGGCCATGCCATTGTGCAGTCGTTGCAGCGGAAGTGATCGTGATTCCGCGTTCTTGTTCTTGTTCCATCCAGTCCATCTGTGACGCACCTTCATGTGTTTCACCAATCTTATGGATACGACCAGTGTAATAAAGGACACGCTCAGTGGTAGTCGTTTTACCGGCATCAATGTGAGCCATGATACCGATATTACGAGTATTTGCTAAGGAGAACTCTCTTGCCATTGGGTCTTTCTCCTTCCTAGTTTGAAAGTTTTTATATTGAAGGTTAGATTACCAACGATAGTGAGCAAACGCTTTGTTTGCTTCAGCCATTTTGTGTGTATCTTCACGCTTTTTAACAGATGCACCAGTGTTGTTAGCTGCATCCATGATTTCGTTAGCTAAACGCTCTTCCATTGTCTTTTCTCCACGGTTACGTGAATAGTTCACTAACCAACGAAGACCAAGAGTTGAACGGCGGTCAGGACGCACCTCAACTGGTACTTGGTAGTTCGCACCACCTACACGGCGTGCTCTTACTTCAAGTACAGGCATGATGTTCTTTAATGCTGCTTCGAAAACTTCCATTGGCTCTTTGCCAGTACGTTCACGAATTAAATCAAATGCAGAATAAAGAATTGCTTGTGATTTACCTCTTTTACCGTCAACCATCATTTTGTTGATTAAACGAGTAACTAATTTTGAATTGTAAAGTGGATCTGGTAACACGTCTCTCTTTGCTACAGGACCTTTACGTGGCATATTTTTTCCTCCTTTCAAAGAAGCTTCTATTTAAGTTGTAATTATTTCTTAGCTGCTTTTGGTCTCTTAGTACCGTATTTAGAACGACCTTGCATACGGTTATTAACACCAGCAGTATCAAGCGCTCCACGTACGATGTGATAACGTACCCCTGGTAAGTCTTTTACACGTCCTCCACGAATAAGAACAACACTGTGCTCTTGAAGGTTGTGTCCAATACCAGGAATGTATGCTGTCACCTCGATACCATTTGTCAAACGTACACGAGCATATTTACGTAACGCTGAGTTTGGTTTCTTTGGAGTCATTGTACCAACACGAGTACATACACCGCGTTTTTGTGGTGAAGATACATTTGTTTGTGATTTTTTGAAGCTGTTATAACCTTTGTTAAGTGCTGGTGATTTTGACTTTTCCTCTTTAGATTGACGAGGTTTACGCACTAATTGGTTAATAGTAGGCATTTATGTTTCCTCCCTTCATTATTTGTAAGCCCACACATCCAGGTGGTTCATTTTTTTGCAAAAACAAAGTTTTTGCAGACTTTCTATCTACAAAAACAGCTTTTAGCGGATAATTGCAACAGTTGAAGCACCAACTTCAATCCCACATGCTTTCCCGAGTTTTTTCATCGAGTCCACATAAAGGATAGGAACATTTATTTCAAGAGCTTCACCAACAACTTTTGACGTTAACTTTGGATCAGCGTCGCTAGCAATGATTAACTCTCTCACATTACCTTCTTTAAGTGCCTTTACTGCTTGTTTTGTTCCTATAACGAACTTTTGTGCCTGTAATACTTTTTCATAAGACATCGTTCATATCCTCCAAAGTATCAGGTGAATAGGAGCACCTTTGATATAGTACCATCTTAATAAAAGGATGTCAACACGACTTTTAATATTTTCTTAAAATAAGGAATCTGCTAGTTAGCAGATCCCTTACTTTTATTAATCAATTGTTACTGTTTCTTCTGAAGTTGTATCACGAAGGACAGGCTCAGCTTTGCGGTAACGCTGCATTCCTGTTCCAGCTGGTACAAGCTTACCAATGATAACATTTTCTTTTAAGCCAAGTAATTCATCGCGTTTGCCTTTAATTGCAGCATCTGTAAGAACCCTTGTGGTTTCTTGGAAGGATGCAGCAGATAGGAATGAATCAGTTTCAAGCGACGCTTTTGTAATACCAAGTAATACCGGACGTCCTGTTGCAGGCATTTTTCCTGCTAACAATGCCCTTTCGTTCGCATCAGTAAACTGGTGAATATCCAGAAGTGTACCTGGTAGTACATCTGTTTCACCCGCATCACCCACACGTACTTTACGCAGCATTTGACGAACCATTACTTCCACGTGCTTATCGCCAATTTCTACCCCTTGCATACGATAAACCTTTTGAACTTCACGCAATAAGTACTCTTGGACAGAAGTAACGTCTTTAACTCTAATTAATTCTTTCGGATCAATAGAACCTTCCGTTAATTCTTCTCCGCGAGCTACATTATCATTAATAGCTACTTTCAGACGGGCAGTATATGGTGCATTGTAAGTTCTAGATTCAACTTCACCTTGAACAACGATTTCATGCTGGCGGTCACGGCCTTCGTTAATACCAACGACAACCCCATCAATTTCAGAAATAACCGCTTGACCTTTAGGGTTACGCGCTTCAAAAATTTCCTGGATACGTGGTAAACCTTGTGTAATATCGTCTCCGGCAACCCCACCAGTATGGAATGTACGCATCGTTAACTGTGTACCAGGCTCACCGATAGATTGGGCAGCAATAATACCAACTGCTTCACCAACTTCAACCTCTTGACCTGTTGCCAGATTTCGACCATAACATTTTTTACAAACACCATGACGAGTGTTACATGTAAACGCAGAACGGATTTTTACAGTTTCAATGCCAGCATTCACAATTGCTTCTGCCAAATCTTCTGTAATTAAACCATTTTCAGGAACGAAAACTTCTCCTGTTTCAGGATGTTTAATCGCCTTACGTGCATATCGGCCAATCAAACGTTCGTCTAATCCTTCAATGATTTCAGTGCCGTCTTTAAGGGCGCTTATTGTGAAGCCGCGGTCTGTGCCACAATCGTCTTCACGGACAATAACATCCTGGGCAACGTCAACAAGTCGACGTGTTAAGTAACCAGAGTCAGCCGTCTTAAGCGCTGTATCAGCCAGACCTTTACGGGCACCGTGTGTCGAGATAAAGTACTCTAATACCGTTAACCCCTCACGGAAACTTGATTTAATTGGTAACTCAATGATACGTCCAGCCGGGTTGGCCATCAGACCACGCATACCAGCAAGCTGCGTAAAGTTAGATGCGTTACCACGGGCTCCGGAATCACTCATCATAAAGATTGGATTCGATTTATTCAACGATTGCATTAGTTTACCTTGAATGGTATCTTTTGCAGCACTCCAGATAGCAATTACGCGGTCGTAACGCTCATCTTCGGTAATTAGACCACGTCTGAATTGCTTCATAACGCTATCTACTTTACCCTGTGCCTCATGAAGAATTTCCTGCTTCTCAGGAAGTACGACAATGTCAGCAACACCAACAGTAAGACCTGCTTTGGTTGAATGTCTAAATCCTAAATCCTTCATGCGGTCAAGCATTTTAGACGTTTCCGTAATCTTGAAACGTTTGAACACTTCAGCAATGACATTTCCAAGGATTTTCTTTTTAAACGGATCAATCAATGGCATCGACTGAATTTTCGCCTTAATATCTTCGCCTTTTTCAACGAAATATTTTACAGGTGTTTCAACTTCTAGATTCTGTCTAGTCGGTTCATTAATGTATGGGAATGATTTCGGCAGAATTTCATTGAAAATAAGCTTACCAACTGTAGTAATTAATAGCTTATTATTTTGTTCTTCTGTGAAAGTTTCATTTCCTAATGAGCCTGCATGCACAGCTACACGTGTATGCAAATGAACATAGCCATTTTGATACGCGAGAATTGCTTCACTTGTATCTTTAAAGATCATACCCTCGCCGACTGCGCCTTCTCTTTCAAGAGTCAAGTAATAGTTACCTAAAACCATGTCTTGGGAAGGAGTAACAACTGGCTTACCATCTTTAGGGTTTAAGATATTTTGTGCAGCAAGCATTAATAGCCTTGCTTCTGCTTGTGCTTCTGATGATAACGGTACGTGAACCGCCATTTGGTCACCGTCAAAATCGGCATTGTATGCAGTACATACAAGTGGATGCAGACGGATGGCCCTGCCTTCAACTAGAGTTGGTTCAAATGCTTGAATCCCTAGTCTATGAAGTGTAGGGGCACGGTTTAATAATACTGGATGTTCTTTAATGACATCTTCGAGTACATCCCAAACATCTGGAGATACTCTTTCTATTTTGCGTTTTGCAGATTTAATGTTATGTGCTAACCCTTTTTCAACTAATTCCTTCATAACGAAAGGTTTAAATAGTTCTAGTGCCATTTCTTTCGGAAGTCCGCATTGGAACATTTTCAAGTTTGGCCCTACAACAATAACCGAACGCCCTGAATAGTCAACACGCTTACCAAGCAAGTTTTGACGGAAACGTCCTTGTTTACCTTTTAACATATGAGAAAGTGATTTCAACGGACGGTTACCCGGTCCAGTAACAGGACGTCCACGGCGGCCGTTATCAATCAAGGCATCAACAGCTTCTTGAAGCATCCGTTTTTCATTCTGAACAATAATGCTTGGTGCACCTAAATCTAATAAACGTTTTAAGCGGTTATTACGGTTAATAACACGGCGGTATAAATCATTTAAGTCAGATGTTGCAAATCTCCCGCCATCCAATTGTACCATTGGACGAAGTTCTGGAGGGATAACAGGAAGAACATCAAGAATCATCCAAGAAGGCTCATTTCCAGAACCACGGAATGCTTCTAACACTTCAAGGCGTTTGATCGCACGTGTACGACGCTGACCTTGTGCGCTTTTTAATTCCTCTTTTAAACTGTCTACTTCCTTGTCTAAATCGATATCGAAAAGAAGTTTTTTAATTGCCTCTGCACCCATGGCAGCTTGGAATTTGTTTCCGTACTTTTCACGATATGCACGATATTCCTTTTCAGATAATAGCTGTTTCTTATCAAGAGCTGTATCTCCTGATTCCGTTACAACATAGGAAGCAAAGTAAATAATCTCCTCCAAAGCTCTTGGAGACATGTCTAATACAAGACCCATCCGGCTTGGAATTCCTTTAAAGTACCATATATGTGAAACTGGCGCAGCAAGCTCAATATGCCCCATACGTTCACGACGAACTTTTGCTCGTGTGACTTCCACACCACAGCGATCACAAACGACACCTTTATAACGGACACGCTTATACTTTCCGCAATGACATTCCCAATCCTTGGTTGGACCAAAAATACGTTCGCAGAATAAGCCGTCCTTTTCAGGCTTTAATGTACGATAGTTAATCGTTTCTGGTTTTTTGACTTCTCCGAAGGACCATGAACGGATTTTATCCGGTGAAGCAAGACCAATCTTCATAAACTCAAAATTATTAACATCCAGCAAGGGGCCTACCTCCCTTTTGATATCCAGGTTTTACCCTTATCCCGTACAAAAGCGGGAGCGCTATGTGCGCTCCTACTTATAAATAATTACTCTTTAGAACCGACTTTTTCTGATTCAAATGCTTGTTCAGGAACAATGTTTAATGTATCGACTTGTTGTAAGTCATCGTCATCTTCCGTATCACGCATTTCAATTTCTTTTTCGTCACCTGAAAGAATTTTTACATCCATTCCTAGACTCTGAAGTTCTTTAATTAATACTTTAAATGATTCTGGAACACCTGGTTCCGGAACATTTTCACCTTTGACAATCGCTTCGTACGTTTTCACACGACCAACCACGTCATCGGATTTAACCGTAAGAATTTCTTGAAGTGTGTATGCTGCACCGTATGCTTCAAGTGCCCAAACCTCCATCTCACCAAAGCGCTGACCACCGAATTGAGCTTTACCGCCTAGTGGCTGCTGCGTAACTAATGAGTAAGGTCCAGTTGAACGGGCATGGAGTTTATCATCAACCATGTGTGCAAGTTTAATCATATACATGACACCAACAGAGACACGGTTATCAAATGGTTCCCCAGAACGGCCATCATAAAGGACAGTTTTCGCATCACGAGCCATCCCTGCTTCTTCAATGGTTCCCCAAACATCTTCTTCACGCGCTCCGTCAAATACTGGAGACGCAACATGAATGCCTAGGTAACGTGCTGCCATTCCAAGATGGAGTTCCAGCACCTGTCCAATGTTCATCCGTGATGGTACCCCTAGTGGATTTAACATGATATCGACTGGTGTGCCGTCTGGTAAAAACGGCATATCTTCTTCCGGCAAAATTCTTGAGATAACCCCTTTGTTACCGTGACGTCCCGCCATTTTATCACCTTCTGAAATCTTACGTTTCTGAACGATGTAAACACGGACAAGTTGATTCACACCTGGTGGCAGTTCATCGCCATCTTCACGATTAAAGACTTTAACATCAAGGACAATCCCGCCGCCGCCATGTGGCACACGAAGAGAAGTATCACGGACTTCACGAGCCTTTTCACCGAAGATTGCATGTAAAAGACGTTCTTCTGCTGTTAATTCTGTAACCCCTTTTGGTGTTACTTTACCAACTAACAAGTCACCATCTTTAACTTCGGCACCAGTACGAATGATACCGCGCTCATCCAAGTTACGAAGAGCATCTTCTCCGACGTTTGGAATATCACGTGTAATTTCTTCTGGCCCTAGTTTGGTATCACGAGACTCTGACTCATATTCTTCAATATGAATCGATGTGTATACATCGTCTTTTACAAGACGTTGATTCATAATAATCGCATCTTCATAGTTATAACCATCCCATGTCATAAAGGCAACAAGGACGTTTCGGCCTAGTGCTAATTCTCCCAATTCCATTGATGGACCGTCAGCAAGAATTTCGCCTTTGGTTACACGGTTACCCACTGCAACAATCGGACGTTGGTTATAACATGTACCTTGGTTAGAACGGATGAATTTTAACATGCGGTATTTATCAAGATTTCCTTTTACCTCTTGACCGTCAACCACATTAATACGACGCACCCATACCTCACGTGCTTCCACGTGTTCAACAATACCCTCGTGCTTACAGATCACCGCTGCACCTGAGTCTTTACCAGATACATATTCCATACCTGTTCCAACACGAGGGGCTTCTGGCTGCATAAGCGGTACGGCTTGACGCTGCATGTTCGCACCCATTAGGGCACGGTTGGAGTCATCATTTTCAAGGAACGGAATACATGCTGTTGCCGCAGACACTACTTGCTTTGGTGATACATCCATATAGTCAATGCGTTCACGTTTAACAACTGTGTTCTCACCACGGAAACGAGCAACAACTTCATCATCTAAGAAGGAACCGTCATCATCTAAACGAGAGTTCGCTTGGGCTACTACGTAGTTATCTTCTTCGTCAGCTGTTAAGTAATCAATCCGAGCAGTAACCTTACCAGTATCAGGGTCAACCCTCCGGTATGGTGTTTCGATAAAGCCAAATCGGTTAACTTTCGCATATGATGAAAGCGAGTTAATCAAACCAATGTTTGGACCTTCAGGTGTTTCAATCGGACACATCCTGCCATAGTGGGAGTAGTGAACGTCACGAACTTCCATTCCAGCACGTTCACGCGTTAAACCACCAGGTCCTAATGCAGAGAGACGACGCTTGTGCGTTAATTCAGCAAGCGGGTTGGTTTGGTCCATGAACTGTGATAATTGCGAGCTGCCAAAGAACTCTTTAATAGACGCAATAACTGGACGAATGTTGATCAATTGCTGTGGTGTGATCGTTGCTGTGTCTTGAATTGACATTCTTTCACGAACAACACGCTCCATACGGGATAACCCGATCCGGAATTGATTCTGAAGCAATTCTCCAACAGAACGAAGACGTCTGTTCCCTAAGTGATCGATATCATCCGTGTCACCGACACCATGCAATAAATTAAAGAAATAGCTAATCGATGCAATGATATCAGCCGGTGTAATATTTTTAATTGGTTCTGCCACATAGGCATTACCTAAGACATTAATTACTTTTTCACTTTCATCACCAGGAGCATAAATCTTAATATCCTGAAGTGTGATCTCGTCTTCTACAACTCCGCCATACGGATTAAAGCCTTTGAAATTAATATTCTTTTCAAGAGCAGGGATAATTCTATCAAGGTTTCTTCTATCGAGAATTAATCCTTTTTCGGCAATAATTTCACCTGTTTCAGGATCCGCAAGGGACTCTGCTAAGCGTTGATTGAATAAACGATTTTTAATATGAAGCTTTTTATTAATTTTATAGCGGCCTACATTAGCAAGGTCATAGCGTTTAGGGTCAAAGAAACGCGACACTAATAAGCTCTTTGCATTTTCAACGGTAGGTGGTTCACCAGGACGCAGACGCTCATAAATTTCTAAAAGGGCCTTTTCGACACCTTCCGTATTGTCTTTCTCAAGTGTATTACGGATGTATTCGTTATCCCCAATCAATTCAATGATTTCTTGATCAGAGCCGAAACCAAGTGCACGCAAAAGAACCGTAACGGGCAGTTTCCGAGTACGATCTATTCTCACATAAACGACATCTTTAGCATCTGTTTCATATTCGAGCCAAGCGCCGCGGTTCGGAATGACGGTAGCTGAAAAGCCCCTCTTTCCATTTTTATCGAACTTCCCACTATAGTAAACACTCGGAGAGCGCACTAATTGTGAAACGATAACACGTTCTGCCCCATTAATGACAAACGTACCTGTTTCAGTCATAAGTGGAAAATCACCCATAAATACATCTTGATCTTTTACTTCACCTGTTTCTTTGTTTACAAGACGTACTTTTACACGCAAAGGAGCAGAATATGTAACGTCCCGTTCTTTTGATTCCTCTACTGAATACTTTGGATCGCCAAGACTGTAATCAATAAATTCTAGTGATAGGTTACCAGTAAAGTCCTCGATTGGTGAAATATCCTGGAACATTTCACGCAAACCCTCATCAAGAAACCATTGATAAGAAGAGGTTTGGATTTCAATAAGATTTGGTAATTCTAAAACTTCACTGATTCGTGCGTAACTTCTTCGTTGGCGGTGTCGTCCATACTGAACTAGTTGACCTGTCAACTGATTCACCCCTCAAATCATGCGTTATTATATGTGTAAAAAGTATTTCTGTCTTTCAAATGTCAGTAAAGAAATACTTTTACAAGACAAAAGAAAAAAGGGTTTCTAAAATAAGAAAACCACATCCAAAAACAAATACCGATTTTATTAGTTTTCCCAAGTATGCATAATTTATACAAAATAGTTGTTTTTTAAGCCTATCAAGCAAAATATACACATTGGCATTTTATAATGTTAACACAGCTAGGAAACTGCGTCAAACTTTTTTAGCTTTGATAATATAGTAGCCCTTTTTTTTCATAACGACCGT
>NZ_JBALSN010000132.1:4377-4708 GCF_036966985.1 Neobacillus drentensis | reverse complement strand
CTGAATGTTGATTTCACTGTGTTTGAAAAATAAACGGAAAAATTCCTTTTAAATTGGGAAATACCCATATTTCCTTAAAAATAAAGGGAGTTTTTCCGTTTATATTATCCAAATCTTTGGATTTTGTCTTATTTAGAGCATTTAATCGGAAAATCTCCGCTTATATCTGCTTCTTAAGCTTCCTCTATATACATTAGCCGGAAATTCTCCGCCTATGATTTCTCATACCTACATGAAAATCAACAGGCCCAATAGCAGGGACAAAATCAAAAATTTGTTTAGATAAAGAAAAAAATTGCCGAGAAAAATTCCCTTTCTCGACAATCTGAGA
>NZ_JBALSN010000132.1:1716-4308 GCF_036966985.1 Neobacillus drentensis | reverse complement strand
TTTCATATTCGTTTCAACAAACTTTTTTGCTTCATTTTGCAATTGCTCATACGAAGCCTGTTCAGAATGTTCTGTTTTAGTTGAAACTATAAACGAACGATTCTCTAGGTCAACATTTACTGTAGCATTATAGAGATAGGTGGCATTCCCTATTAAGTCAATCGAGTATTTTCCTTCGCTTTCATGGGCAACACATTGGACTTTTCCGCCATTATTATAAACATTAACGACGCTTTCCAATTCATTTAATTCCTGTAAACAAGTGACGAGCGTAGAAGCTGACATAGCAGTCCCACAGGCATTGGTAAAACCAACACCACGCTCAAATGTTCTTACATAAATGGAACCCGGCTGTAAGTGCTTAACAAAGCTTACATTGACTCCGTCAGGAAACAACTGATTAGGACCATTAACTTTTTCACTAAGCTGTTTTTGAAGGTCGCCTTCTAGCTGTGCTGCTTCAACAATAGCAATTAGATGTGGATTGGGAACTGCCAGTGCTGTAAACCTTAAATCTGCTGATAGTTCTTCAATTCTCTCATTGAAAAGAGTTGGTTTATTTAAATTCAATGGAAGAGCCCTTAATTCAAACAAGACAGGAGAAATTTCCACCTGATAAGTATGGATGTCTGGTAACAGGTCTTTTTGTTTGCTCACCTTTAAATTTGCTTTCATTGTTTCAATTACGGCTTTATTTTGGCCAAGATGTTCACATACATATCTCGCAACAAGCCGCAATCCATTTCCACACATCGATGCTTCAGACCCGTCTGAGTTAAAGACACGCATCCGACCATCCGCGTTTTTGCTATTCATCACGAAAAGAATTCCGTCTGCCCCTAATTCAGACTGACGATTACATAACAATTTCGCAAGTTCCGCACGTTCACTTTCCGAAAATGAATATCCATTCGACATTTCATCAATGATTAGAAAGTCATTTCCCGAACCATGACCCTTTATTAATTGGACTTCCATTCTTCATCCCCCACAACCTTGATATCAGTATTTTATTTATCATACCAAACAATGTCCATGAGGGAAACTGTCGAAACTTCTATCTTTCGATAAAATACTCATTAATCAGAAATGACATCCGAAGGAGTTTGTCTTGTTCAGATAACGTCTCTCTCATGGAAAGTACCGGTGTATTCGGCTCTGGAAACAAGGGACTCCATTCCAATGGCATCCATCCACGACGAAGACGTGCTTCCTGAAAGTGATCGTGGTTTTTGAATTGTTCATCCATAAAAGCAACAGCACCTTCTACGGCACCAATAAACCTTCCTTTCGAATCTAGTAATTCCTTTTTGGATGTTCTCCAATTCTTTTTTCTTCGCTCAAAACTGCCTAAGAATTGCCTTCGATGATTAAATACTTCTATTTTTATCGTTTTTCCACCATTAACCTTATAGTAACCGATTGCTTGGTTCTGGTTCTCCATGGAATAGAGTGCATAAATTTTTGAAAAAGATAGCTTCTTCGTCCCTTTGCCTCGATATCTCTTAATCATTCCAGCAAGATGCCCGTTCGGAAAGTAAAATAGTAGTCTAGAAGATTTAGTGTTCAGAAAGAGCACTAGTAAATGGTGTGATTCAAATAAAGACATTCTTCCGACCTCAGATTTCCTCATCTGTCTGTCAATTGAAATCGACTGCCGCCTTCTAAAAAGATAGAATTGAAAACTAACCAAACTATAGATAAGAAATGGGATCGTTAATAACATGATTTCTTTTGTTTTAAAAATAGAAAGGTTGCCAGCAATGATTATGATAACTGGCAATAGAGAAGCAATACTACCATTTAAGTTCAAATGAGCTGTATCCCGGTAATATTCATTTATTTTCATCTAGAAAACTCCTTATCAATTCCTCTTTTCTTAGTTTATTTACTATTAACAAAAAAAATGATAGGAGATTACGATTAGAATAAAAAAGAAGAGACGAAATGGTCCCTTCTCTTAATTCTTAATATAGTTAATTATCGTTGACATAGATGCTCTGGCATCTTCGTAGCCTTGATTGTATAGCTCTTCCAGCCTTTGGGGATTCCTTTCCATTCTACCGACCTTCAATGGCTGGGACGGGCGGATAATCAAAACATTTCCCTTTTTCTCTTCCTTCTCAACATATTCGACCGTTTCATTGTATTTTTGATATCGATTCCTAAGGGACTTTTGCAAGCCTTTGTATTCGGGATACTTGCGATCAACAAGAAAATGAAACTTCGAGGGCTTTTTCAAATACCCCTCATTTCTTGTAAGAATGACGATATTTTTTGCAAATCCATCCTGTTGTGCTTTCTTGATTGGAATGGGATCGCTAATGCCACCATCAAGTAATACTTTATCTTTAAAACGGACTTCAGGTGCAATAAATGGAAGGGAGCTTGATGCCCGTATCACGGTTAAAAGGTCATCCCCGTAATCCTTCTTCTTAAAATAAACAGGCTCTCCTGTCAGGCAATCTGTTGTCCCCACAACAAATTCTGAAGGACTATTGTAAAAAACATCGTAATGGAAGGGGACATGTTTATTTGGAATTTCGTCAAAAATAAAATCCATTCCAAAAAATTGCCGATTTCGAAAATAAT
>NZ_JBALSN010000132.1:0-1688 GCF_036966985.1 Neobacillus drentensis | reverse complement strand
TTTATTTCTTCCTTTTTGCTTCGACAAATAGGAGGCAGCATTACATGCACCTGCAGAAACCCCGATTACATAAGGGAAAAATAATTGAGTTTCTAAAAAGTATTCAAGGATCCCGGCAGTGTAAACACCTCGCATTCCTCCACCTTCTAGTACCAAACCAACTTGATTTTCCATGTTGCCTCGCCCTCTCATTGTTAACGTTAAACTTACTTGTCATTATAGACCCACTTAATTCTTTTACAAAATGAAACGACTTTGCATAAAAATTTTTTTCAGGTTGAAACTTCTCCCTAGGCACCTAAATTGTTAAAATTGATAAAATAACTATTATCAATGTGAAGAAAGGTTTTATTATGACAAAAATACTTTTAAAAAATGCAACGGTATATCCGATTACATCGAAACCAATCCCACATGGAGATGTGTTAATTGACGAAGGGAAGATCCTCAAAATTGGCAAGAATCTTACAACCGATTTAAATGTAAAAATCATCGATTGTGGGAACCAATTTCTTTTTCCAGGCTTTATTGATGTCCATACCCATTTAGGCCTTTATGATGAAGGAACTGGATGGGCTGGGAATGATGCCAATGAAACAGCTGAGGCGCTCACACCTCATATTCGGGCAATTGACGGAGTCTACCCTTTGGATCCCGCATTTTCTGATGCAGTTAAAAGCGGGATCACCACAGTTCATGTTATGCCTGGGAGTGCAAATGTCATTGGAGGAACAACATCAGTCATCAAAACTACCGGCAGAAATATTAAAAAGATGATTTTCCAAGAGATCTCAGGCTTAAAAATTGCCTTAGGGGAAAATCCAAAAAGAATTCATAGCCATGGCAACAGTGATTCCATTACTCGCATGGGGATTATGGGGATGCTTAGGGAGGCTTTTTACCAGGCAATCCATGCGGATAATCCAGACTTACCTAGAATTGCACCTATCATCATGGCCCTAAAAAGAGAAATTCCCGTTAGAATCCATGCACATCGTGCTGATGATATTATTTCAGCTCTACGTTTCGCAGAAGAATTTAATCTTGATTTAAGAATTGAGCATTGTACTGAGGGCCATCTTATTGNNTTCAGGGATCGATTTAAAGGTTTCAGTCGGTCCAACCTTAACACGAAGATCCAAAGTCGAACTAAAGAATAAAACCTGGAAAACCTATCAAGAACTGACGAATCACGGTGTCGAAGTTTCTATTACTACCGATCATCCCTATACACCCATCCAATACTTAAATATTTGTGCAAGCCTCGCTGTAAGGGAGGGGTTACCTGAGCATAAAGCTCTAGAAGGGATTACGATTCTGCCAGCCAAAAACTTAAGAATAGACAGCCGAGTGGGCAGTATCGAGGAGGGCAAGGAAGCCGATTTAGTGCTTTGGAGCCATCATCCTTTTCACTACTTAGCTAAACCAAAATGGACGATGATAGGCGGCGAAATGGTCTATCAAGAAGCGTAGAATATTGCTGAAATTTGGTAAAAAATATTATCGAAAAATCCACAAAAAACCTATTTATTTTTTAGCTTTTTTCTTGTATTATACTCTAGTGAAGCCGTTAAAAACCTGAAAAACTTTGGGGGTTTACAAACAGAATTCTTGTTAGCAAAAAAATGATATAGGGAAGGCAAATGGTGCGCCACCAGTTATACTGGTTCTAGTGGGTTCGATTCCCA
>NZ_JBALSN010000131.1:0-7916 GCF_036966985.1 Neobacillus drentensis | reverse complement strand
ATCCCTTTCACAGTTACTACCATTTATTGCTTTCTACATGTTTAATTTTATTACAATAAATACGCAATTACATTAAGTGATATTGCTCACTTACTTAAATATCTTGCTCTTTGTAAGAGCATTCAAAACTATGAAATGTTTTGAATGAGAGATCCACATAAAAAGCAAAAAATTCCCCTTTTTAAATAAAAAGGGGAAGATCTTTTTCCAAAATATTTACTAGGCACGAGCCTTACTTTTTTCGATAGATTTTTCTATTGTCAATTCAGCATGATCTT
Source organism: Neobacillus drentensis (assembly GCF_036966985.1). Lineage (GTDB taxonomy): Bacteria > Bacillota > Bacilli > Bacillales > Cytobacillaceae > Neobacillus > Neobacillus drentensis_E. The sequence goes on along the minus strand of NZ_JBALSN010000131.1, from coordinate 7,638 downwards.
TCCCCCAAATGATGATGAGGAGCGTAGCCAATAATCCCAGTACTCCGACAAAATAAAAACCTGCTTTAATCCCCATAAGTGAATTAAAGATACCCGCAAAAAATGGCCCTACAAAGATGCCAATTGCATAAATCGCCTGGTAGGCACCCATCGCCGTCGCTCGTTTTTCGGGCGCAATTTTTTCAATGGCCAATCCTAACAGCAACGGGAAAATTAAGCCCAGTGAAAATCCGCTAAAAATTTGTACGGTCAATAATAATCCTTTACTCTGAACGAACGGAATCAGTAACGTAAAAACAGAGGCAAGGAAAAAGGCCGTCTTTAGGGCATTCCATTCACCCAAAAGTGGAACCAATACTCTCCCCATAAAAAGAGTCGCAATGGCGTGAGGGATCATAAACGCAAACACGATCCAAGTTAGCTCACTTTTCGTAAAGCCTATCTGGAGGGCATAGTTGGATGTAAAGCCAAACATCGTTGAAAAAATAATACTATGTGCCAGAATCGATAAAAATGCCACCTTCAACAATGATGGTTCTTTTATTACAGCCGCTAATTCCTTCACCTTTAGCGGCGCTCTCTCTATCCCTTCTTTTGATTCATAGATAAACAGGGATAGAATCAAACCGAGAACACTGAAAGATAAAGCCAACCAAAATGGAGCTTTCCAACCCCATTCACTTACGATTGAACCACTGAAACTCATCCCTAAAAACTGGGCAAGTACGACAATAAATGAAATACTCCCCATTGCCCGATGGACTTCATGATCAGCAAAATAACTTGGATATAAGACTGTAAAGGCAACCCACGTAGCTGCTGAAATTCCTGCAAGTGCACGGGCTGCAAGAGCCCAACCTAAACTATCTGTTAGTAAAAAAATCACACAACTAAACATGCTGACCAACATGCCAAAAATGATAAATGGTTTCCTAACTTTTTTTACATCAGAAAAGATGCCAATTGGGAGTCTGCATAAAAGCTGCATAACCCCGTAGCTGCTCAATACAATCCCAATAAATGTATACTTTCCGCCCAACGATTCCATATAGGGTGAAAAAATAGGAACATAGAGAAATTGCGGAAACCACAATAGAAACGAAACAACAATAAAAAGATATTTGTTTCTATTTGATCGTAAAGTACTCAGGCATACCACCTCCAAGTTAATAAAGTTTAAGAAAAAACCGGGCAAAGATCGCCCGGTTGATTTTATGCTTTATTGCTTGATCTAAACTCTCTAATCTTTTCTTTAACTGTTTCTTTCACAGCTTCCTTACCTGGTGTAAGGATTGCCCGGGCGTCATACACTTCTTTATCGTTCTCTAGTACATTTCGGACAGCTTTCGTCCATGCCTGCAAGCATTCTGTATTCACATTAATTTTGGCATGCCCCAGTTCAATTGCTTGATGGATTTGGTGTAATGGGATGCCTGAACCGCCATGTAATACAAGTGGCACATTGGTTAATTCTGAAATCTCTTTCATTTCAGCGAACCCTAATTTTGGTTCTCCTTGGTAGGGGCCATGTACAGAGCCAAGGGCCGCTGCCAATGCATCTATTTCTGTTTCTTGAACAAGCCGTAAACATTCCTGTGGATCCGCGTAATTAATGCCGCCGATGAGACCATCTTCCTTACCGCCCACGGTCCCGACCTCAGCTTCAACTGTCACACCGTGAAGTCGGGCATAATCCGTCACTTGCTTTGTCATGGCAATGTTTTCTTCAATGGAATAGTGCGAACCGTCAATCATAACGGAAGTATATCCAGCATCAATGGCTTCCTTACATCTTTCCACACTTTTTCCATGATCAAGATGCAGGGCAACTGGTACCGTAATCTTCTTTTCCTCTACAATTCTATTTACCATCGTAGCAATCGTCTTAAATCCGCCCAAATAATCTACTAATCTATCGGATGAGGCCACAATGATAGGAGACCGTTCTTCCTCAGCCGCTTCTAGCATTGCTTCTGCCCATTGAAAGCTGTTGATATTAAATTGCCCTACTGCGTACTTTTCTTTTTTCGCTTTCTCAAGCATTTCTTTCATTGGAACTAATCTTGATGTTGCGATCATTTCCATCCCACCCCTCTTATCTGAATTTTCAAACTAATTAAGTTAGATCAAATTCATGTGAATTTGATCCAACCTCACGTTGTTTTTTGCTTATTAGTATTGTTTTGCAGTTTCTAATTTTTGCTTTCTTAACTCAAATGCCTTTTGAATGCTTTCTTTATCAGATACTTCTGCTACACCGACATTCCACCAGCTCTCATAGCCGTCAGTCATGGTTTTAGGAAGAACTTTAATATCGATTAGAGTTGAGCCTTCCTGTTTCTTGGCATCTTCTAAAGCTGCTTTCAATTCTTCGACTGTATTGACGCGGTAGGTTTTTGCACCATATCCTTCCGCCACTTTTGCATAATCAATATTCAAGATTTTATTATCATGGGTTCTAAATTCACAGAAGTAACTGCCGCCGCCATGATCCATTTGTAAATTGTTGATACATCCAAAGCCTGAATTATCAAAGAGGACAATATTGATTTTTTGTCCATATTGAATGGAAGTAATGAATTCAGAATGCAACAATAGGAAGCTGCCATCCCCTACAAGTGAATATACCTCTTTCGTTGGCTCCGCTAATTTTACCCCTAATGCACCAGAAACTTCATACCCCATGCACGAGTACCCGTACTCGACATTGTACGTATTTGGTTCAGATGTATTCCATATCCTTTGTACATCTCCTGGTAGGGACCCAGCTGCGGTGATAATCACGCTATCAGGTGAAATGGTCTCATTCACAGCTAGTAATGCGGTCGTCTGAGCAAGCTCTGTGTTAAGTGCGTCCGCATATTCATTTAGTACTTCTTGCGAAAAATGATTCTTTACTTCCGGAAGGAAATTTTCACGTTGGAATGTTACTTGACTCAAACGGTCGCGTTCGGCATTCCATTCCGCTTTCAATTCAGCAATTTCACTGCCAAAATCACTTTCATATCCTTCTAGTAATGGAGCCAATTGCTCTAATGTTGTTTTTGCATCTGCGACAACTTGGAAGGCATCCATTTTATATGCTTGCAGACGGCTGACATTGATGTTTAAAAACTTGGTTTGGTCAAAGTCAAAGGCCGTTTTGGAAGAAGTCGCAAAATCGGTATATCGTGTTCCAATTCCAATAAATAGATCGGCTTGACGTGCTGCTTTATTGGCTGCCAGTGTACCGGTAATACCCATTCCACCTAGATTATTTTTAAAATCGGACTCTACCGTTGCTTTACCGGCCTGTGTTTCTACTAATGGGATGTTATGTTTTTCTGAAAGCGAAATTAAAATATCACGTGCTTGGGAGTATTTTGCGCCACCGCCCACTAAAATGACCGGTTTCTTACTTGCGCGGATCAGTTCAGCAGCTCCCTTAAGTTCGCGCTCTACCGGTAGTTTACGATCAACATAATGGACGCGTTTTTCAAAGAATTTTTCATCATAGTCATACGCTTCCCCTTCGACATCCTGCGCAATACAAATCGTTGCCGGACCTGCTTTTCCCGGGTCGGTCATCACTTCAAAGGCACGAAGCAAGCTTGGCATTAACTGTTCTGGGCGTGTAATCCGATCCCAATATCTAGAGACCGGCTTTAAGGCGTCATTTGTCGTGACAGCTAAGCTATATTCTTGTTCTACTTGTTGTAAAACAGGATCAGGCTGTCTGGTTGCAAAGGTATCACCTGGGATAAACAAAACAGGAATATTATTTGCCAAGGCAGTCCCAGCCGCTGCCGCCAAGTTTGCTGAACCTGGTCCAACAGATGTCGTGACTGCATAGATCTTTTGACGAAGCATTTGTTTACTGTAGGCAATCGCGGCATGCGCCATCCCTTGTTCGTTTTTCCCTTGAATCACTTTTAAATGTCCTGAGTATTGCTCAAGTGCCTGCCCAATCCCCAAAACATTCCCATGTCCAAATACATTAAAGATTCCTTCAACAAATAAAGATTCTTTACCATCCACATGGATATATTGCTGATTTAAAAATTTGATTAAAGCTTGTGCCGTTGTTAATCTAATTTTCCCCATGGCTATTTTCACCTCTAGCTTAATTGTTCTGCTTTTTCCGTTCTTTCTTCAATCAATTGTTCAATTTCTGCAACGGTTGGCATTGCTTCTGAAGAACTGTGTTTACTTACTACAATTGCTGCAGAGGCACTGCCGAATTTAAGAGCGGTTTCAATATCCTTGCCTGTGATTAAAGCGTATAAGAAGGCAGATGCGTAAGAGTCGCCTGCGCCAAACGTTTTTAATACTTTTGTTAAGTAAGCGCGGCCTCTAAATGTTTCTCCTGACTTTGTATAGGCATAGGAACCTTCAACACCATGTTTGATAACAACTAATTCTGGAGAATGCTTAAACAACTGTTCGATGGTTGCTGCGTTGCTGCCTTCAGTCACATTTTCCATGACATCAAATTCATCGCGTGTACCAACAACAACATCTGACTGCTGTGCTACTAATGTATAATAAACAGATGTTTCTTCAAGAGATGTCCATGTATATCCGCGATAGTCTAATTCGAATACTACTTTTACATCATTTTTCTTTGCTAGTTGAATCGCTTTTAACACCGCTTCACGAGAAGGGCTTTTTGCAAGAGCGGTTCCGGAAACAAGCAGAACTTTTGCTCTTTTAATATAATTTTCATCTACTTCTGAAGGCTGTAAATAAAGATCAGCGACTTCATCACGGTACATGAGAATGCTGCACTCTTCCGGACTTTTAATCTCTGTAAAAGCTAGGCCTGTCTTATGACCTTCTTGATCCACCACCATGTTGGATGTATCAACACCCACACCGCTCATATATTGCTCAATAAACCGACCATGCTGGTCATTGGCGAGTTTTCCAATAAATCCTGCTTTTAAACCAAGCTTCGATGAACCGATGGAGATATTTGCTGGTGAACCCCCCACGTATTTTTTAAATGTCATCGTTTCTTCCATTGGACGATTGTATTCCACTGCGTTTAAGTCCATGCAAGCACGGCCGATGGCAATAAGATCGAACTCTCTATCAGAATGAAATTGAATTTTCATAATTAAAGCCACTCCTTTATTTTCGGTTTAGAATCCATTCATGGGCTGGTTCGTTGTAGAACTTCCAGATACGTGTTGGTCCTGCCATTACATTTAAATAATAGGATTCATAACCATCAGGAACCCCAACTGGATGATAGCCTGCCGGTACTAATACGACATCGCCATTCTCAACTGCCATTGTTTCATCAAGGGAACGGTCATCTGTATAGACGCGTTGGAATACAAATCCTTGCCTCGGGTTCATTTCATGATAGTAGCTTTCTTCTAAAAAGGATTCATCCGGCAAGTTATCTTGATCATGCTTATGCGGGGGATAGCTTGACCAGTTTCCGCTTTCAGTGAATACTTCTACAACTAGCAAGCTATTTGCAGACGGGTCTGAATCAGGTAAGATGTTATGCACTAAACGCTTATTGCTGTATTTTCCTCTATTTTCAATTCCATTCTCTTCAGCCTTTATTAACTTTGTTGGGAGTTGATTGTTTGAAGGAGAGTAGCATAGAGCCACACGAGCTTGTGTAACAGCCTCTACCTCAAAAGAATGATCATTTGAAACATAGACACTGTCGGTTGGTTTCTTTTCGAAAACGCTTTCCCTTGTGCCAATATTCTCAAAAACTTCTTCGTCAGCCGACACATTTATTTTTCCTGTCAAGGCAACTATGCAGCATTCCACTTTGCTTAAGTCTTCTGTATACTTAGCACCCGGGGCTAAATCTACTACTTTGAAACCAACATATTCTAACGGGGAGTTTTCACTAGTTACTTCCTGAATGATGGTAATTCCTTGTGCCATTTCGATTGTGTTGGGTTTTCGGAGCAATTTACTCACCTTGTAATCCTCTCCTATCTATGTAATAGCTATTATCCTGACCGTAAAGGACAGGATAATAGCATTTTATGTTGCTATCACTTATTCAAATTTTGGTGTTTTATAATTAGCCGTAACAACTTTTTTATGTGTATAGAATTCAACGCCGTCTTTTCCGTTGGCAGGTAATGTTCCATAGAAGGAAGATTTCCATCCTGAGAACGGGAAGAAAGCGATTGGTGCTGGAACACCTAAGTTAACTCCCAGCATTCCTGCATCGATATTTTCACGGAAGTAACGAATGGACGAAGCGTTTGATGTATAGATACATGCACCATTTGCAAACTCAGATTTATTGGCTGTTTCAACAGCTTCTTTTAGATGTTTAACACGGACGATTGAAAGTACTGGTGCAAAAATTTCATCTTTCCAGATGGTCATATCGGTTGTCACATCGTCGAAAATCGTTGGCCCTACAAAATATCCTTCTTCAGGGGCATTTTCACGGCCATCACATACTAGTTTAGCACCTTCATCAATACCTGTTTGAATATATCCTAATGTACGCTGCTGATTTTGTTCGCGAATAACTGGTCCTAAGAATACACCCTCATCAAGGCCATGTCCGATTTTGACTGCTTTTGCTTTCTGGACTAATTTCTCAAGAAATTCATCTGCAATTCCTTCTTCTACGGTTACAACGGCGCAAGCCATGCAACGTTCGCCAGCAGAACCAAACGCTGAAGCGATAACGTTTGTTGTGGCAAGCTCTAAATCTGCATCGTTTAATACGATGGAGTGGTTTTTAGCACCTGTTAAGGCTTGAACACGTTTTAGGTTTTGGCTTCCGCGCTTATAAACATATTCTCCAACTGGCTTTGAACCTACGAATGAAATAGCTTTTACTTCTGGGTGGTCTAACAGCCCGTTTACTACATCATGTGCACCATGAACCACATTAAATACGCCCTTAGGAAGACCAGCTTCTTCTAATAGTTCTGCTAATCTATTAGCTAATAATGGTGTTCTTTCAGATGGTTTAAGAACGAATGTATTTCCAACGGCAATGGCGGTTGGGAACATCCAGCATGGTACCATCATTGGGAAGTTAAATGGTGTAATTCCGCCAACAACCCCTATTGGATAACGATAATTTGTGACCTCAACATCTGTGGCAATCGTTGAAAGTGAATCTCCCATCATCAGTGTAGGAGCACCTGATGCAAATTCCACATTTTCAATTCCGCGCCCTACTTCCCCTAGTGCTTCAGTGAGATTCTTACCATTTTCTATTGTAATGATTTTAGCCAATTCTTGCTTGTTTTTTTCTAATAGTTGCTGGAAGTTGAACAGGACTTTCGTACGTTTTAGCACAGGTACATTTTTCCAACTTTCAAATGCTTTTGCTGCTACTTCTATGGCATAATCAACTTCTTCTTTTGTTGAAAGAGGAACCTGGGCAATGACTTCTTTTTTCGCAGGATCGTACACATCTTCGAATTGAGTCGCTTTACTTTCAACCCATTCACCATTAATGTAATTTTTTAGCTTCTCTACCTGTGTTAATACTTTAGACATCATTTTTTCCTCCTCAAGAAAAACTTCTTATCATTTTTTGAGTAATTTTTAATTTCAGAACAATCTAGACTCTAGTTAACTGGTAAAATACTTTTAACTTTTTGTTACTTGTTGGTTATATTTTGGTTATCTTTTATTACATATTAATAC
>NZ_JBALSN010000130.1:1329-1651 GCF_036966985.1 Neobacillus drentensis | reverse complement strand
TCTCCATATTATCCGATTTTAATTTTTTATTACCATCCAATAAGATACTTTTTTCCCCATCCATTTGTTGTTTATCAAAAAAGGATCACGTCAATACATGATCCCTTCTAACTTCAAATATTAGTAGACGCAAGTGCTTCCGCAAACCTTCTAATTCCTTCATCAATGGATTCTTCATTTTCCCTTGCAAATGTAAAACGAACAAAACCTTTTTGAGACCCCATCGTATACCCCGGGACATAAATGACTCCCTTTTTGATTGAATCCTCGAGTAATTGCGGTTCATTCACCTCTTTTTTTATCCTGCACCAAATATGAATGC
>NZ_JBALSN010000130.1:0-1267 GCF_036966985.1 Neobacillus drentensis | reverse complement strand
TCTCTTCTTTTTTCTAATTGTTTGTTTAAATTTGCAATATGATATTGAAAATTCTCGGATTCTATAAAATCATTTGCTATCCACTGTGTAAAACTTGCATGACCAAAATCGATTTGCTGTTTCGCATCTGAGAGTCTTTCAATAACAGAGGTTGGGCCTATGATCCAACCAATCCTTAATCCTGAAGCAACGATCTTTGATAAAGAACTTATATATAAAACATTTCCATTGACATCCATTGATTTTAAAGTAGAGACCTTTTCCCCTGTAAAGGATGTTAAACTGTAAGGGTCATCTTCAACAACGGGGATCCCATGTTCTGAAGATATTTCAAGAATCGCTTTCCGTTTCTTTTCACTAAATAGTGCACCCGTTGGATTTTGAAAAGAAGGATTCAGGAATATCATTCGTATTCGATGCTTTTTATGCAAGGAAAGTATGTCATCCGGGTTGATTCCATCATGGTTTACAGGAATGTAATAAGGTCTCAGTCCTGCTGATTTAAATATTGGAAGATTATAGTTGTAAGAGGGATCTTCCAATGCAACTGCATCACCTTGTTTTAATAGACATTGAACCACTAAGTGTAATGCTTGTTGTGCCCCAGATGTTATTAAGATGGATGAAGGATTCGTTTCTATTTTTCGATATTGCTTAACATGCTTTGCAATGGTTTCTCGTAATATTGCATTTCCTTGCGGATGATCATAACCTAAGCTTCCAATAAACGACCGAGAAGAGGTAATCTCCCTTAAGTATTTCAATGGAAATAGATCCTCTGAAAGTTCTCCGCTAGCTAGATTAATTAACTTATGTTCTACGGCTTCTTTCCTGATCCTCTGGGTTACAGGCAAGTTAGGTAAAAAGGATCCTGCTTCAATATACCTGTTCCAGGAAGGAATACGTTTCTTGGTAATTCCCCAAATATCTTTACTTATAGTTGTACCGCTTCCTCTAATTCTTTGAATTAGCCCATTTGACTGCAATTCATCATATGCAGCCACAACTGTACTTCTATTAATATTGAGATCTTTAGCTAAGGTTCTCTCAGAAGGCAATGGTTTATCAGGGGGAAAAGTACCATTCGCAATTCCGTTTTCGATATATTCTGCCAGTTGTTTATATATAGCTTTTTTTGATGTTCGATCTGCTTTCCAATCCATATAATACATTCCTTATTATCTTTAATTTGTTTATATTCAAATTATTGTCTTCCTTTATTTGTTTAAATCAGAAGTAATCTTTAATTTTTGGCTCTGTTAAATTT
>NZ_JBALSN010000129.1:5236-8748 GCF_036966985.1 Neobacillus drentensis | reverse complement strand
AGGAAAAACAACTGCTTCCTCTTTTGCCATATGTTCCATCAATTCTTTTTTGAATTCATAAAAGAGTTCATTCACCTGTAATAATTCTGGGTGGTTATCACCGTGGACACGTGATACTTTTGTTACATATGGACTAAGCAGCGTTAATTCCTCTTCTGATACACGATGGTAATTGGAGATGACATGATTAATAATCGTAGTTGAATCAGAGTTAGTCCAAACTTCAACGTCTTTTTCGGCATTTTCATATGTTTCTAATACTTCTTTTAATTCCTCTAATAAAGTATCAAGGTTAAGATTATTTTGCGTGACAGCAGTAGCTAATGGAATGTTACCTCCACAGCAAAAATCAATCCTGTTCTTTTTAAAAACATCACTTGTTTTCGGTAATTCATTTACAATATCTTTAACTAATGAATCTGCAGTAATAGTGAAACTCATCGTATATTTCCTCCTTAAAAAATACTGTTGAGTAAATCTACGGTAATTATAATTTATAAAAGCAATAAATTAGGTGACCTGAATCACACATTCGATATGATTTACATTTTTATGTTTGAATTCCTTTAAATTGTGACATTTGATATGTTGTTATGTTTCTAATAAGCTTATAATGAAGGTTATTCAATGATTAATGGTATATATCAAAAACAGATATATGTTTATCGCAGGAGTTGATGATTTTGTTTGAAAGAAGAAAACCAATACCAATTGGGGAAGCTGTCCAAAAAATTATGGAATATCAATTACCGGGTGTGATCGAGAAGGTTTCAATAAATGAAAGTTATGGCCGCTTTTTATCAGAGGATTTAATTGCAACAAGTGATGTTCCTCATTTTGATCGGGCTCCCTACGATGGCTTCGCTGTCAGGTCAATCGATACCCGTGATGCTTCACAAACGAACAAAGTTGAGTTTGAAGTTGTCGATCATATTGGTGCTGGAATGGTATCAAAAAAAGTAATTGGTGCGTTCCAAGCTGTAAGAATTATGACTGGAGCGATGATGCCAGAGGGTACAGACGCAGTGGTTATGTTCGAACTTGCACAGGGATACGAAAAGAATGGAATTCCCTATATGTCAATTAAACGCCGCTTTAAAAAAGGTGATAATGTTTCATTCAGTGGAGAGGATGCCAAGCAAGGTGAAATCTTGGTTAGAAAAGGGACGTTAATCAATCCTGGGATACAGGCCATGCTTGCGACATTTGGATATGAACATGTAGCCGTAGCAAAAAAACCTCTTGTCGGTTTATTTGCTACAGGGACGGAACTGTTAGAGGTGAACGAGCCCCTAGTTCCTGGGAAAATTCGTAACAGTAATTCCCATATGATTGCAGCGCAAATAGAAAGAGCTGGAGGGATTGTCCGCTATTTTGGCAAGCTCCCGGATGAGTTTGATACCTGTTTTGAAGCAGTGAAGAATGCTTTAAACAATGTTGACTTGTTAATTACAACCGGAGGGGTTTCAGTGGGTGATTTTGATTATCTGCCTGCTATTTATGAAAAGCTTGGTGCGGAGGTTTTCTTTAATAAAGTTGCCATGCGGCCTGGAAGTGTGACGACCGTGGCACAGTTTAATCGCAAGCTTCTATTTGGGCTTTCGGGAAATCCATCAGCATGCTATGTAGGGTTTGAATTGTTTGCCCGCCCCATCATCCGAAGAATGCTTTTTTCAGAAAAACCGCATCTTCGAATTGAAAAAGCTCTATTAGAGGTGGATTTTCCTAAAGCAAATCCATTCACTAGGTTTGTTCGAAGTTCAACGTTTATCGATGCGGGAAGACTAAGGGCCACACCGAGTGGACTCGACAAGTCTAACATCATTATGAGCCTTTCTGGGGCTAATTCATTGATGATTCTTCCAGGCGGAACTAGAGGCTATGCAGCTGGCAGTGAAGTCGATGTCCTGCTGCTTGAAGATCAAATTGGTAGTGAATGGCCTTGGTAACTCCTGTCATCTTTCAAGTGGTCGGTTATCAAAATAGTGGAAAGACAACAATCACTTCAAAGTTGATAAACCTGTTAGCAGAAAAAGGGGTTAAGACAGTTACCATAAAGCATCATGGGCATGGTGGCAGACCAGGATATCTACCACTGAAAGATACGGACAAACATGTAAAGGCAGGAGCACTTGCATCAATCGTCGAAGGGGACGGATGTTTACTCCTCCAAGCCGAGAACCATTATTATTCGCTTGAAGACCAGATAGAATTGATGACATTTTTTCAGCCAGATGTGATATTAATCGAAGGCTACAAACTAGAGTCTTTTCCAAAGTTGCTGTTATTAAGAGATGAAAATGACCTTTCTTTATTAAAAAGCGTGTCCAATATTGCTGCTATTGTATACTGGAAAGACAAAATGGATAAGGTAATCACTTTGACAACTAATATCCCTTGCTTTCATATTGATGATAAAAGGGCGATAACTTGGACTTTGAAATTACTTCAAGAGCTTGTTCATAAAATGGATCAAAAAAGTTAAGAAGATGTCACAAAGAGAAGGCGAAGGCCTTCTTTTTTATGGAATTATGTGATGTGTTTCACTTATATTTTTGCTTAGCTAGCTTATATTTAGGCTAGTCAGGAAAAAGGAGTGAAAATAATGAAGTTATTTTTACCGAAGCAACATGGTGCATGGGCAATGCTAATCATACCTTTTTGGCTTGGTGTCATTAAAGGAGGATTCATATGGCAACATATCCCGTTTTTCATCGGCTGGCTCTTGTTATACTTGGCAACCTATCCGATGCTCCTCTTATTTAAAAGAAAAAAAATCTCTTTTTATTCAAAATGGACTCTTTTATATATGATTCCATCGTTACTATTTTTACTTTTTCCTCTGTTTGAAAGACCATCAATTATATATTTTGGCCTTCTGATGCTGCCGTTTTTTATGATAAATGCTTTTTATACTTCAAAGAATCAAGACCGGGCGTTTATGAATGATCTCAGTGCGGTTTTTGCCTTTTCAATTGCCGGATTAGCAAGCAGTTATTTAACAGATGGGGAAATAAACTTCGAGACAATTGTTTTCACCTTTTTAACATCGGTCCTATTTTTTGTTGGCTGTACCTTTTATGTAAAAACAATGATTAGGGAAAAGAAGAACACCCAATTTAAATGGATTTCATGGTTTTACCATATTATGTTAGTTTTAATTTGCTTTGGTTTAGGTGTTTGGATTGTTGCATTAGCATTTATCCCTAGTTTACTAAGAGCGATTGTTTTTTATGGCAGGTCATTATCCCCGAAACAAATTGGCATTTACGAAATCATAAATTCCGCACTATTCTTTACGATATCAGCTATTCAAATAGGTATACTAACATAAAAAAGAATCGGTCAAATGACCGATTAAGGCTATCGAAAAACTTTCGATAGCCTTTTTTGGGTACAATAATCTTTAATAATTCGCCGCGTTAAGTTGTTGTAGAATTATTAATGCATGGTCTATGCAACTTGTCTATTGATTTGCGCTCCAGGCGCTTCGCTTTCCGCGGGCGTGCCGG
>NZ_JBALSN010000129.1:0-5200 GCF_036966985.1 Neobacillus drentensis | reverse complement strand
GCCTTCCGCTCCAATCAATAGAGGGTTATTTCAATAAGATCTTCCACACTATCATTTTATTCTTTTTAAAAGGATGTGTTTCCGCAAACTTTGTTGTTTTATTAAGTTAGCCCTGTTATAACTGAATGATGATTTCACTGTGTTTGAAAAATAAACGGTAAAATTCCGTTTAAATTGGGAAATACCCATATTTCCTTAAAAATAAAGGAAGTTTTTCCGTTTAGTATTATCCAAAACTTTGGATTTTGTCTTATTTAGAGCAGTTAATCGGAATATCTCCTCTTATATCTCCTTCTTAAGCTTCCTTTATTTACATTAGCCGGAAATTCTCCGCCTATTAATTCTCATACCTACACGAAAATCAATAATGAATAAAACAGAGCCATTAAGTTTAAAAGGGTTTCAATATAAGCCGATTCATATTTAGATTCAACAAACGAAATTTGATGAACGCAATGAACTGCATGTTCTTACGGACAAAACTCTTCAAGAGATAAGGGGGAATGTCCGTAATCCTGGTTCTTACGGACAAAACTCTTCAAGAGATAAGGGGGAATGTCCGTAATCCTGGTTCTTACAAACAAAACTCACCAAGAGACAAAGTGGAATGTCCATAATACTGGCACTTTACCCCAGGACTACAGACATAAAGATATAAAAAAATTGCCACACACTTAGCCAGGTTGGTAAAGGTGTGTGGCAATACATTATGTTGATTGACCCCTGTTGATTGGAGCGAAGCACCTGGAGCAAAAATCAACAGGCCATTAGCAGGAACAAAATCAGAATATGTTTTAGATAAAAAAATTGCCGAGAAAAATACCATTCTCGACAAACAACAGGTCAAATGACCGATTTTTTTCGCTTAAAGAATTCCTAATCCACTTTACAGATTTCTACTGGACAGTCCTCGCAATCGATTTCCCTTTTTAAATATTCCAAATCATGAATAGTAATCGTGCCCTTATCGATGGATACAATTCCGTTCTTGCGTAAATCGCTTAAAAGACGATTTACAACTTCGCGTGAAGTACCGCAAAAATTGGCTAACTCTTGATTGGTTAATGGCAGATCGATTAGTATTCCTTTATTAGTTTTGGTACCATAACTATTGGTAATTCGAATAAGTGTAGAGTATAAAGCTCCTTTTTTACCATGAAGAACCAAATCACGAAACTTAGTTTGGGTTTTTCGATATTGTTGGCTCATCCACTTGATAAATTCGAAAGAAAGTGCTAAATTTTGCGAAAGTTTTTCCTCGAGCGTATCTTTCATAATAACCGCTACCTCACCGCTCTCAACAACACGAGCACTTAATAAATATCGTGAAGAAGGGGAGAATAAGTTTAATTCACCGACAAAATCACCACGCGAGCACATTCTTAATGTGAGTTCTCTCCCATCAGGAATGATTTTGCTGATTTGAAGAATTCCACTTTGTACTATGTACAATTCATCAGCTGTAGATCCTTCCTGAAATAGAAAAGTACCTTTTTCAACTTTCTTTATATGGTGAACTGTATCAAAAAGATGGGACAGTGGTACCGGCATTTCTCTTACTGACTGCATACTCATAACCACCTTTAAAGGTACGAAAATTTGATTTAAAAAATTGACAGTCAAGGTTGGATTTACAAGATAATACTATAATTATATTGTTAACAAAGAATAATTAGCAATAAATGAGCAATAAGTTCATACAATCGTCATAACTTCGTGCCGACTTTGTTTATTTCTTAGGAAATAATGTCGAATAGTATAGGAATTTGTAAGAAATGCCAATAATGACAGAGCCTGAAACGGAAATAATAACAGTGTGAAGAAAAGGAGGGAAAAAGAATGGGTCAAAATCGCCAGTTTAAATCTGGGAGTAAAGCACCTAATAATGGTGTATATATTGAAGTGGGAGATACGGGAAGCAATGTCAATAATCCGAAAAAAATCAAGTTAAAAGCAGGGGATGCATTCCCTGAGACTTCCAATGATGAACGAGTTTGGACATATCAGCGAAAACCATAAATTTAATACAGAAAAGGTCATCCATTGGGTGGCTTTTTCTTTTGTCTAAACTCTCGATCATAGATTGTATTTTCTAAACGAGGAAAATTTTCTTTTTAGACGGGATTGTTTTATAATAAAGACAAAGGTCAAAAATGGTCAAAGAGGGTGTTGAAAAATGGATATGAACCGAATGACAGAACGGTTACAGAAAGGATTGATGGATGCCCAATCGTTAGCCGTTAAGCAAAATCATCAAGAGATTGATGAACCTCATTTATTTATATCATTAATGGAGCAAGAAGATAGTCTCATTTCTGCCATTTTAGATAGGGCGGGAGTGTCTTCTGAAAGAACAAAAAAGAACCTTATGGAATCTCTGTCAAAAAAACCAGTGGTTACCGGCAGTGGAGTAGAACAAGGAAAACTATATATTACAGCAAGGCTGCAGAAGTTACTCGTAAAGGCTGAAGAATATAAGCAAAAATTTTCAGATGAATATTTATCTGTCGAGCATATTCTGTTAGCTGTGGTTTATTCAGATGACTCAGAAATGCGAAAGATATTACGAGCTTTAGGAAAGCAGCCAGAACATGTTTTACAAGCGATAAAAGATATAAGGGGGAATCAAAGAGTGACATCACAAAATCCCGAAGCAGGATACGATGCCTTAAAAAAATATGGACGGGATCTTGTTGCAGAGGTTAGAGCAGGAAAAATGGATCCTGTTATTGGACGTGATTCTGAAATCCGAAATGTCATCCGGATTTTATCAAGAAAAACAAAGAATAATCCGGTATTAATCGGTGAACCTGGTGTAGGAAAAACAGCAATTGTAGAAGGGTTGGCACAAAGAATTGTTAGAAAAGATGTTCCAGAGGGTCTAAAGGATAAAACCATTTTTTCATTAGATATGAGTGCGTTAATTGCCGGTGCTAAATTTAGAGGTGAATTTGAAGAACGATTAAAGGCCGTATTAAATGAGGTTAAAAAGAGTGAAGGCAGGATCTTATTATTTATCGATGAAATTCATACGATTGTTGGTGCAGGGAAAACGGAAGGTGCTATGGATGCAGGAAATATGTTAAAACCGATGCTTGCACGTGGTGAACTTCATTGTATAGGAGCAACAACGCTTGATGAACATAGAAAATATATCGAAAAAGATCCTGCACTTGAACGAAGATTTCAGCAGGTACTTGTCCAGGAACCAAACGTTGAAGACACCATTTCAATTTTAAGAGGCTTAAAAGAGCGGTATGAGGTCCACCATGGTGTTAAAATCCATGATCGTGCTTTGGTAGCAGCGGCAACCTTATCAGACCGTTATATTACGGATCGGTTCTTGCCAGATAAAGCCATTGATCTTGTTGACGAAGCGTGTGCGCTAATCCGGACTGAAATAGATTCTATGCCAACAGAATTAGATGAAGTAACCCGCAGAGTTATGCAATTAGAAATTGAAGAAGCAGCTTTAAGTAAAGAGGTGGATGAAGGAAGCAAGTTACGACTTGAAGCACTTCTAAAGGAACTTGCGGACCTTAAAGAGACAGCCAATGAAATGAAGGCAAAATGGCTGCAGGAGAAACAAAGTATTCAAAAATTGCAGGAGAAAAGGGAGCAGCTTGAGAAACTTCGCAGGGAGCTTCAACAGGCAGAGGATAAATACGATTTAAATCGTGCAGCAGAACTTCGACACGGTCAAATTCCGTTAGCAGAAAAGGAACTGAAAGAACTCGAAACCGCAACTTCTAAAGATGAAAGATTACTTCGTGAAGAAGTGACAGGAGAAGAAATTTCGAACATTGTATCCAGGTGGACTGGAATTCCACTTTCTAAATTAGTCGAAGGCGAGAGAGAGAAGCTGCTCCGATTAGAATCGATCCTGCATGAAAGAGTAATTGGCCAGAATGAAGCTGTAAATTTAGTGGCAGATGCAGTCCTAAGGGCTCGTGCTGGAATTAAAGACCCTAACCGGCCAATCGGATCGTTTTTATTTTTAGGTCCAACTGGGGTTGGAAAAACAGAGTTAGCAAAAGCCTTAGCGGAGTCTTTATTTGACAGTGAAGAACACATTATCCGGATTGATATGTCAGAGTATATGGAGAAGCATGCCGTTTCTCGCTTGATTGGTGCACCTCCTGGATATGTGGGCTACGAAGAAGGCGGACAATTAACTGAAGCAGTAAGGAGAAGGCCATACTCTGTTATCTTAATGGATGAAATTGAAAAAGCCCATCCTGAAGTCTTTAACATTCTCCTTCAAGCGCTTGATGACGGAAGAATTACCGACTCGCAAGGGCGTGTAGTTGACTTTAAAAATACAGTGATAATTATGACATCCAATATTGGCTCACAATTTTTGCTAGAACGAAGTGAAAATGAAAGTGAAATCCCTGATGCGGTTCGAGAAAAAGTGATAAGTCAATTGAGGGGGCATTTCCGGCCAGAGTTTTTAAATCGCATAGACGAGACAATTCTCTTTAAGCCACTATCACTTGAGGAGATAAAAAATATTGTTGCAAAAATGATGAGAGAATTGCAAAATCGTTTAAAACATCAACAAATAGATATTCTCATCAATGAGGAGGCAAAAGCATTTATTGCTGTAAATGGTTTTGACCCAATATACGGTGCTAGACCGTTAAAACGATTTATCCAGAGAAATATCGAGACTAAACTTGCTCGTGAAATAATTGCTGGAAAGCTACATGATCAATCCAAAGTGGAGATAGGTATCAGCAATGGAGAAATTTCATTAGCGGTTAAATAGAAATCCATAATAAAAAAGGTCATCCGCATGGATGACCTTTTTTAATGTTTTGAAACTGGCTCGTTTGGAATTAATGCAGTTACTACGTAAATTAGAATAGTTACACCAACAGCAGCAACAGTACCAGTAACGAAATCATATTTTGCACCTGCAGTCATTGAGCTCACTACATATGTAAGCATTTGCACTAATAGAAATGACCAGAAAAGGGTCCAAAAAAATCGCATTATTCTTCACCTCTAACAACCTATTTTACATCTTTATTTATATTATCATATGATTCAGAAATGATAAAGCGAAACTTCCTTTCTTGGTAGGTTGTCCAATTCTGGCTAATAGTGCGATCTGCTTATTTACCTACTGGAATTCCACATGTGCCATGAAAAAATAGGCAAATCCCCTTTCATCTTTAATAAGGCGGCATACAAT
>NZ_JBALSN010000128.1:2949-11463 GCF_036966985.1 Neobacillus drentensis | reverse complement strand
TTCATCAACCGGTCGCTTTTCATGAATAAGAAGGTATATTTTGGATTGTGAGATTCTATTTAACTATAGGGGCTGATTAGATAAAGATGAAGATCGCTTCGGCGGTCTCTTCTTACGATTAGTCAAGTATATTTCTAAGATTTATAGGAATATTTTTAGGGGGGTTTTTGGGCATTCTAAATTTCTTCCATTTTCTTTACTTCACTAAGGAGTAAAGTTTTTTTTATGCTATAATTAGTACCAGATAATAATACCAACTAATAGGTACTGACCCTGTTGAAACAAACTGTATACACCTAAACTGGAGATAATACTATGTTTATAAATAACAAATTAAAGTCACAAAGAGTTTCTGCATATTTTAAGTCACTGGGTATCAAAAACTGCTTTACCAAAGAAGACTTTTGGAGGCATGTAACCGAGGTTGACTCCTTCTTGACTAAGGAACTCCAACCCATTATGGAGCGTAAACTAAAAGGGAATCTTTATGAAGTGAAAAACCGAACACTGGCCTTCAGTTTGGCGGTAGAATCATGGACGATGAATTTCCATCAGTCTTTGCTCAACTGGATCAATCAGCAAACTCATTTAAAGCCGAAGCGGATTTTGGAAATTGGGTGTGATAATGGGTTGCTGTCTTGTTGGTACGCCTCGATTTTTCCAGATGCGGAGATCGTTGGCATTGAACAGTGTGGAAATGGAATTCAATGTGCACAGCAGTTGGCAATAAAGCAAGGGCTTAATAATGTGAGTTTTTACCAAATGGATTTTATGGAGGTAACTGAGCACTTTTCCCTGAATTCTTTTGATTTAATCATATCATCACGGACCTTTCATGAGATTATGGGGCCTATCATGATTTCAAACTATTGGTCACTTCTAGAGTACATGAAGGAGAATCCGACCTATGGTGACAGTCGTTATTTAGAAATAGTCCATCGTTTGTTAACGGAGGATGGATTGTTTCTCTCTTGCGAACAATTGAAAAATTCCGCAGATCTCGGAAGGTGGGCAAATGTGCTTCAGGATGCGGGTTTCCATATTCAATGGGATGACAGTGGTACCATCGAATACCATGAAATAGGAGTAGATAGGCTGTCTCCTGTGATTGTGGCGACAAAAAGGGAAACCAGTCTTGAAACCTTGAAAGGTATGGAACACCTATATACGAAAGGTTACCCACTTGTATTTGAGGAAGGTAGGTCCTATAAAGGAGGGACAGCGGAGTTTGCTTATCAACAGCTGGGAGAGAAAACATTCTACACAGGGATTCAATTGAATGTGAGGAACCATTGGCATGTGTTTCGACTTGAGCTTTGGGAGACAGATAGGTTTTTGCTTGTCTATAACTATGGAAATATGGGGTATCATGAATTGGATATTTTACCTGCCTGCGCATATGAAGAGGCACACAGGTTGATGGAGGAGGCGGTTGGGGAGTTCGGTCACCTTGGTCCGCTTGTTTGGTATCACACCTTGGATGAACGACCAGAATAGCAGCAGCTACAATCCCCATGCTATTTTAACTATAACCCGAACAATGGACATTTAAAAAGTCCATTGTTCGGGTTTTTGTTTTCCTTGGATTAAAATATGTTTAAAATCCATTTATAGGATTTTGGGTCAGTCCCCCAGCGTGGTGAAGCTTTACATCAATGGGGGACTGACCCATTTTGCCTTTTTTTATGCCTAAAATAAGTAATGGGTAGTCCAACAGTACAATTAAACTAAAAGAGAGAAGGAAGAATTAGCACTATTTGCATAATTTTTGTGCCTTAGGTAATTATACCAATGTTCTTATAAAAATTTGAATATCTTAAGGAGGTTTAAAGACTGAAAGTGGAAAAATTCATCATCAAAAATCGATGTTTTATTTCATAATGTCAGGAGGGTATTTTCGTGATGCGATATTTAAAGTCATTAGGTTTAGTTTTGTTAGCAAGTATCGTTATAGTTGGCTGTCAGTCAAATAATAAGAAGAATAATGCTAATAACAAAAAAGAGGAAACCAAGGAATCCAACCAGGCAAGTCAGGAAGATGTGACAGGATTCCCAAATTGGGGGTATGACCTTCAACATACCCGACATGTGCCTTATAAAGAGATAACAAAAGAGAATGTAACAAAAATGGGGATTGCATGGCAGCAGGATATCTTAGATTGGAATAAGGATATTCCAAATTTACAAGAAGATTTCCCTGTCGTCCACGACGGGATCATGTATGTGACTAGTTCGAAAAATCATGTGTTTGCAATCGATGCCGCAAGTGGAAAGAAGCTTTGGGCATGGACACCGCCCAAGGACGTACTTGATCATATTAATGGTTTGCCATGGCAGTCCAATGTGGCAAGTAGGGGTGTCGCAGTGGCGAATGGGAATGTATTTGTCTTGATGATCGATAATCGGCTGGCCAAACTGGATGCGAAGAACGGAAAACTGTTAAAAATGGTTAACTTTTGGGATCATGAACCTACTATCAAATTAGAAAACAGATACTATGAATCTTCAGCTCCGATGTATTATGATGGCAACGTTTACGTTGGTAGCAGCGGCGGTGATAATGGTACACGAGGTTTTGTTTGGGCGTTTAAAGCAGATACCCTGGAACCGCTATGGAAAGAGCCATTTTGGACCGTTCCTAAAAGAGGAACGGGCTGGGCGAAAGGTAAATTTACGGGGGGTGGTTCCGTATGGACACCGATGTCGTTTGATCCAGATACTGATATGATGTATTTTGCAGTAGGGAATCCAGCTCCGGACTTTTATGATGCAGATAGAAAAGGAAAAAATCCATATACCGATTCTATCACTGCTTTAGATAGTAAAACAGGGAAGTTTAAGTGGTCATCTACTCAAGTTGATCATGATATATGGGATTATGACGCTGCCGCAACACCGATGATTCTCAATGCAAAGGTTGACGGGAAAAAGCAAAAGGTTGTGGTTGAAGGCGGTAAGAATGGAAAGTGGTATGCGTGGGACGCAAAAACAGGGAAGACCATTTATGATGGGGTACCTTTTGTAAAGATTCAGCATTCGGACGTACCAAGCGATGAGAGTAAAGCAGTTCTCCAATGGCCAGGAACACCAGGTGGAGAAAGCTATGCTCCACAGACATATGACCCTGACACCAACTATGTGCTTATTCCAGGTATTAATAGTCCTAATTTAATGGTAGCCGCTAAAGATGCAAAAGAGATTGCAAAAGATAATAATACCTTCCCAGGAACAAAGATCCTTCCTTTGCCAAAGGATGTTGAGGTTTCTGGTACCATTACAGCAATTGATATGAATACAGGGAAAAAAGTATATCAAAATAAAACGGACGAGCCGATGTATGGCGGATTCACAAGTACGGCCGCCGGTCTTGCTTTCTACGGGGAATTGGATGGAAAGGTAAATGCTCTTGATATTAAAACAGGTAAAGTATTATGGAGCATGCAAAGTGGAGGAAAACAAATCAAAATGGCACCTTCCATATATACTGTTGACGGCAAAGAATATGTTGCAGTCATTACTGGTGGTACGAAGGTTGTTGTTTATGGTCTCGGAGGTAAGTTAAAACCTGGAGCTATAAATAAAAATGCAAAATTACAAGGGGAAGCAGACGTTGTTATCGATCCGGAAAAGGTTTACAAAAGAAGTTGTATTTCCTGTCACGGGGATAATCTTCAAGGCGCAACAGCACCAAATCTTCAACACATAGGTAAAACTATGTCTAAAGAGGACATATTGAATAAAATTCTTAATGGTGGCGACCGCATGCCAGCAGGTATGGCCAAAGGTGCAGAGGCTGAAGCACTAGCGGAATGGCTATCCAAAAAGAAATGATTTTTACTCCAGAAACAATCCGAGTCTGATTCTCTAATTCGGACTCAGATTGTTTCTTAAAAGGATAATTATACATTGACGAAACATCAGATATTCACGAAAAATAAGGATGGTGTTAATATGAGGAAATTACCGATTTATACCGTGCGATTCATTGGTGCCGCCTTATGCATTTCCTTACTCTTTGGATTTGCCTACCCAACATTGACCAATGCTCAGTCAAGTAATGGCTTAGGTTCATCCGAGTATAACGGAATCAGGTTAACTATCAATGATTATTCGATAATAAACCATGGCCAAGACATTCAGTTGCATTATACGATAACCACAAATTCAAATATCCCAGTTAGTCCGGATACTAAAAGTTTGATTGGGAACCCGTATATTTGGATTGGGAATACGTTAGTTCGTGAGGAATCAGAATCGTTTCAGAAAATAAGTGATAATGAGTATAAAGGAACGATCATAGCACAGCTGCAACATTACAGATCAGATAATTCTGAACTGTCATTTCACACACATGGAATAATGAATCAAAATGGACAATGGACAGTTAATTTTCATTTAAAGAGTAGCCAGTACTGAGGTGAAGTTGAAAAAACTAAAAGTATCCCAAGTTATTCTTGAGCCGTACGGGATATATCTTTTTATTGATTAGTTGGATTTCTAAAAGATTGATACGTTTCTTGGAGTTGCATCTATAACAACGAGAGTTAGATCATTTAATAAATCATTATATTAGTAAGTAGATAATCATAACGTAAACAACCTGAGTTCAATCATCATCCGGACTTAGGTTGTTTCTTTTTGTTCTTGTCCCTTTTTGCAATATATTGCCAAATCCAATACCACATTAGGACATCTTCAGGTCAAAATTCTGGTTATTTTGAGATATCTATCTACATAGATTATTTTGAAAGGGAAAATCCGACACCCCCGCGCAGGTGAGAATTTTCAATGTGGGTGTCATGAAAGGGGGTAGCGAATATGTGGGTGAAGCCTGAGTATAAAGTGATCAATACATCTCCTGAGGTGACAATGTATGCCTATATTGGCTAACAGCACAGCCTGCTTGCGCATGCATTTAATAGTTTTATAAATCAATGGAGGTAGGGAATATGAAAATAAAGCGGTACCTAAAATCAATGATTGGCGCGATTATTGGGTGTGCAACAGCCGGAGGATGGTTGGCCGTCGATCTCCTGCTCCCAGAACCAGTGGGTGACTATCTCCTGTATCCCCTCATGGCTGTAGTGAATATAGCGATTGGGTGGCAAGTTGGAAGGGCATTAGGTAAACCTAGGAATATTGGCAAAGAAGGTATTCAAGTCTCCAGTGAAAGGACTGAAGCCAAATTCGAATTAGAGTCTTAGGAGCAGCGGCTGGTGGCGGCTTTCCGCAGTGGAATTGTGCATGTCCAAATTGCCATAGTGTCCGCGAAGGAAACGATTCGCACCAGCCGTTATTACAATCATCGCTTGCTGTAAGTTCGAATGAAAAGGATTGGTATCTCATTAATGCGGGACCGGATGTTCACAGGCAGATTGAATCGTTTACTGCCCTGCATCCGGGTCCAGGTATAAGAGAGACTCCGCTGGCTGGTGTTATTTTAACCGATGCCGAGTTCGACCATACGATTGGGTTATTGTCATTACGGGAGGGTTCTTGTTTAACCATCTATGGAACCGAGACAGTACGAAAGTGTTTGCAGTCATTCTTTCCAGTGTTACCCATACTGAAAAACTATTGTTCATGGGAATGGCAGTCTCTTCACCCTGATCATCGCAAGCGGATAGGACTTCCGGGTGTAGGAGGAGAAGGAACCATCATCATCGAGACGGTCCCCGTTTCTAAAAAACCGCCGCTTTATACCCAGTCAAACAAGGAGGAGAATGACCCGGAAGATTTATGGGAGGTCGGGCTGGTTCTTTATAATGAGAGTACCGGCAGATGCCTTGCTTACTTTCCTACTTTAGAAAGGATCACCCCGGCTATAGAAGCTTGCTTTCAGAAGGCGGATATCTTGATGGTGGACGGAACTTTTTGGTCAGAAACTGAATTGGTTGAGTTGGGTGCAACCAAGCGCGATGCAAGAAATATGGGACATTTACCAATTAGCGGGCCATCGGGCATTGCTGAAAAGCTAGCCAAATACTCAGCCAAACGGAAAATTCTGATTCACATAAACAACAGCAACCCTATTCTTAAGAAGGACTCAATGGAAAGGCATACATTGGAACGGCTAGGTTTTGAGATTGCCTATGACGGTATGGAAGTGGAGGTGTGAACATTTTGGATCAAGGTGATTTCCTTAACCTAGAAAAGGTGTTAAATGAAACAAAGGAAAAATTATGGACGAGGGATGAATTCACAGAGCAATTAAAAGCTGTTGGAAGTTCCTTTTATCATGACAAACATCCATTTCATGTAGCGATGCATAAAGGAAAATTAAGCAGAGAACAGATCCGCGGTTGGGTGGCTAACCGGTACTATTATCAAAAATCAGTTCCGATTAAAGATGCAGCTATTCTTTCTAGGCTGCCGTCAAGGGATATGCGACGTGAATGGATTGGGCGAATCATTGACCATGACGGAACGCAAGGGGAAGAAGGTGGAATTGAAGCATGGCTTCGGCTTGGTGAAGCTGTGGGGTTATCCCGGGAAGAAGTAGCGCAGGAGGTCAGAGTCGTTCCGGGTGTTCGATTTGCTGTTGATGCCTATGTAAACTTTGCGCGGACAAAACCATGGATGGAAGCCGTTGCTTCCTCCCTAACCGAATTGTTTTCTCCTGATTTAATGTCAAAGAGAATGAAGGTCATTGAGCGCCTTTATCCATGGATTGACCGTGCAGGACTGGAATATTTTCAAAATCGCCTTTCACAGGCGCCGCGTGATGCCGATACAGCCCTTAAACTTGTGTTAACCTATTGCCAAACTCCGAAAGATCAAAGGCGGGCTGTTGCCGCACTGCGTTTCAAGTGTGATGTGTTGTGGGCACAACTTGATGCCATCGAAAACGCATATCCCCTATAAGAGTGAACGATGATTTTATCACTCACCCGAAAAATAAATGAAAGGTGGTGGAGTCAATTTTAGTTGACAGTATTCCAAGACTCGCAGCAAAGGCGCGATTAAAATTTGATAAAGTAAGGGAAAAGAATCTTCTTTTGTTACCGGAAAAGGTCGTGGTCTTGAACGAAACGGCTGCATCTATTCTTACTTTATGTGACGGAAGACAAACCGTAAACACCATCACTGAAAAAATAAGGGCTTCACTAAAGGCAGACACAGAAACTGCAGATACAAGTGCTTTGCCTGATTTGAAAACGATGAAAGCAGATATTTCTGAGTTTCTCCGGGAAATGGAGGATCAGGGTTGGGTGGTGATCCATAAACATGGTTCAGTCGATAACAAAGAATAATAATGGGGCTCCCCCCCCATATTCCTTGGTCGCGGAGCTAACTCATCGCTGTCCTTTGCATTGTCCATATTGTTCGAACCCTTTAGAAATGATTTCAAAGGCAATGGAAATATCGACCGGGGAGTGGTGCCGTGTTTTGTCTGAGGCGGCTGATCTGGGAGTTGTAGAAGTTCATTTTTCCGGTGGAGAACCACTTTTGCGAGGCGATTTGGAAGTTTTTATCCGCCATGCAAATAAATTAGAGATGTATACTAATCTCATAACCAGCGGCATTGGATTAACAACTGAAAAGGCTGCCCGGCTCTGTGATGCCGGACTGGAAAATGTGCAGGTGAGCTTTCAGGCAGGCGATGCAAAGCTTTCGGACATCATCGGCGGTTTTAAGGCTTTTGACAAGAAAAGGGAAGCTTGCAAAGCGGTAAAAAACGCCGGAATGTATTTATCATTAAATGTCGTGTTGCACCGAATGAATATTGATCATTTGGATGAGATTATTAAACTCGCCGAGGAGGTGGGTGCTGAACGTCTGGAACTGGCGAATACACAGTATTATAACTGGGCTTTGCTCAATCGGGAGCAGCTTTTGCCAAGCCGTGTTCAGATTGAGCGTGCCCGTGAAATCTATGACGCCGCAAAAGCGCGCATTGGGAAAAAAATCGAAATCATTTGGGTTATTTCTGATTATTATGCTCAGGCACCTAAGCCTTGTATGGGGGGATGGGGGACGATTGGCTTAACGGTAGCACCAAATGGGGCAGTCCTTCCTTGCCCGACAGCCGGGATGATTGAGGGTTTTTCCTTTGAAAATGTTCTTGACTCGTCACTAAGTCATATTTGGTATGAATCAGAGTCTTTTAACCATTTCCGCGGTGAAGAATGGATGCCAGAACCCTGCCTTTCGTGTGAACTAAGACACCAAGACGGAGGTGGGTGCCGTTGCCAGGCTTTTGCTTTAACTGGGGACGCTTATGCGACGGATCCAGTCTGCCAATGGGCGCCAAAACATTATCTGATTGAAAAAGCTGTACAGGACGCTAATTGCACCCCCATTATACAGTCATCACCTATCATTTATCGGAGATTTCAGCTAGACAGACCCGCATCAAAAAAAACATAAAACTCTAATAAAAATATGTGATTGCAAATTTGGTGCTAAGGGACTGCATACATAACCTTTGCGCCTTTTTTATATGACCCATTTAAAAAGAACCGTGGTCGCGAAACTGATCCAAACGAGGAGAATAACAATCGCTGCCGACCA
>NZ_JBALSN010000128.1:0-2915 GCF_036966985.1 Neobacillus drentensis | reverse complement strand
CATTTTAGGCGTTCGGGAGGCCATCACCCTGCATTCTTGCAATACTTGATTCGGTATCAGGGTGAACACTCCTAATATCCCCAAGGGAAGCAGAAAAACTTCATCCAAATAACCTAATACGGGAATGAAATCTGGAATAAGGTCTATGGGGCTTAACGCATAGGCAACAATCAATAATGAAAATGCTTTAGCATACCATGGTGTTTTCGAATGACGGTATGCGAGATACACAATATAGATATTTTGTTTAATATTTTGTATGAATTCCTCCCATTTGTTTGGATGCTTAACCATGTCGCTTCCTTCCCTCTCTAATAAACTATCCTCGTTTTTCATCGGTCAGCCAGATCCTTTCGGATTATTTTGCTTCGAACATCACCATTTTAAACAACTTATGCTGTATCCGCTATTTGGGTTTTTGTTTTCTAAAGGCATAATGCATCCATTGTGATGTTTCCTTTATAGGTAAACCGAAATGGATGTGAATAAATGACAGGAGANNAAGTTGAAGTTTGTGTTTGGTAAGAACGATGATGAAGGAGCCGGACAAATTCATCCGGCAGCCAAAAAACTTATGCTGGTCAATGCTATTCGAAGTATTGGACAAGGCATGCTAGTTGTTGATTTGTCTCTATACCTCGCTGCACTGGGTTGGAGTACAGCGGCGATTGGAAGTGTGCTTGCTGCCGGAGGTTTGCTTGGTGTAGGACTAGCCCCAGTCATAGGTATTTATAGCGATCGACTGGGGAGAAAACCCTTTATCCTTTTTTCTGAACTATTAACAGCCGGATGTGCGTTGATTGGGATATTATCTACAAATACTATTTTGTTATTTATTGCAATCACACTTTCAGGTTTTGGGAAAGCGGACGCCGGTTCTCCCAGTCCATGTGCCCCGGCGGAGCAGGCTTGGCTGGCGGCCTTTATCCCAAAAATAGAGCGTGGAAAGGTATATAGTCTGAATAATGCTCTTAGCTTTTTCGGAATGGCGGCAGGTGCAGTGCTGGCGGGGATCACGGCCTTATGGAATCATAATCTTAAAGAAGGCACTTCCTATCGCCCTATATTCTTCTTTATCTTCGTTTTATCCTTTGTGACAGCGGCAATCATTTTAACCATTCAGGAAGGAAAAATTGATAAACAACCAGGATATATAAAAGAGGAGTTAGGGAATCAAGAAAAGAGAATCCTGCGCGAAGAAAATTCTGCGGTCTTAAAGCTCGCAGCCATTAACATACTTAACGGGATTGCCATTGGGCTTACGGGACCCATGATGTCTTATTGGTTTTCGGCTAAATTCGGGGTAAGCAGTATACAGATTGGAGGCACATTGGCTGTCACTTTTTTTGCGACAGGTGTTACCTCGGTCTTACAAGCAAGATTATCCAACAAACACGGGACAATAAGGTCCATTGTGCTGGTTCGTCTCATTGCAAGCCTGCTTTTGATTTTGATGCCCTTACTATCGTCCTATGCACTTGTTTCTGTCTTGTATATCATACGAACGGCTTTAAACAGAGGTACACAAGGGGCACAGCAAGCGTTGAGTGTGAGTTTGACTCGTGACATGCGCCGTGGTTTCGCATCAAGCATCAATATCTTTTCAATCAGGCTGCCTATCTCGATTGGACCGTATTTTACCGGCTATCTTTTTGGATTGGGTTCACTAGCCCTGCCTTTCTACATAGCTTCTGGTTTACAATTCAGTTTTGCTTATTTATATGGAAAAGTCTTCAGCTCCTACGAAATTCGAATGAAATCCCATGCTTCATCGGGGTAATCAGAGTGGTGAACTAACATTTCTCTATTTTCAGAAAGTGAAGGAATTATTGAAGAAGGAATCTGTGAAAGAGAAAGTAAGAAAAAAATATTAGAATTTTATACAGAGTGCTTAGTAACACCCAATAATGTGGGATTCCTTGCACTCTATTTTGTTTTGTGGTAGGAATTCCTGTGATAAAAAGTATCGCGACTAGTTTGTTTGTCGTTTTATAAATAACCTGCTAAATCGCCTAAGTTTTTAATATTAGTATAAACATAGGACTTATCAGTTTATATTTTTATAGACGAATTATAGAATAAAGGGTGCAGGATAAAACGAATAAATAAAAGGAAGTGCTCGCCTTGGATCAAAAGTTCGCAGGTCATACTTTGTTACAATCTGTACCATTTGGAAATGACATGTTAGCTAGCCGGTTAGTGATGGCCCCAATGACACGCATGTTTTCGCCAAAAGGAATCCCGGGAAAAAATGTTGCACAATATTACAGCAAACGTGCAGAGAATGGAATTGGGCTTATCATAACTGAAGGGACAGCGATTAATCACCCAGCTGCAGTAATGAGCCCTGATATTCCCCGTTTTTATGGTGAGGAAGCTTTAAATGGCTGGGCAAATGTAGTGAATGAAGTCCACCAAGCCGGCGGCAAAATTATTCCACAATTATGGCATGTAGGTGCTGCCCGAAAAGCAGGCAGTGAACCAAATATTGACGCACCTACTGTTAGTCCGTCTGGATTAACTTTAAGAGGCCAGAGAAATGAGAAAATAAAGGCTTTAACGAAAGAAGAAGTGGCTGAAATGATTGATGCATACGCCGAAGCGGCTGCAAATGCGAAGCGCATCGGCTTTGACGGAATTGAGTTGCATGGAGCACACGGATACTTAATTGATCAATTTTTTTGGGAACTAACGAACAAGCGTACAGATGATTATGGCGGGGATTTAGGAGAGCGAACAAAATTCGCAGCAGATATTGTTCGGGCTTGCCGGAAAGAAATTGGGCCTGATTTTCCAATTGTCTTTCGTTATTCACAATGGAAAGGAACCGATTATCAAGCTAAATTAGCTAAGAACTCTAATGAGCTTGAACAATTGCTCACCCCATTAGTTGAAGCTGGTGTAGATATTTTCCA
>NZ_JBALSN010000127.1:0-10764 GCF_036966985.1 Neobacillus drentensis | reverse complement strand
TATATAAGTATAATAGTTCTTTGTATTTCCGATTGTTCAGTTTTACTAATACACAAAAAACCGATGATTTCGAAATCCTCCGAAATCATCGGTTTCATTTTGTTTAAGCAATCTTACTTTCCAGCTTGACTCGAGGTGAATTCCACATACTAATCCATTTCTTAATAGCTGTAATCATAATAATCATACCCAGTAATAACATAATAATCGACAATATCCCATTTAAAACACTATAACCTGCGGCTGCCTGATTGAGATAAACATTTTTCACCATCCAGTAACCAGCATAGTTTACAGTAACAAAGAGATACGCTAGCGGGATCAAGCAGGTTAGCATGTAACGGCGTTTGTCTGCAATACTCAAAATCACTGTCGCACCGACAATTAGACCGATCGATGCCATTAGTTGATTGGAAACACCAAACAGAGCCCAAACAGAACCAATATCCCCTGAGAATAGCAGGTATCCCCACATAAAACATGCTAATGCACTTGCAAAAATAGATCCTGGAATCCAATCTGTCTTCTTCAGCGGCTTATAGAATTCCCCGAAAAAGTCTTGGATTAAATAACGAGCAACACGAGTTCCTGAGTCGATGGCAGTTAGAATAAATACCGCTTCGAACATAATAACAAACTGGAAGAAGTATGATGATAGCTTTGCAAACCATGGAATGCCAGTGAAGATATAGGTCATACCTACCGCTAATGTTACGGCACCACCAGTTCGGCCTTCAAGATTAATCCCAATTTCATCAGCAAGTTTCGGCAGTTCCTGTACCTGCATACCAAGTGTCTTAAATACTTCAGGTGTCGAGTTAATGGCAAAGTAGTCTGCCGGCTGAAGTGCTGTTGCCGCAATCAATGCCATAATACCAACCACACACTCTACTAGCATCGCCCCAAAACCAACAACCTTAATATCAGACCAACGATCAAGCATTTTTGGTGTAGTTCCCGAACCTACGAAAGCATGGAAACCAGAGATCGCCCCACAAGCAATTGTGATTGAGATAAACGGCCAAACAGGTCCGCCTAGAACTGGGCCGCCGCCTGATGTAAATTTTGTGAAAGCAGGCATCTCAATTGCGGGATTAATAATGAATACCCCGATGATCAGGGCAATAAATACGCCAATTTTCATAAAGCTGCTTAAATAATCACGTGGTGCAAGTAAAAGCCATACTGGTAATGCAGCTGCAAAAAACGCATAAATCGGTAGAATAATAGCTAATGTTTTTGTATCTAATGTCAGCCAATCACCTAATACCGTACCTTGAATGGACGGACCAACAAAAACGCCAACCATTACGAGAATAAATCCGACTGTGGATGTTAATTTTAAGTTACCAGTTTTTTTATAAGCAATTCCTACCAACATCGCAATTGGAATTGTAATTCCCACTGAGAAAGTTCCCCAGGGATTGTGTTCAAGTGCATGAAGAACAACCATAGAAAGACCCGCCATTGTGATGGTAATGATGAAAAGCATCGCAAGACCCGTACAAAAACCCGCAACAGGCCCCAGCTCGTCTTTCGCAACTTCTGATAAGGATTTTCCTTTTTTCCTCATTGATGCAAATAGGACAACTGCATCATGGACTGCTCCGCCAATCACTGCTCCAATTAAGAGCCATAATAAACCGGGCAAGTATCCAAATTGTGCTGCAAGGATGGGACCGACAAGTGGTCCTGCTGCAGCGATGGCGGCAAAGTGATGACCAAATGTTACCCATTTATTGGTTGGAACATAATCCTTTCCATCGTTTAATTCATGTGCCGGTGTCGGCTTTGAATCATCTAATTTTAATACCTTTGCTGCCATGAATGTTCCGTATAAGCGATAAGCAATCATTAAAATACAAATTGAGCCGATTACAATTGAAACCGCATTCATTTAATTTCATCCTCCTACATCCTTTTTCTCTTATCACTATCATACCGAAAGAAAACGTTAACATAAGGTTTTCATCCTAAAATGCAAGTTTTAAAGGATGAAAAACAAGAATAATAGAATGAAATGCAAAAAACAGCTTCTTAAAAACCAAGAAGCTGCTTTAACTCTTTTGTATAGGTTCTGCTTACTGGAACCTTTTCTCCATCCTTCATAATTATGTTGTAGGTAGAATTAAACCATGGCTCGATCTCAACAATGGCATCGACATTAACTAAATAGGCGCGGTGGACACGAATGATGGGTGAATGCTGCAACTTTCTTTCGAAAGTGACAAGCGAATCACTGACAGAGTACTTTGTATTCTCTATTGCAATGACTGTTTTCCCCTCATTTGTACCAATATAGAGTATGTCACTAATGTTTACGATTACAATTTTTTCATCAATTGTGATAGCGAGCTTTTCTGGCCTTTCATTTCCAAAATTATGTCTCTGATTTAAAAATGGAATCGCTTGTTTGTGACCTTCTATTAGCTTATACAACTTCTCAATCGTTTGTAAGACTCTCTTTTCTTCAAAAGGTTTTAAGATATAGTCAACAGCATTTAATTCAAAAGCCTGAAGGGCGTATTCGTCAAATGCGGTCGCAAAGACAATGAATGGAGGATGATCAAGTCTATTTATATGTGCAGCAATTTCGATTCCACTTTCATCAGCGAGCTGGATATCTAAAAAAATCACATCTAGGTCGAGGTTATTTATTTTTTCTAACGCGCTTTCAACACAATCCGATTGCCCTACAATCTCAATCTGTTTGCTTCGTTTGAGAAGATAGGCCAATTCATCTCTTGCTAACGGTTCATCATCCACAACAAAGGCCTTTAACAACATCCTCACCCCACTTTTTGTTGTTGTGTTAACGGTAGTGTAATTGATACTTTCGTTCCTTTATTTAAGTTGCTTTCTATTTGAAATGAAGCAGTTTGACCATAAATTTCTTCGATTCGCTTTTTGATATTCCAGAGTGCTGTTCCTGTTCCAGCAGAAGAATCTACTGTTTGATTCCCCAATGTACCAAGCAGCTCTGGTGAGATTCCTTTTCCGTTATCTTCAGTAAGAAGGACCATGTTCTCCCCCTCCTGAAATGCACGGACTAATACTGTCCCACTCTTTGCTTTTGGAAATGCATAACGAATTGCATTTTCAACTAATGGCTGCAGGGTAAATGGTGGAATGAGCACCCTTTTTAACGCTGGTGTAATATCCAATTCAACATGATAACGATCTGGAAAGCGTGCTTGTTCAATGGTTAGGTAAGCCTCAACATGTTCAAGTTCCTTTTCAAGCGGTATGAGCATTTGTCTAGCCCCCTGAAGATTACTTCGGAAGAAAGTACTAAGTTTGATTAATAAACTCCTGGCTTTATCCGCATCTGTTCGAATTAGGCTTGAAATGGTATTAATGGCGTTAAATAAGAAATGTGGATGGACTTGTGCTTGCAAAGCCTTGATCTCCGCATCTTTTAATAATCTTCTCTGTATTTCCAACTCAGCCATTTCTAATTGGACTGAAAATAGGTTGCTCAAACCTTCTGCCAACTCTTGTTCAACCCGATCAAGTTTACTAGAGTCTGTGAAATACAACTTCAATGTCCCTACAGTTTTAGCATGAATCTTTAGTGGTAATACAATGGCTGCCTGCAAAGGGCATTGTGGATCAAAACATTGAATTTCGTGTGGAGACTTTGCAATCGTGATTCTCCCTTGTTCCAGCACCGTTTTAGTTAATTCCGTTGCCATGTTTCCTGAAGGAATATGATGATCTGAGCCTGTACCAACATGGGCAAGGACATGGGTCTGATCTGTAATGGAAATGGCATCCGCATTGGTCCAATTAAGAATAATCTCGGCTGCTTTTGTACACGAATCCACATTTAACCCCTGTCTGAAGAAGGGCAGTGTTTGATTGGCAATATACAAAGCTTTATGTGTTTGAAGTGCTCTCATTCGCTCTTGCTCTTGCAGAATCTCCTGTATAATTAACACAAAAAGTAGGGTTCCAAAGCCATTAATAGCAATCATAGGGAGGGCAATGACCTCAACTAGATTCATAGCCTCGTTATATGGCCGTGCTATTAAAAGAATAATCCCCATCTGTGCACATTCCATGAATATTCCCATAATTACGGCCTTCCATGGCGAATTTCCTTCTTGAATCTTAAACCTTTTGCTTAAAAAACCCGTGACAACCCCCGCCATAAGCGTAGATAAGGCACATGCCTCAGCTGTAAACCCTCCTAAGGTCAAGCGATGGATGCCAGCAATTAAACCGACCCCAATACCAACAATAGGTCCGCCAAGTAAACCACCAATTGTTACTCCCATAATCCTAGTATTAGCAATGGCACTTTCATTGTCCATATTTGTCAGCCAGTCCTGGGAAGTAATCGTCCCATGTCCTATCTCTACACCCGTGTAGTTGCTAATGACTCCAAAGGCACCGAATATTGCAATCATCGCTGCTCTAGCGGTAATTCCGTGTTCATTATTTATAATTTGACGGAATGATTTCATCCGTGAGAGAAGAAACGCTACAATGATAAGAATACCAACACGTTCAAGCATAAGAGGCAATAATTCGATCATGGTACCTCACCTTTCGTCTATACTTCCCTACTACTATACCAAAAAAAATAAACCAACCGTCTCTATCGTGTTTTCCCTGTAAAACTCCCATAATAAATATAACATTTTCGATCTTCATCAATCTCTCTTGAATCTAGATTGAATTCCAACCACCTTCCATCTCTTTGAATGTAAATAAAATCGGAGTGAAGAAGAGTCAGCACTTCTTCATGATTCCACACTTCCCTTTGCTCGATAAGAACGGACCCGTTTCTTTGCAGCTCTCTCACCTCAAAACCTATATGTGAATAATTTTTCTCCGTAACGTCCGTGTAGGAATTTTCTTTTTTTACATACAGGACAGTCGTTCCATCAGGATCAATGGCAGTGGCATTTACCACATACGTTTCTCCTTCCTTTACGAAATATTCACACGACATCCTTGCTACAGCCTCACTCACCGTTAAGTGTTGATAGTTCCAAAGGGCAGGAAACTTTTGATACTCGTCATCCTTTCGATATTCCAACCTCAAAGTTCATCACTCTTTCCTTTTCTTTTCATTTTACCATTGTTTTCCTAGGGTTTGCTTTTATAATTAGATTATCAAATAAAAAAAGGAGCGTGAAATGGTGAAGAAAACCCAATGGTTAGTGACTGGTGTCATCACTTCCCTCATAGCCGGCACCCTTTCTGGCTGTTCAAGCGATCGCCCGCCCAAGCCGGACGACAGCACCTGCCGAGACTGGGACTGGGATGATGATCAAGGGGTTTGGCAATGTGATGATACCCATTCGTCCCATTATGGCCATTATTTTTATGGAGGAAGTTATTATCGCAATAAATCATCACTCTTGAAATCCTCGGCATATAAGTCATACAAATCCTCATCGGGCTTTAAAAGTGGATTCGGCAGTGGCTCTAAGGGTGGATTTGGAGGATAAATATGTCACAATATGCCGTGAAGCGAAAAAGGTTTTACTCAAAATTCCCAGCCTTTTGGTCTGATTTATACGAAGGTGAGTACAGCCTATATCATGTTTATTCTATTCCTGAACAAACCTATAAGCGATTACAGGAAGCAACGGAGCGAATGGGTACCGTTTTTTTCAAAACTGCCCGCCTATTACGGAGTCTTACAAATGATCAACTCCTTGAATTTGGGTTTCCTCCGGCAAGTCTCCCATTTTTGAGGTTAAAAAACCTTTACCCTGAAACAATTATTGGCAGATTCGATTTTGTATTAACCAAGGATGGTTTCAAATTGTTGGAATTCAACAGTGATACACCAACATTTATTTTCGAATGTTTTCATATGAACGGGCAGGTTTGCAAAGAATTTGGTTACCCGGATCCAAATAGCGGCGGAGAACGACTGCTTTCATCTGGAATTACACGTGCAGTACTCGAAGCAGCGAAAGGAAAACGAGACCCTAACGTTGTGTTCACAGCCCATTCCGACCATATGGAAGACTGGAATACCATTCAATATTTAAGCAAATTATGTCAGGTTCACAATCGAACCGTACCATTGTCCGAACTTCGAATCAAAGACGGTGTCCTTGTTGATGAGGAGGATTATCCAATTGATGTATTATATCGCCAAACCTATCCACTTGAACATCTTGTTAACGACCGGGACCCAATAACAGGAGATTCGGTTGGAATCGAATTATTACACCTGGTCAAGGCAGAGAAATTGTCCATGTTAAATCCCGTCTCAGCCTTTTTACTGCAGCCAAAGTCAATCCAATGCTTAATATGGGGGTTAGCGAAACAGAGTGCCTATTTTACAACGGAAGAGCAGGCATGGATTATGGAGTATATGCTTCCTACCTATTTTGAAGCAGATGAATTTTTCGGGAAGAGCACCTATGTTCAAAAACCAACGTTCGGCAGAGAAGGAGACACGGTAACGATTTGGGATCAACAATCCAATGTAACTGCTCAAAATACCTTCCAAACCTATAAGGAGGAAGTTTCAGTCTTTCAACAATATGCTCCTCTCCCTACTGTTTCACTGGAAACAGAAAAGGGAAGCGAAGAACTTTCATTAGTATTCGGATCATTTCTTATTGCAGGTAAAGCAAGTAGTATCGGCATTCGAGCTGGCGGAAAAATTACAGGGAACGAATCTTATTTTTTACCGGTAGGTATTCAAAAACAGGGGGAATGTAAATGACAAATTTCTTATTATATTTAGCCATTTCAATTGGGCTTTTATTCGTAGGACTGGTTCTAATGGAAGTAACCACCAAGGTCAAGGAGTTTTCCTTAATGGCAAAAGGAAATAAGGCAGCGAGTTATGTCCTGGGCGGAAGACTTCTTGGGCTTGCCATTGTCTTGTACTCTACTGCTGCTAATTCCATTTCACTTATGGATATGGCGGTATGGGGAGGAATCGGAATTGTCGCTCAGATTGTAGTCTTTTATCTGGCTGAATGGCTGACACCTCGATTTAATGTCAGTCAAAGCATCGAGGAAGACAATCAGGCAGTTGGGCTTTTTCTCATGTTACTTTCTGTTTCGATCGGTATCGTTATTGCTGGCTGTCTAACCTATTAAAAAACGCATCGCGAGGATGCGTTTTTTTGTTTTAAAGTGATTGATATGTATTTTTATCGCAGATTACAAACAATCGTGCTTCTTTAGGTATGGGTTCGCTCCATTTTTTTAGAATATTTAAATCACTTCGATCGGCAATCAACTGGGCACCTTTTTTCTTGAGGGACTCATAAGCATCTCCGTATGTCTTCCAGTCGGATCTTACTTCCACTTCCCATAAATCACTTCCCCCATCCCCATCTTTACGACTTAATAATTGTGTAAACAAATGGCTGGCCCCTTTAGTCTGCGCCGATTTTGCCATCAGGTTAGACACCGATTCATGAGAAAGAATAAATTCATCAATCTTGACATGTTTGAAATTGCCGACATGCTTTTCATTTAGTATCTCTGCAATCGTATAAATATTCTTTTCCATCCCTTCATCATAGCGCTCAATGGAGGAGGCGATTAAAAGCGTTTTTCCATCTGCTAAATCAGGGTTTTCGATACCATCCGGAGCAAAAAGCAGTACTGCTTTCGAACTTTCAATTTTGGCCCTTTTTAAGGTATCTTCATCCGTTGGACTCCCCTGAATATAAAGAAACCTTTCATGTTCATATGGTGTCTTCTCTAATTCATCAATTAATACAACTTCTGTTTTGGTATCACCAATAAAAAGCTCCTTGATCGTGTTTTTACTTTTGGCGGTCCAGCCGATCACGACATAATGATTATCTCCCCTAAAAGTCATTCTTCCTTCCTCCTTCATCCGTTTGTACTGTGATACAGCATCGACGATCATCCCAATGACAACACCAAAAAGCCCAATTCCCGCTGTATAGACGATGACCATCGCCCAAATTCTGCCTAATTGTGTCGTAGGGTACACGTCTCCGTAGCCTACTGTGGTCATTGTTGTTAGAATCCACCAAACGGCATGGAAGGTGCTTTCAAATGTATTTGGTTCAAGTACTTTCATAACAACGGCATTTATAAAAATATAAAAAATTGTTACTAATAACACCGTCCGATACCGATACTTAGCTGCCGTCAGTAACAATCTCCGAAAAAATATCATCGCTAACCCTCCGTTCCGATCCTTATAGAATATTTCTATTATTTCGCATGATATTCCTCTAATAATAGAATAGTTGACAACAACGCCAGATTGCTGTAATATAAATATTTGTGCTTCACATTTATGTAACTTGTAATTAATTAGATAACGCAAAGTAAGAATTTTTTCTGGCATTCTGCTTATGTTTTAAAATAAAAACTTATTCACACTGGATCGGCTTCGGAGCCGTTAGGATGTAAGAGAGGTAGGGCTTACGTCGTTTAGGTATTAAACCTTCAGGTGGAAAAATAACCGCGGCAAACTTGTTTTTACAAACAATGATTATTATATAAGTTTTTACTTGCGATGTTGACAACAAGAAGTGCAACCACTCACAAGTTACGATAAGAATTCTTTAATGAATTCAACAAAGAAGGCAGAGGGATATTCATTCCTCTGCCTTCGCCCATTTAAGAGACCAAAAAATCTCCAGAAAAAAAAAGCCTGAATCCACATCAGGCATTTTTTTACTTCTTAATAACAATCGCTTGTTTACCCATTTGCTCCCAAGCCTTAATAAAACTAGCGCGATTTAATTTCTGATTTTTTTCCCCATAAGGATTGTTAATATAAATATACTTTTCATCGTAGCCCGTAATTACAACACTATGCTCACTAAAGGTAATATCGATTTTCCCCTGCGGAGTATCCCATGTTTGAAAAACAGATACAGGTGCAAAGCTTGATGTAGTGATAATCCAGACTGGTAATCCTTGACCTACTTCTTTTAAAACTTCATCAAACGAATGATTAGTTAAATTAACTGCTCGATCACCGACGTATTTTTGGGCAAGTTCTAATACGGGACCATTAAAAACACCTAGTCCTGGACCATTCGCCATATCTCCGACAAACCCTGCATTAGGATTTCCCTTTTTCCCGTTACTATAAGTTAATGGGACAGTTTTCACCTTGTTAGCTAACTCATTTTTGGTCACTTCAATTCCGTGATAGTTAAGAATCATCGCCAGGCTGGTTATTTCACAGCCATTATAGAGTTTTGGTGCGTCCATTTGATTGATTAACGGTACATCCAGTTTAATACTATCAGGCAATTTCGGAGCCTCTTTGGCAAAGAGTGCAAGTGTCCTTGTTTTTATTGATGCAGCCTCGGTAACTTGTGCTGTTGCTGGACGGTCAAACTTTACCTTAAAAACCGTTATACCACTGATAACTAATATGAAGACAACAATAATAGCAATTAATATTTTTTTCATAAATGATTGTACCATTCCTTATATTAGTCTTTGCTGGAGATTCTAGTAATATACTACTATATTACCTACTAAAATAGTTCAAGGCAATAAAGGAAAACATTTTCCAATTAATGATAGCAATTGAATCTTAATTTTTTCTTAATAAAATTCCCCTTTAGTATATGACTAAAAGGGAATTTTATTAGGCTTTCACCTTATGCTGTCTAAATTTTTTCGTTATTTGATTAATTACCTCAGAGAAAACTAGTCCGAAGGCAATTGACCCCGCAAGCATGAAAACTTTTGCAGCCAATGTAATNNCACAAAATTCCGCATCGCATCATAGGCCAGACCTCCCGGTACGAGCGGAATAATCCCAGCCACACTAAAAATGATCACTGGCGTTTTATAGAACTTTGCTAGTTCCTGACTGAGAACGGCTATAAAAATAGTTGCGGCCAATGTTGCAAAAATGGCATTATCCGTGGAGTCTTCCAGGAGGAAATAAATTAACCAGCCACCCATTCCGATCAGCCCGCACTTGATTAGTGATTCCTTCGGAGCATTAAAAAGAATCCCAAAGGCGCTTGTTGCAATAAAACTGGTGATTGCTTGAGCAAGAACTGCCATGGTAAATCCACCTCATTTCACAAAAAAGATAATACGACGGCAATCCCTGCTCCAATCGCGAACGCAGTCAGAAATGCTTCCGCACCCTTAGATAACCCCGAAACTAGATGACCCGCCATTAAATCTCTGATCGCATTGGTCACTAGTAGACCTGGAACTAACGTCATCACGGAGCCGATAATGATTTTATCTAATTGTTGACCAACTCCCATTTGGACAAACAAAAAAGAAAGTAAGCCAATCACAAACGATGCTAAAAACTCCGAGAAGAACTTGATCGGGACAAATCGATGAAAATAGACGAAACTAAGGTATCCCATTCCTCCTGAAATCATCGACGGAATAAAATCATTCCACCCGCCTTCAAACATGATCATAAAACAACCGCTTGCTAATGAGGCGGCAGCCACTTGGATCATAAATGGAAAGGTTACATTGAGAGAATCAATTTCCTTTAAATGCTCCCAGGCATCTTTCAGATTGATTTCACCACTGCTAATTCTTCTCGAAATGCTATTTACCATCGAAACTTTTTTCAAATCTGTTGATCGGGCTGAGATTCGAATCAGCTTTGTCTTCGTCGGTTCTGACCCCTCTGCTGAGAAAATGATTCCCGTTGGGGTTACATAACTATGCGTATGTTCAATACCAAAGGCAGCCGCCATCCGCATCATTGTATCCTCAACACGATAAGTCTCGGCCCCACTTTGGAGCATGATTTTCCCCGCAAGTAAACATACCTCCATAATTTCATAT
>NZ_JBALSN010000126.1:12784-13034 GCF_036966985.1 Neobacillus drentensis | reverse complement strand
TTTAGTGCTTAAAAGCGTTTAACCATTAAAGAAAAAATTAGTGACAAATAAAAACATATCCGATATAATAAGCCTAATTATAAAAATGTAAATATTTGAGTGTACACGTTTAGCTTTTCACAAAAGAACATATATGCATTCAGAACTTTTCAAAAGGTGATCTGTTTAGCAAAAGAAAAGGCGGGGACGAAGGATGGGCAAAAAAATCGAATTAGAACAATTGAGGGCACGGGTTGATGAGCTAAACTTA
>NZ_JBALSN010000126.1:0-12763 GCF_036966985.1 Neobacillus drentensis | reverse complement strand
TTCAGGATATTGGCCGGGTGAAAGAAAACCAAGGTGTATACCGTTACGACCCAGTGCGGGAAAGAAAGATGCTAGATAAAATAAAAGAGCATAATGATGGTCCTTTTGAAAATTCGACGATTGATCATCTTTTTAAAGAGATTTTTAAAGCAGGTCTTGACCTCCAACAGGATGACCATAGTAAGGCGTTGCTTGTCTCTAGAAAAAGACAGCCAGAAGATACCATTGTTACATTAAAAGGTGAAAATATTGGCGATGGAAAGCCACACTTCGTATTTGGACCGTGTGCTGTTGAATCCTATGAACAAGTGGCAACTGTAGCGAAATCCATGCAAGAAAAAGGCTTAAAGCTTCTTCGTGGAGGTGCTTATAAGCCAAGGACTTCTCCTTACGATTTCCAAGGGTTAGGGGTAGAAGGCTTAAAAATCCTGAAACGTGTTGCTAAGGAATTCGATATGGCAGTAATCAGTGAAATTGTCAATCCTGTGGATATTGAAATGGCGATTGATTATATCGATGTCATTCAAATTGGGGCACGTAATATGCAGAACTTTGAATTGTTAAAAGCGGCAGGTTCCGTAAATAAACCTGTATTGTTAAAAAGAGGGATTGCTGCAACAATCGAAGAATTTATTAATGCTGCCGAGTACATTGCGTCACAAGGGAACAGTCAAATCATTCTTTGTGAGCGAGGCATTAGAACTTACGAACGCGCCACAAGAAACACTCTTGATATTTCAGCGGTACCGATTTTAAAGCAAGAAACACATTTACCTGTCATGGTTGATGTAACTCATTCTACAGGTAGAAGAGACCTGTTATTACCATGTGCAAAAGCTGCTATTGCAATTGGTGCAGATGGTGTGATGGCTGAGGTACATCCAGATCCGGCTGTAGCACTTTCCGATCAAAAGCAGCAAATGGATCTTAATCAGTTTGATAAATTTTATAATGAACTGCTTGCATCCAACTATGTTCGGCTTTAATTGGAAGTAAATAGTATTAAAAACCTTCTGCATTTTCATTGCAGAAGGTTTTTTTGATAATATTTAGTATTTTTGCAGAAAATGTTGACAAATGCAATTGCGGCTTTTCCCTTATTATCGTATCATTAAGTACATATTAAAGATTGTTTACGTTCTCACAAACAAAAACAAAAAACTAATGATTAAGTTTATACAACCTGATGTAAAATAATGAAAACGATGATCGTTCTAGGAGAGTGTATTTTAGGTGAATATTACAATTTATGATGTCGCAAGAGAAGCAAACGTATCGATGGCTACGGTTTCCCGTGTAGTAAACGGAAATCCGAACGTTAAACCGGTAACAAGGAAAAAAGTGTTAGAGGTAATTGAAAGACTAGGCTATCGTCCTAATGCTGTGGCAAGAGGATTGGCTAGTAAAAAAACAACAACTGTCGGGGTAATTATTCCTGATATCTCAAATATCTTCTTTGCAGAATTGGCTCGCGGGATTGAAGATATTGCCACGATGTATAAGTACAACATCATTTTAAGCAATTCAGATCAAAACAAAGATAAGGAATTACATTTGCTCAATACAATGCTTGGCAAACAAGTAGACGGGCTAGTATTCATGGGTGGCAATATTACTGCAGACCATGTCGAAGAATTTGAAAAATCACCTGTACCGATTGTGCTTGCGGGTTCGATTGAAGAATCGAACACGATCCCTTCCGTGAATATTGATTATGAGGAAGCGGTATATGATTCCATCAGGGAATTTATCGAAAAAGGTCATAAGAATATTGCCTTTGTCGTGGGTCCACTTCATGAGCCGAAGAATACAATCAAGAAACTGAGAGGGTATCAAAGGGCATTACAAGAATCTGGTATTGCTTATAATGAGGAACTTATTGTGGAAGGCGATTATACCTACGACTCTGGAATTGAAGCAATCGAAAGACTCCTGGAAGTATCTGCTAGACCTACGGCGATTTTGGTTGGTTCTGATGAAATGGCTCTTGGAGTTGTGCACGGTGCAGAGGACAAAGGATATAAAATCCCTGAGGATTTTGAAGTAATCACATCTGATAATACAAGGCTGTCACTAATGGTGCGTCCGCAATTAACAACCATCGTTCAGCCGTTATATGATATTGGTGCGGTTGCGATGCGACTATTAACCAAATTAATGAACAAAGAAAAGGTGTCAGACCAAATTGTGGTTCTTCCACATCGAATTGAACACCGTCGTTCCACAAAATAATTTGAAAAATGGGTTGACCAAATGTGGTCAACCCATCTTTTTTTATATAGACTCACTTTTTTGCTGGCTTCGAATCGGGTAGAGTGCTTTTTCAAGGGTTAATAGATTCTTTTCGGTAATCTCTGCTTTTCTTGGGATGGGTGTATATAAATTTTCTGGATCGTCCCATTCCTTTGGTAATCCTACCGGAGATTCTTTTTGCCAAGCATCTAGCCATTCTTGCGGTAAACTGCCATAACAATTTGAGTTTTCAGTCATCTCAAGCCAAATTAGAGCCCACGCTCTTGGCACCACCCGCCAGATATCATAACCGCCGCCCCCAACCGCAATCCACTTTCCCTTACAATATTGATGGGCGATTTCATGGGCTAATCTAGGTATTTCACGATAAGTTTTCATGGTTGAAGAAAGATGTGTTAATGGATCTAAATAATGGGAATCTGCACCGTTTTGGGTAAGAATCACATCGGGTCTAAAAAAATCAGCTACTTCTCTAAGGGCATGTGTATAGGCGTAGAGCCAAGATTCATCTTCGGTAAAAGCATCAACGGGTATGTTAAATGAATAACCATAGCCCACTCCTTGTCCGCGTTCATTCACATTGCCTGTGCCAGGGAATAAATATCTTCCTGTCTCATGAATGGACAGTGTGCATACCTTTGGATCATCGTAGAAGGACCATTGAACGCCGTCCCCATGATGAGCATCTGTGTCCACGTATAAAACACGAGCATTATATTTTTCCTGTAAATATTTGATGGCGACCGAACTGTCATTATATACGCAAAATCCTGACGCTTTTCCCCTGAATCCGTGATGTAATCCACCGCCTAAATGAAGAGCATGCTGAGCCTTACCAGTCATAACTTGATCGACAGCTGTTAGTGTCCCTCCAACAAGTAGGGCGCTCGCTTCATGCATGTTAGGGAATATAGGGGTATCTTCTGTACCGAGACCATAGTTTTCTGCTATATCTTGAGACAATTGACCATTGCCTGCCTTTTTGACTGCTTCTATGTAACTCAGGTCGTGAATTAAGGCTAACTCTTCATCAGAGGCTATTCTTGGGGGGATGACACTTTCTGAATGAAGCGCATTCATCTTTTCTAATAAGTCCACTGTTAATTTAAGCCGAAATTGGTCAAAAGGATGGTGATTGCTGAATTTATATTTCAGCAGCTCATCTGAGAATACGAAGGAACACTTATCACTCATATTGAAATCCCCGGAAGATTAGGCCAAAGCACATGAAAACCTGCCTGTTTGAGATCTTGAATCAACACAGTGGGATTCATTGTCTGTAATCTAATCACAAGTATTTTGTACTGATCATCCAACTTATCAGGATAGACGAGGACACTCAGAATATTTGCATTTCGATTCTTAATCACAGTGGTTATTTCACTAAGTTTACCGGCAAGATTAGGGACCTTGATCTCAATTTGAGA
The DNA here is from genome assembly GCF_036966985.1 of Neobacillus drentensis. Taxonomy (GTDB): domain Bacteria; phylum Bacillota; class Bacilli; order Bacillales; family Cytobacillaceae; genus Neobacillus; species Neobacillus drentensis_E. The sequence continues at coordinate 9,083 of NZ_JBALSN010000126.1, read as the reverse complement.
ACCTGGCTGATGGGCACCCGTTAATTCCACCATTGTACGGAGTAAATCTGTTTCAGTCACGATTCCAACCAATTCTTGGTTATTTATGATGGGAAGACAACTGATTTTATGCTCATAAAAAACACCAGCTACTTCTTCTACAAAATCTAAGGGATGCCCGATAATAACGTTTTGCTCCATAATTGCGTTAAGTGGTTTTTTCATATCTTCTGGATGCTCATTCGCATGGAAAATAGATGGCGTTGCTTCATGGATTATTGCCACTGTGACAAGGCCCACTAAATGTTTTTCTTCGTTGATAATGGGGATATGGCGTATTTTTCTTGATTCCATTAATTGAATGGCATCCGCAATTGTATCTGTCGGAAGAAGTGTGACGACATCTGTTTTCATGATTTGTTCTATTATCATTGGAACATCCTCCTTAGCTAAGCATTTATCATGAACAAAGATTAAGTTAGTACATAAACCGGTTCATAAATCTGAGGCGGTCAAATTTTTGGATGGTTTCTCGATCGATTCTTTTCCCCACCCGAGCCATAAGACAGTTGGCTGGGTGCGAGCAAATTTCGGGATCATCGGTTGCATACCATTCAAGACCGCCAGCATTCATCATCTTTTCCATGATCTTTCGGTACTCCCACACATTCAGTTTGGTGCCTTTTAAATCCCAGTGCCAATAGTACTCAGTCGTGATGATGAGGTAATCTTCCATCGCATCATCCATCATGCCGACAATAAGAAGATTTTTACCAACAGAACAGCCTCTATATTTTGGAATGACTTCGATTGCACCTAATTCGATTAAATTTTCAATTTTGCCCTCTGACCATCGTTCAAGCGGATCAGGGTATAGAAAGGTTACATAACCCACAATGGTATTTAGATGTCTGGCAATAATAATTCTGCCTTCTGGAAGGTTTGCTATTCCAATTAAAGCCTGATGCTGCTGCGTGGGCTGGCGAAAGGCAATAAGGTCTTCATGGAAATCGAAGCTTGCTAGTTTATCTGCAGTAATAGGTCCTTCAACAATAATAGAACCATGAGGTGTTTTTAATTGTTTGGCATTGTATGTCTTTTTGTGTTCCATACGGTCACCTACCTTGGGAAAATCATTCCATATTAATTCTATTATACATAAAATCTATCATTGATAAGTAACTTCACAAAATTTTCTGTCTTATAAACNNGTATATATTTGTACTATAGTAATTTTAAAATAGGGTCAAAGGGGGAGATTGAATGAAAGTGGAAGCGTTACCAGTCGTACAAGGGGATCATAATCTAGTAAATTATCAAGAAAAGTATAGGGACTTTGATTGGAAGGAAACCGAAAAGGAATTTACATGGAATGAAACGGGTCTTGTCAACATGGCTTACGAGGCCATCGACCGTCACGCGAAAACCTTCCGGAAAAATAAAGTAGCCCTTTATTATCGAGATGGTTCTAGAAATGAAAAGTATACTTTTAAGGAAATGAAAGAACTATCAAACAAAGCGGGTAATGTGTTAAAAACATTCGGGGATGTCGATAAAGGCGACCGTGTCTTTATTTTTATGCCGCGCTCTCCTGAACTTTATTTTACGGTATTGGGTGCCATCAAACTTGGTGCGATTGTTGGTCCTTTATTTGAAGCATTCATGGAAGGGGCTGTCAGGGATCGCTTGGAAGACAGTGAGGCGAAAGTTTTAGTTACCACGCCTGAACTGTTGGAACGTGTACCTGTTCAAGAGCTGCCAGCACTTAAATCTATTTTCCTTATTGGCAGCAATGTAGATGAACAAGGACCATATATTGACTTTCTGAAAAAGTTTGAATCTGCAAGTAAAGATCTTCAAATTGAATGGGTAGATAGAACCGATGGTCTCATCCTGCATTATACATCTGGGTCAACTGGGAAACCAAAGGGCGTACTGCATGTACATAATGCCATGATTCAGCATTATCAAACAGCAAAATGGGTGCTCGATTTAAAAGAAGACGACGTTTACTGGTGTACGGCAGACCCAGGCTGGGTAACAGGCACAACTTACGGAATCTTTGGGCCATGGCTAACTGGAACATCGAATGTGATTGTAGGCGGGCGTTTTAGTCCGGAAGCCTGGTATCAAATGATTGAAGACTTTGGGGTAACAGTCTGGTACAGTGCACCAACGGCTTTCCGGATGTTAATGGGTGCAGGTGATGAGTTGGTTAAGAAATTTAACCTAAGCAGCCTTCGTCACGTCCTAAGTGTTGGGGAGCCTTTAAACCCAGAGGTAGTTAAATGGGGGGCAAAAGTATTCAACAAGCGCATTCATGATAACTGGTGGATGACAGAAACTGGTGCGCAACTGATTAGTAATTATCCTTGTATGGAGATTAAGCCTGGTTCAATGGGTAAACCAATTCCAGGTGTACAAGCAGCGATTGTTGATAATCAAGGAATCGAGCTGCCTCCATATCGAATGGGGAACCTAGCGATTAAAAAAGGCTGGCCTTCCATGATGCATACGATTTGGAATAATCCTGAAAAGTATGAATCTTACTTTATGCCAGGTGACTGGTATGTCTCAGGCGATTCAGCGTACATGGACGAAGATGGCTATTTCTGGTTCCAAGGACGTGTGGATGATGTCATTATGACTTCAGGAGAGCGCGTGGGACCGTTTGAAGTAGAAAGTAAGCTTGTCGAACATCCTGCCGTTGCTGAAGCAGGTGTCATCGGGAAACCAGACCCAGTTCGCGGGGAAATCATTAAGGCGTTCATTGCACTGAGGGACGGGTACTCGGCAACGGATGAACTTAAAGAAGAAATCCGCCAATTTGTCAAAAAAGGACTGGCCGCCCACGCAGCTCCACGTGAAATCGATTTCCGTGATAAACTGCCGAAAACAAGAAGCGGTAAGATTATGAGACGGGTACTAAAGGCATGGGAATTAAACCTTCCAACTGGTGACCTTTCTACGATGGAAGATTAAAAAGACATTTTTTATTGAGGGAATAAACTTGACTTGAGCCAGACTATACGTCTGGCTTTTTTGCGTTTATTTAGTAGAGTATTTTGATAAGTGTTTGGGTTAAAAAAGAGAAGTGGCCGATAAAGTAGTCAAAGTGGCTGATAAATTTAAAAAGTGGCCGATAAATTGTCAAAGTGGCAGATAAAAATCAAAAGTGGCCGATAAAGTTGTGAAAGCGGCAGATAAATTCAAAAGTTGCAGAAAAATTACCGTCTTCAGACTCATTTTTTACATATTTGGTAACTGAATTGGATCACACTTACAAATATTTTTGTTCTACTAAATAAAAATAAAGAAACCCGCACCGAAACAATCTATTTCGATGCGGGTTATGGATTTACGGGGTTATTTTTGGATCTGTTGGCTGAGTTGGAACGTTAGGGTCATTCGGTACGACAGGATTAGTTGGATCCGTTGGTATGATCACACCTGCATCGACTAAATTCGATGGAGCAGACTCCTTACCGGCAATATCAACTGCTGTTACATAGAAAGATCCGGTCCCTACTTTAAATGACCGCTTAGAACCATTGACTACACTGCCTACTTTTTTAGCGCTTACCCCACCTTGATAGATGCGATAACCAACAACATCCTTATCCCCTGAGGTTGACCATGATAAGGTATTTCCTTTTGCTTTTACGCTAACACTGGCAGGGTTCTTTCCGTTATCGGACATTCTTGCGGTTGAAACAAGAATTTTTCCCCAACGATCCTTCTGTGGAATAAGTTGACTATAATTGTGGAAGTTACTTCCAACAATCCGCTTAATAAAATCAGGATTTAAGACGAGACCAAATTGGGAAAACTCTTTTGGTGTAGAATCTAAGGCTAAATATTTTTTGTCACCTACCGTGACATAGTTTGCTTCAATTAAGCTATCGTCTACTTTTGTAGGTACATTATTGACATTAAAGTAATCACTTTCGATTAAGCCTGCTTTTGAACAAGCTTCAGAAGGAAGCATTCCTGAAACAGCACAATAGGAGCGTTTCACGATTCCTTTTGGCATTTTAAATGACTTGTCTGGATCAATTAAATCTGGCCTAATTTTATAGGCAGCGTTCATTAACTTTGCCCATAAGTTATTGGTCCGTGCACTATAAGACATTCCAGATGTCTGGAGCGATTTTGGTGTATCATATCCTCTCCAAAGACCAAAGGTGACATTAGGGTTTGAAGCAACAAACCAGGAGTCAATATATTGATTTCCTGTCCCTGTTTTCCCTGCCCAGTCGCTGCTAAAGTTTAATTGGCTTCTAACACCTGCAGCCGTCCCCATCTTAACAACGTCTCGCATCATATCAATGGTTAAATAAGCTGTTTGCGGTTTAAAGACTTTAACAGGTGTTACTTTATGCTGATAGATGACCTTGCCGTTTTTATCAACAATTTTATCAATCATATAGGCATCAACAAATTTTCCATCATTAGCAAAGGTGCTGAATGCATTGGTATTTTCTTCAATTGTTACCCCGTTTGTCATTGAGCCAATCGAAGTAGCTAGATTTGTATAATCGTCTTTTCTTAAAGAGGTAAATCCCATTTTTTCAAGATACTTGGCAGGACGCTGATCAACGATACTCTTGTAAAGTTTAACAGCTGGAACATTATAGGATTTCGCCAGGGCATATCTCGCTGAAACCAGTCCACTGTATCGATAATCGTAGTTTTGCGGCCAAGGTGCACTACTGCCGGGATTTAGACTTAACGCTACGTTTGGCAGCGGCGTGCCTGGAGCTGCTTTTCCTAACTCAATCGCTGGTGCATACACTAGAAGCGGTTTCATTGTGGAGCCGTTTTGTCTAATCGCATTGGTTGCGTGATTAAGCTGTTGATCATCATAATTTCTTCCAGCCACAAAACTGATAATCTTTCCAGTTTTGTTTTCAATCAATTCTGCCCCAACCTCGGCGGGTTCCATAACCGTTTTAACTTCACCAGTTTCAGGATCCTTTTTTTCCTGAGGTTTATCAGGTCCATAATATTGATAATTATCTTTTACCTTCTGCATGGCATCATAGATTTTTTTGTCAATTGTCGAATGGATCTGGTATCCATTCTGACGTAAAGCATTTCTAGCCAAGATTTGATATTTATAAGCTAGATTATCATCATTTTTTAACTGTTTTTCTGAAATTCCATCATCTTTTGCTAAGACAGTAGTCAAAACTTCAATCGAACGCTTTTCAATTTCGACCGTTAGCCAAGGATATTTCTCGAGTGGGTTGGCAACTGGCTTAATAAAATCCTTTTTTATATCGTAGGCAGAAGCCTCAGCATATTGCTTTTGGGTAATATAACCACCGTCAAACATTCTCTTTAGGACTGTTTTCATCCGTGTAAGACCTGGTTCAAGATATTTTGGTTCTTTTATCGTACCTTCTCGTGTAAAAGGCGTATATCCGAATGGGCTTTGAGGCAATCCGGCAATGAAGGCTGCTTGGGGTAGTGTTAAATCACTTGCCTTTTTACCAAAAATTCCTTTTGCTGCTGCTTGAACACCAGCAATATTTCGTCCAGACGAATTTCTCCCTAACGTAGAAACGTTCAAATAGGCTTCCAAAATTTCTTTTTTATCAAAAAATTTCTCTAAACGAAGGGCAAGTAAAATTTCACTCGCTTTCCTTTGAAATGAAACTTCATTAGTTAAAATCTGATTTTTTATTAATTGCTGTGTTAGTGTACTGCCGCCGGATTGAACCGCGGAATTTGTTACTTCTTGGAAGACAGCCCGAAATACGGCTTTTGGTACGACACCTTTATGTTTGTAGAAGTATTCGTCTTCGGTTGCAACAACTGCGTTTACCAAATAATCGGATACATCGTCTAGTTTTACTTCTTCCCGTTCTAAATCTGTACGGAGTTTTCCAAGATATTTATTATCGGCAAAATATAACTCAGAGGTTTCTGTGTAGTTATAAATATCCTTTTTCATGCTATCATAGGAGCGGACAGGTTCATCTTTAACAAGTGAGGCAAAATAACCAGCACCGACACCTGTAGCAAATGATCCACCTAGAATTACCACTGTTAATACAAGGAGAAACAGATTCCAAACGACTTGATATGTGATTCGTGCACTTTTAACCGTTTTTCTATGGGTAAATATGTTCAGTACGGATTTTGCTTTTTCGATCCATGCTTGTAATGTTTCAACCATCTATAGTATCACCTCATCTAAAATCACATACATTATAGCATATCAATGGTATAAAAACTGACAAAGTTCTACATTTATCTGAAATTTCCAGTTATGTTTGACAAGGAACTATAATTATGGTAAAAAAAGCTATACATTAATTTAATAAGTATGCTGTGAAGGGAACCAACTGTAGTTCTTCTATCCCTGTTTGAAGAGAGTCAGCGGTGGTGCAAGCTGATACATATAGAAGAATGAATTACGTCCTGGAGCTTTCTCTGTGAAAATTGATTGCTAGTAGTGGAGAACGGTCTTAACCGTTAATTTTTTGAGTTGGAGGAATTTTCCTCAAGCTGGGTGGTACCGCGTAATTTTTACGTCCCTGCATTTATGCAGGGGCGTTTTTATTTTTTACAAAATTGGAGGAAATATTTATGGAATTGTTACAAGATTTAGCATGGAGAGGGATTATCTACCAGCAAACCGATGAAGAAGGTTTGAAGGATACAATAAGTAAGGAGCCAATTTCCTTATATTGCGGTGTCGATCCAACCGCAGATAGTATGCACATCGGCCATTTACTGCCGTTCTTGACACTAAGAAGATTTCAACAGCACGGACACCGTCCGATTGTATTAGTTGGCGGAGCAACAGGCTTAATTGGCGATCCAAGTGGAAAAAGCGAAGAACGAAAGCTGCAAACTCTTGAAACTGTTCAAGATAACGTAGCGGGTATTAAGAAACAGCTTGAATCTATTTTCCAATTTGAAGGCGAAAATGGGGCTATCATGGTTAATAACTATGATTGGGCAGGCTCTATGGATGTCGTTACCTTCTTGCGTGATATTGGTAAACATATAGGCGTGAATTATATGCTTGCAAAAGACACTATTGCCAACCGTCTTGAGACAGGTATTTCATTCACAGAATTCACGTACACCATTTTACAAGCGATGGATTTCCTTCATTTATATGAGCATCACAATTGTAGATTGCAAATCGGAGGAAGTGACCAGTGGGGGAATATCACTTCAGGGTTGGAATTAATTCGTAAAGTTCAGCCAGAAGGCTCGAAGGCATATGGGTTAACGATTCCACTTGTGACCAAAGCAGACGGAACAAAGTTTGGGAAAACGGAAAGCGGTGCGATTTGGTTAGATCCTGAAAAAACAACACCTTATGAGTTCTACCAGTTCTGGATTAATACAGCTGATGCCGATGTTGTTAAATACTTAAAGATTTTTACATTCCTTTCGCACGAGGAAATTGAACAATTAGAAAAAGCTGTTCAGGAAGAGCCTCATCTTCGTAAAGCACAAAAGGTATTAGCGGAAGAAATGACTCGATTAATACATGGAGAGAATTCTTTACAACAGGCGATCAAAATTTCTCAAGCTTTATTTAGCGGGGATGTAAGCAGTCTTTCAGCTGCGGAAATTTCGCAGGGCTTTAAAGATGTACCAGCATATACTTCACAAAATGAGGAGAATTTGGTCGATCTTTTAGTTGCGGCGAAAATTTCCCCATCCAAGCGTCAAGCACGCGAAGACATCACAAATGGTGCCGTCACAGTTAATGGCCAAAAAATCACTGATGCAACTTATGCTCTAGCGGAGACAGATAGGATTGAAGGACAGTTTACGATTATTAGACGAGGTAAAAAGAAATATACATTAATTAATTATTAGGCTATGTTAAAGCAGCTACTTATTGTTGATTTTGGCACCCTGTTGATTGGAGTGGAAGGCGGCGAAGACTCCTGCGGGAGTACGGGACAGGGGAGACCCCGCAGGCGCTGAAAGCGTCGAGGAGGCTCCCCGAACCGCCCGCGGAAAGCGAAGCCGCCTGGAACGGAAATCAACAGACTAGTTTAATTAGCCAAACAAAAAAGACTGTCGATTTAAAACCCGAAATCCTTCGGGTTTGTCGACAGTCTGAAAGGGCTTTGGAGTAATCAAAGCCCTTTTTTTGCTTATAACTAAATCCCTGTAACAAGGTGTTAAATACATTCGTCTAATATACAAAGGAAAGAGCATTCCGGGGGTGAATCAAGTGAAATTTTTATTGCACTTTATATTTATCATTCTCATCGCATTAGTTACATTTTTCGGATTAGGTCCTGTGTTATTCACAGACGGAGTTTTACAAGAAAGACTTTGGACTGCAGCTATCGTGGTCATTATCTATATCATTCTTGGCATTTTATATCGAAAATCGATCAAAAGAGTTAATCGAAGATAGAAAAAGCCCCGGTACCAACATCTATAAAAAACAGAAAGGCACAACTAGCTATTAATCACTAGTTGTGCCTTTTCCAATATGACAAGCTTATGCAGCTTGTTCTTCGATGTGTTCTTTGACTTTATGACCTTCCCATTTTGTGATAACAATAGCAGCTAGTGAGTTACCAACAATGTTTACACATGTACGTGCCATATCCAGCAGCCTGTCTACGCCTAATATAAACGCCAAGCCCTCAACTGGAATACCGACACTTCCTAAGGTTGAAAGCAGGACGACAATTGAAACACCAGGGACACCTGCAATCCCTTTTGAGGTAATCATTAAAATAAGGACTAATGTAATCTGTTGTCCAATGCTCATATGAATGCCATACATTTGCGCGATGAACAGTGCTGCAATCGCCTGGTACAAGGTTGAACCATCGAGATTAAATGAATAGCCAGTCGGAATCACGAATGAAGTAATCCCTTTCGGACAGCCAATACGCTCCATTTTTTCCATGATTTTCGGAAGGACGGTTTCCGAACTTGCTGTGGAATACCCTAAAATTAATTCGTCTTTTAAGTAAGCTAATAGCTTAAAAATATTATAGCCGGCTATTTTCGCAACGATGCCCAGGATGACAATAATAAAGAATATCATTGCGCCATAAACGGTCATAACCAATTTTCCGAGTGGAATTAATGATTCCAACCCA
>NZ_JBALSN010000125.1:0-2536 GCF_036966985.1 Neobacillus drentensis | reverse complement strand
TATGGGGGATGATGTTGAATTAACTAATTTGTTGAACCGGAAAAATTTATTTGTTTGATTTTTATGAATAAAATATAAAGAAAAACAGAACGTTAGCACTAAAAACCCAACCACATAAAACTAGAAAAATGTTGAGATTATAAGTCTATCAGTTGATTTACCTATTAATTTGTACATAATTATGCCTAAATAAAAGAACTTCTTCTTTACAATTCTTTACATTCACTTAAAATTTCCTCTCTATAATGGAGACCGAGATTAAAATTTGATTAAAAAGAGGGGATGTACATAATGCGTGAGATGCCTTTGAATGAATGGATGAAAAACCTTGGAATGGATGGACTGCACAAAAATATGGATCGACGGAGTTTTTTACATGGCGCAAGCAAAATTGCAGGACTATCACTGGGACTAGCTCTCGCACAGTCAATGGGTGGATTTGAAGTTAACGCCGATCCGTCCTTTAGTGACTATCCATTTACACTCGGCGTTGCATCTGGTGACCCACATTCCGATGGTGTTGTTCTGTGGACAAGACTCGCTCCGGATCCATTAAATGGCGGGGGGATGCCGCCGCATACAGTACCAGTTAAATGGGAGCTTGCAACTGATCATTATTTCCGAAATATCATTCAAAGAGGAACTGAACATGCTAGACCTGATCTCGGTCATTCTGTCCATGTGGAAGTGACCGGATTAAAAGCCAACCACATTTATTATTACCGATTTAAAAGTGGTAATGAGATAAGCCCGGTAGGAAAAACAAAAACCCTTCCTCTAGCTGGGACAGGCGTCTCTGATCTTAAATTTGCCTTTGTGTCCTGTCAACAATTTGAACATGGATTCTACACAGCTTTTCAGCATTTAGCAAAAGAAGATCTAGACCTTGTCTTCCATCTGGGAGATTACATTTATGAGTACGGACCAAATGAATATATTGCTTCCACAGGAAATGTTCGAACTCATAGTGGTCCGGAAATCAAAACTCTTGTGGATTACCGAAACCGATATGCGCAGTACCGCACCGATGAGCATCTTAGAGCTGCTCACGCCGCCTTCCCATGGATTGTGACATGGGATGACCATGAGGTTGAAAACAATTACGCGGACCTAATTCCAGAAAAAGGTCAGTCGGTTGAAGAATTTATTATCCGAAGAGCAGCCGCCTATCAGGCATACTATGAGCATATGCCGCTTCGAAAATCAATAGTGCGCCAAGGGGCAGATATGAAAATCTATCGTGACTTCGAATACGGTGATCTTGCATCCTTTTTTGTTCTTGATACACGCCAATACCGTGACGACCAGGCAAACGGGGATACAAGCTCCCCTCAGACCGCTGAATCCCTTGATCCAAAACGTACCCTGATGGGAACGGAACAAGAACAATGGTTATTTGGTAAACTTGATGGCTCCAAGGCGGCATGGAATGTCCTTGCCCAGCAAATCTTCTTTGCCCAGAGGAACTACGGAACAGCCACTAAACCTAAATACAGTATGGATGCATGGGATGGTTATCCTGCCGCTCGTCAGCATGTATTGAACTATGCTAAATCTAAACAGTTAAATAACATGATTGTATTAACGGGGGATGTTCATGCGAGTTGGGCAACAAACTTAATCGAAGATTTCGATAATCCAAATTCGAGGATCTTTGGTGCTGAATTCGTCGGCACGTCTATCACTTCAGGTGGTGATGGAGCTGATAAGCGAGCGGATACAGACAAAATTTTAGGCTTGAACCCGCATATTAAATTCTTTAATGACTATCGTGGCTATGTCCGCTGCCGAGTGACACCGGACCGCTGGCAGGCAGACTACCGAGTAGTTCCATATGTTTCCAAGCCTGGAGCTGACGTATCGACACGTGCATCGTATGTTTTCGAAAAAAATGGACAGGGACTAAAACAGGTATCAACCACTGAAGTACCATTAGGTGTACAGCATTCAACAGAAGTTGAAGAAGACCGAAATAAGGCCCATAGTCGTGCCCATCAAAAGCAATTAGAAAAAAAGGGAGTTAAAGTTCCAAATTAACATACACCTGCAAAGGAGTTGACCTTATTTGTTTTCGAATATTGGTATTCCCGGTTTAATACTTATTCTTGTAATCGCACTTATTATTTTCGGACCTTCTAAGCTGCCGGAAATCGGCCGCGCTTTTGGACGGACGCTTTCCGAATTTAAATCGGCGACAAATGAATTAGTCTCTAGTGATACAAAAGAGGAAGAGAAAAAGCCTGCTTTAACGGCAGTAAAAAAGGAAGGATAAAATAAAAGGGGTTTCGTTTAAAAGGGAGGACGGGGGAACTCGTCCTTTTTTTACTGATTTTAAAGGAGGACATAAATGTGGACGGCAAAGAATTACATGTGATGGGGCATTTAGAAGAATTGCGTGGAAGGTTAATAAAAACCATGTTAGCCTTTATCCTATTTTTTATTATTAGTTTTATCTATGTAGAAAATATCTATAAATGGCTCATTAGGGACCTGGATCAGAAGCTGGCTGTTCTTGGACCTAGTGATATTTTATGGG